>JACNJF010000036.1 GCA_014382695.1 Gammaproteobacteria bacterium | reverse complement strand
GATACTTTTAAGTCGGAAATGGGGTAAATGATTTCTACAACTGCCGCAGCCTGGCCTGATTTGGCATTCGTATGGCATTCTGTGCACTGATCACTGAAGAGCGCTGGATATAGAAATCGTATACGCTGATCCATATGAATCATCTGTTCCTGGCCGGTTTTTAACACATCAAAGATTGCGAGATCATTGAGTCTGCGCATTTTATCGATTTTGTCTTCCTGGAACATTTCTGCGATCACTTCGCCGCGGATCACTGAGATCTGCATACCGGGTCCAGTTTTACTCATACGCTTAGATGCAGCATCTATACCCGCCTTACCGGAACCGGTTAGCATTGCGGTGTACATTGAATCAAATACCATTTCTGAAATGTGGTGAATTTCATCACGCGACATATCGTCATAGGCATGATTTCTTAGCAGGTTTGAAAACAGGAAGAAAAGACCTACCGAAACCAGTACATAGATCAGACTTACTTTAATCAGGAAGTGTCTGACCCGTTGTGACTCTTTTTTGATCTGTTGAGGACTTTCGGCCTCTCTATGCTCTCTGCGGTCCATTATTTATTCTCTTTTTATAGTTGCGGTCACTGTACTGATTGAGTCATAAAAACTGAAGCCGATTAAAGAATTTAGCTGCTCTGGATCAACTTATAGTGAAAATTAAAATAGCCGATCAAACTAATAAAAAATAATAGTTTTATTGCCATCCACCATAATGCGATCTTCCAGATGGAAACGCAGGCCCTCGGCCAGAACCTGCTTTTCGATATCTTTTCCGATTCTGACCAGATCTTCCACATTGTCGGAATGATTAACACGCTGTATTCCCTGCTCGATAATAGGGCCTTCATCCAGATCCTGAGTGACGTAGTGACAGGTTGCGCCGATTAATTTCACCCCCCGGTCAAAAGCCTGATGATAGGGTCTGGCACCTATAAAAGAAGGCAGAAAGCTATGGTGAATATTGATGATCTGATGACGATGGCGGTGGCAGAAATCCCGTGGCAGTATCTGCATATAACGCGCTAGTACAATCGTTTCGATCCGATAACGATCGATCAGGGACTGCATCTGCTCAAACGCATCCGCTTTATTCTCAGCACTGACCGGGACATGATGGAACGGGATGTCATAACATTCGACCTGGCGGCGCAACGTTTCGTGATTGGAAATAATACAGCTGAATTCGCAGTGCAGGTCGCCACTACGCCAGCGATCCAGCAGGTCAGACAGGCAATGAGAGGCCTTGCTCACAAACAGGGCCAGTTTTTTTGCCTGATTGCTATCGACTACTTTCCAGTTCATCGAGAATTTCTCGGCCAGCGATGAGAACTCCTGAGTAAACTTATCCAGCCCAAACGGTAGTGAATCCGCCTTTATTTCGATGCGCGAATAAAACCAGTTGTTGGCCTGTTCGGAATGGTGTGAAGATTCGGTGATCCAGCCATTGTGCAGGGCAATGAAGCCGGTCACTTCCGCTACCAGTCCAACCTGATCGGGGCAGTCAAATATCAATCGATATGTATGAGTCATAGAAAACACTTTTTTATGGTTGTTTTTTGCGCGTTGATTTTAGCGAAAAAATGGCCACAACATAGTCTTTTTTCGATCGTGTACGTGTTTATCTTTTTTACAGGTGCGTCAACGCCGTATTCGCTATACGTTCTCCCGCGTTGGGGAATGTGTTAATGTTGCTCGTTTCCGAGTATCCAGCCAATCAGCCATGATGAAAAATTCCTGCTCCGCTATCCTGATCTTACTGCTGTTTTTAGCCTCAGGCTGTAGCCATCTAAAACTAAGCGAAGAGAGTGAAAAACCGATTCAGTTCGTCGTGCAAGCTGATGGCTCGGATTTACAGCAGAACGATCTGACCCCCTTATTAGTCGATGCCGATGTCATCTATCTTGGGGAAATTCATGATAGTGAGCTGCAGCACAGGGTTCAACTCGATATTCTTAAACAGATGATTGCAGCCGGAATCAAACCTGCCATTGGGTTTGAGTTTTTCAGTCGAGAGCAGACCAGCTGGTTACTCACTTATACCACCGCCAGTCAGAACAGCTTTACGCCATTAAAGCAAGACCAGGCGGAGAATGCTTTGCGTCAACGGCTGGGATGGAGCACAAGATCTGACTGGATCTATTACTTTCCACTGCTGGAACTGGCGAAAGAGCACGGGCTGACTGTTTTTGGTGCCGATATCGATCAGGGCATACGCAGCCGCATGGCACGCGCCGGGATGGATAATATGCTTGAGATCGAGACGCTGGGATTAGCGGATGAACTGGCCCCCGACTCTGCGCCCTATCGCGAGCTGATCTATCAGGATCTGCGTGACGGGCATTGTAATATGGCGAGTGAAGAACTGATCCTGAAACTGTACAGGACGATTTCCGTGCGTAACAGTTATATGGCCAACTCCATCCAGATGATACGGAGAGATCTGCAGCCATCCCAGCCGGTTGTGATGATACTCGGGCGTGGACACGTGGATTACAATTCAGGGGTGAAATCTCAGCTGCAATATCTGGATGAAGATATCCAGCAGCTCAATATTGGCCTGTATGAAAATAGAAGTGATCCAGACAAAACATTCCGCGCTTCTTTGTTAGAACCGGTCAATGGGGTTGCTCGACATGATATTTTTATTGTCACTCGTCAAAGAGAAAAAGAGCGTGACGACCCCTGCAAAGCCTTCATCAAAAAGTAACGACCTGGTTTTTCATTACTACTTTCAACAGTGACCCCGCTGATTAGAGCTTAAAACCATCTACAATACATACATTACTTAAAGTAAATAGGGGCTTTTATTCGCATGCTGTATCAGGTATGAACAGGCGCCTTAATCTCTTTCAGCAGCAGGGTTTTAGTGCACAATAATTCCGTGTTAAGTGGAATTCGTACGATATGGCCGGAACCTGGAGCGGCTTCCACCGGCTCACCTTTTTCAGTTTCCATGCGCTGCAGGGTAATGTGCTGATTACCCGTGGGACTCATGACCTCGATAGAGTCACCGATTTCAAACCGATTTTTGGCCTCGACAGTAATCATATTCAACTGATGATCAACGCTCACAACCTCTCCGACAAACTGCTGTTTAGTGGCGATCGAGGTACCCTGTTCGTAACTCTGATACTGGTCGTGCACATGGCGTCGATAAAAACCTTCGGTATAACCACGATTGGATAATTTCTCCAGATCATCCATCAGCGACATATCAAAGCTCTTACCCTGCAGCGCCTGATCGATCGCCTTGCGATAAACCTGTGTGGTGCGAGCGACGTAATAATGCGATTTGGTTCGCCCCTCGATTTTTAGTGAATCTATGCCCATCTCAATCAGGCGTTGAACATGTTGCACGGCACGCAAATCCTTTGAGTTCATAATATAGGTGCCATGCTCATCTTCAAATGCAGGCATGTATTCGCCCGGACGGTTCTGCTCCTGCAGCAGGTAAACCTGATCACTGGATCGGCCTTCCCCGAGCGTTGGCGGGGTAAAGTTGAGCTCCGGCTCGATTGCGCTGTAATTGCCTTCTGCGGTTTCCTGCGCTGCGTGCGCGTCATACTTCCAGCGACAGGAATTAGTACAGGAACCCTGATTGGGGTCACGATGATTAGCGTAGCCGGAAAGCAGGCAGCGGCCTGAGTAAGCAATACACAACGCCCCATGTACAAATACTTCGAGTTCTATATCCGGACACTTCTGGCGAATCTCTTCGACTTCATCGAGCGACAGTTCACGTGACAGAATAACTCGTTTTATACCGACCGACTTCCAGAAATTAACCGCTGCATAGTTGACCGCGTTGGCCTGAACTGAGAGGTGAATTTCGGTTTCCGGCCAGCGCTCACGTACCATCATGATCAGCCCGGGATCGGCCATGATCAGGGCATCCGGCTGCATCGCTATCACCGGTTCCATATCCGCCATATAGGTTTTGATCTTGCTGTTGTGCGGTAGAATATTGCTGGCAACAAAAAATTTACGCTGATATTGATGTGCATACTCGATGCCTTTGGCCAGATTCTCGAGGGTAAAATCGTTGTTTCTAACACGCAGGCTATAGCGGGGTTGTCCGGCATACACCGCGTCAGCCCCATACGCAATCGCATACTGCAGATTACGGAAGCTGCCCGCCGGGGTGAGTAATTCTACTGATCGGCTCATAGTCTATATAACTCACGTGCATTTTTAGTCGTGATAGCAGCGATGGTCTCGATATCGGTATGACGGATCTCTGCCAGTTTTTCTGCCACCAGATGGATATGGCCAGGGTAATTGCTCTTGCCTCGATATGGTGCCGGGGCAAGCCAGGGTGAGTCGGTTTCGATTAACAGTCGATCATCCGGGATCTTGCTGGCCATTTCGCGCACGTTATCCGCCTGTTTAAAGGTGACAATGCCGGAGATTGAGATATAAAACCCCAGGTCTATGGCCTGTTTCGCCATTCCCCAGTCTTCGGTAAAGCAATGCATCACGCCACCGACTTTATCTGCCTGCTGTTCCTTAAGTATATCAATGGTATCTTTTTTGGCCTGACGGGTATGAATCACCAGTGGTTTATCGACCTCGAGAGCAGCTTCGATGTGCGTTCTGAAACGTTTGCGCTGCCATTCGGGACCATCCGTATGAAAATAGTCCAGACCGGTTTCACCGATAGCGACTACTTTATCCTTGCTGGACAGCTCAACCAGTGCCTTTACCGTCGGTTCCTGTGCGTCCTGATAATCAGGATGCACACCCACGGTGGTGTAAACCCCTGACTGATGTTCAATCTTTCGGTACATGGCATCAAACGATTCGAGGTTCACGCTGATGCAGACCATTTCAGTCACCTGCTGCTCCCGGGTGAGTTTAAGCAGGTGATCGAAATCATGGTTGAATTCGGCCAGATCGATACGATCCAGGTGACAATGGGAGTCAAAAAACATGGGATTGATCGTGCAATTAAAAATAAATGAAAAGTGTAACAGAGCCCACTAGCAAAAAGCGCAGCTTATTCGAATGTGTAAACGTAACTGGCCGGGAACTAAAAAAATTTACTTTATTTCGTTCAGTAATTTTTGAGCCGGAGATCTGTTCGCGAACTCACCCTTCGCATTAAGTGCCAGATAGAGCTGTTTAACGGCCTGATTATTATCGCCGACCTTGTTCAGCGCCACGGCATAATGATATCGAATATCTGGATTATTGGGCGACTTTTCAGAGGCATCTTTCAATAAGGTGAGTGCTTTTCCGGGGTTATGATTATTTAACAGTACCCAGCCAAGCGTGTCTTTATTCATACTGCTATCCGGATTCAGGTTGAATGCCATTTCGGCATACTCGATACTCATGGGGCTTTTTAACTCCAGCGAAACTAGTGCAAGATTATTCAGGGCACGATCATTATGGCGGGCTTTATTGACGACATCCTCGTACAGTAATTGAGCCTTCTGAAAATCACCCCGGCGTTGATAGGTCAGCGCCAGAACCTCTTTTAACTGCAGGTTTTGCGG
>JACNJF010000086.1 GCA_014382695.1 Gammaproteobacteria bacterium | reverse complement strand
ACTAACTAGAACCGTACCATTCGCGTACCGGCGAAGTTTAAAAAAATAAATTTATATATAAAAAATCCCAACATGCTCTTTTTGCCAAGGTGATTGAGTGTTTTTTTCTATTTCTGGAGGAGTTATGACTGATAAAGATAATGGGCAGGCCTACTGGTCGGCTGTGTTAGGTTTGTTATCCAAGATCCTGGTGGTCTGGTTTCTGGTATCGTTTGGTGCCGGCATCCTGTTTGCACCAATGCTCAACAATTTTTCACTTGGTGGATATCCACTAGGTTTCTGGTTTGCTCAACAGGGCTCTATCTATGTGTTCGTCGCGCTGATTTTTATCTACGCGAAGTTAATGGGTAAGATCGATCGCAAATTTGACGTACACGAAGACTGAGGGCTGATTCATGGATTTACAAACAACTACGTATTTATGGGTCGGCGCTTCCTTCCTTCTGTATATTGGCATCGCAATCTGGGCACGTGCAGGTAGCACCAGTGAGTTTTATGTGGCTGGCGGAAGTGTTCCTCCGGTTTTGAATGGTATGGCAACGGCGGCTGACTGGATGTCTGCAGCATCCTTTATCTCTATGGCCGGTCTGATTTCCAACATGGGTTATGGTGGCGGTCTGTTCCTGATGGGCTGGACCGGTGGTTATGTTTTACTGGCCATGTTACTGGCACCTTATCTGCGTAAGTTCGGTAAATTCACCGTACCGCAATTTATCGGTGATCGCTTTTACTCCACCTCGGCATCGACCGTGGCTGTGGTATGTCTGCTGGCAGCATCACTTACCTATATCATCGGCCAGATGACCGGTGTTGGTGTGGCTTTCTCGCGTTTCCTGGGTGTTTCCAACGAACTGGGTATCTATATCGGTATGGGTATCGTATTTATGTATGCCGTATTCGGTGGTATGAAAGGCATTACCTACACGCAGGTTGCTCAGTATTGTGTATTGATCTCTGCTTATATGGTTCCTGCGTTTTTTATATCAATGAGTCTTACTGGCAATCCTATTCCTCAGCTCGGTCTGGGTTCAGACATGGTCGGTTCGGATGTCTCTCTACTGGCCAAGCTTGATCAGGTAGTTACTGATCTGGGCTTTGGAAAGTACACCACTTCGGTACCGGGTAGCACTCTGAATATGTTTGTTTATACCGTGTCACTGATGATCGGTACTGCGGGCCTGCCTCATGTAATCGTTCGTTTCTTCACTGTGCCGAAGGTTCGTGATGCACGTGCTTCAGCCGGTTGGGCACTCGTTTTCATCGCTATTCTGTACACCACTGCACCTGCAGTTGCTGCGATGGCTAAAATGAATCTGATTGGTACTGTTAACAGTGCCGCTATGTCAGGTGGGGATATGTTTGCAAAAGACGCCTCTCTGGTTTATGACTCTCGTCCTGCCTGGATGTCGCGTTGGGAAAAAACAGGTCTGCTGAAGTTTGATGATAAGAATGGTGATGGTCGTATTCAGTACTATAACGATAAGACCAAAGATGCTGCAGTGAAGAGTAAAGCAGACGCAGCGGGCTGGAAAGGTAACGAACTGACCGTTAATGCTGACATCATCGTACTTGCTAATCCTGAAATTGCACTACTCCCTAACTGGGTTATCGCGCTGGTTGCGGCTGGTGGTCTGGCTGCAGCGTTATCCACCGCTGCTGGTCTGTTGCTGGCGATTTCTTCTGCGGTTTCACATGATCTGATCAAGAACGTGTTTAATCCGGACATCAGTGAAAAAGGTGAATTGCTGGCAGGAAAGATTTCTATGGCCTGTGCTATTCTGGTGGCTGGTTATCTCGGTTTGAACCCGCCCGGATTCGCCGCGGGAACGGTGGCTATCGCATTTGGTCTTGCGGGAAGTTCTCTATTCCCTGCCATCATGATGGGTATCTTCTCCAAGAAGATGAATAAGGAAGGTGCTATTGCCGGTATGCTGGCAGGTTTGACCGTCACCATGCTTTACGTGTTTGCGCACAAAGGTATCTTCTTCATCAAGGGAACTGAATTCCTGGATCTGTTCGGTGGCAAGGCTGATTTCTTCTTCGGTATTTCTCCGAATGCTTTTGGTGCCATCGGTGCAATCGTTAACTTTGCAGTTGCCTTCGCAGTTTACAAGGTTACCAAAGCGGCACCAGATCATATCCAGCATATGGTTGAAAGTGTTCGTATTCCTCGTGGTTCAAAGGCTGTAGATGGAGCACACGCCCACTAATTAACGGGATTCGCGTCACAAAAACGCCCAGTTCATCGGGCGTTGCTATAAAATAAAAACCCCGCCAGCCATAAGCTGGCGGGGTTTTTTTTAAGTCAATCTCGGCAAAGCCGAAACGATGACTGGAGAGGATTATGATTTTTGATATCAGTACCGCATTAACCTGGATACTATTTCTGGCGCTATTTCCGATGAGCTTTATCTGGCTGAGACGAGCCTGGCGTATTCTTGCAAAACGTGATTACTCGGAAGTGGCACTGCGTCATGGAGAGTCTCCGCCTAATCCAGAACGCTATGCCATGAAGGCCTTCACGATTAATCTGCTCGGCGGGTTACTCGCCACGATGACTATCATCGGTGTTGTTACCGCTTATTTTGATTTTAAAACCTGGAATATGATTGCCGGTATGACCATCTGGTGCAAAATATTTGCCGATTTTGCGGTTAGCCGACATGCGCATTGGGGCCTCGGACGTGGCGGTAAAGCCTCCTAGACTGGAAAGTGAGTGAATTTTAAAGGGCAGGTGGTCTTCAAGGCTAGACAAAGTTTCTAGTTGAGCCCTGTTCCACAATCTAACATCGGCATTCTAGTCTGATCCGGAAAAGTGTTGGCCAAATAACGCTGATAGGATCAATGATCACGATTCTGCATAATGGGTTCCTGCGTTTCAGAGCCGATCAGGGTTATCGAGCAACAAATTTTCCGTTATCCTGTTAGCCTACGGACTGGTCGTCATCCATTATGGCGGCGTATTCCTGTACAGCCGACATCCCTGAATAAAGTAGAAATACCTTAAAAGTTGGAGCTACCTATGGAATATAGAGAAAAGACCTATTTAAGTTTTGGTGTGATGACACTCATAGTCGGTGGAATCGCTTTGTGCGGCCTGCTGTTGTATGGCTGGAAAAGTGGTCAGGAGTTACCATTCTGGCCGGCCCTGGCGGTTTCTATCGTCAACATTCTGGGGGCATTGAGGCTGGTTAAAGAACGTAAAAACCAGACCCACAAGAAGCCCAATGCTTCGGCCAATGTCAGCGAATCAGTAAAGCAGAAATGAGCCGGGTAGCGGTCTATATTTTCACGTTGATGATCAGCTCGATAACTTTGAGCTCCTGTTCGCATGAGGAGCGTCCTGACCCGTTTTATCTGATGGAAGGAGAGGCCATTTACAAGGTGGAATGTGCCTCCTGCCATGGTGCTCAACTGGAAGGGCAGGCCGGCTGGAAAACTCGTCGTGCCGACGGCAAATTAGCGGCGCCACCGCAGGATGCAAGCGGACAAAGCTGGAAGAAATCCAGAGAAACACTGGCTGCGATCATACACTCGGGCATGGTTGAGCCACATGCGCCCGCGGGCTATATCTCTGATATGCCGGCGTTCGCAAATAAGCTTAGCGAACACCAGATAAATAATGTCCTGCTCTATATCGAAAGCCATTGGACACCTGAAATCATCAGCTGGCGCGCTCAGCAGAACATGCAATGATGCAGCTTATTGCTTGTATTCTTTTAGACTCTACTCACTGTTAACTTAAGATTATACTCATGGAAATGGAAATAGAACTGTTAGAAATTCGAGATTTTATTGCACAAAACCACCCCTTTGATTTGCTCTCAAAAGAACTGCTCAACAATTTAACCCAGAATCTGGAAATTCGTTATATCCGCAGAGGCGAGTGCTTTCCACCAAAAGGTGCTACTGCCCCATTCATGTATATTATTCGTACCGGTGCCATCGAGTTGCGTGACTCGGAAAACAAGC
The DNA here is from genome assembly GCA_014382695.1 of Gammaproteobacteria bacterium. Taxonomy (GTDB): domain Bacteria; phylum Pseudomonadota; class Gammaproteobacteria; genus JACNJF01. The sequence goes on along the minus strand of JACNJF010000086.1, from coordinate 24,242 downwards.
TGGTGAACAAGATAGCGGAAGGTGATATCTATACTTCCTCCTGCCAGTTACTTAAATTTAATGAGTCCTCCTGTCACATGGCGTTGGAAGATTGTTTGATCTATCAGTTTCCGTGCAGCTATCTGAAAACCCTGTTTGAACAATCCGCTGAGTTCAAACACCAGTTTGAGGATGATCTTCGGCAACGTCTGCAGCGCGCAGCAAAGTATAGTAATGCCGAGGTCGATGTGGGCGTTGCCAGCATGACGGTAGAAGTCGGGGAACTGATTAAAAAGATTCCGGTCACGCTGGAGGTTAGTGCCAGTATCCAGCAGGCCGCACAGATCATGAGTGAGTTCAATGTCTCATCGATCATGCTGACGGAAAATGAAAAACTCAGTGGCATCCTGACCGATCGTGATTTACGCCGGCGTTGTGTAGCCAAGGCACTTGATGTTTCATTACCGGTATCGCAAATCATGTCGAGTAATATCATCAGTATGCGCAGCGATGATCTGGTTCTGCATGCACTGATGATGATGACCAAGACTAATATCAATCATTTACCGATTATCGATGACGGTAAAATTATCGGCATGTTAACCGCGACTGACCTCACCCGTCATAATAGCAGTAACCCCGTATTTATTACTTCTCAGATTCGGAAGTCCCATTCAGTCGATGAGTTGATTAAATACACCGAAAAATTGCCGGAGCTACAGCTATTACTGGCAAATTCCAATATTTCTGCACGTCATGTCGGTGAAACTATTTCCTGTATTACGGATGTTCTGACCATTCGACTGATTGAACTGGCTCAGGAAGAAATAGGGACAGAGCCAGTCCCGTTTGTGTGGGTGGCTGGTGGTTCGCAGGCTCGCCATGAACAAAGCTCTCACTCTGATCAGGACAATGCGCTGATTCTATCCGATGATGTGACACAGGAGCAGATGCCATACTTTCATGAACTGGCAAAGCGAGTTTGCGACGGACTGGATGCCTGTGGATTTATGTATTGCCCGGGTGATGCGATGGCAACCAATAAAAAATGGTGCCAGCCTTATGAAGTTTGGGCCGAGTACTTCACCGGATGGATTAATAAGCCAGAACCGATGGCATTGATGCTTTCGAGCATATTTTTTGATCTGCGAGCCGTTCATGGTGATTTTTCATTGCATAAAAAACTGCATAAAAAAATTCTCGGTATGACCGCCAATAACAGTCTATTTATTGCGCATATGGTTAGCAATGCGTTGAAACATAGACCCCCGGTCGGCTTTTTTCGAACCTTCGTTTTGATTCACGATGGTAAGCATGATAATACCTTTGATATTAAACATAGTGGCATCGTACCCATTACCGACGTGGCTCGTGTGCTCGCATTGGCCGAGGGCATCAACAAGGTTAATACGACAGAACGTCTGATCGCTCTCAGTAATACAAAATCGTTGAGCAGTGATATGGTGGATAATCTGAAGGATGCACTGGAGTTTATTGCTAATCTCCGCATCAGGCACCAGGCTAAACAGATTCGTGAAAACAAGCCGGCGGATAATTTTATGCCACCGGATTCGCTATCCTCTCTGGAAAGAAAACATTTGAAGGATTCATTTGCCATTATCAAGGATATTCAGGATACACTTGAACGGCGCTACAAGATGCCCTGAACGGCAGACAGGATCAATCAGTTACCATGTGGAATTATTTTCTTAATCGGGAGCAATTACGTAAACGTGCGCTAAAAAACGCAACTAGCGAAATAATGCGTGATTTTTTAGCGGCGCAAGTCCCGCCCGACACAGCGCGCTGGGATGATGTTGAAATTGTGGCGCTTGATTTTGAAACCACCGGTCTCAAGCCGCAGATAGATCAGATTTTAAGTTATGGCAAGGTACACATTAAAGACGGGGTTATTAAATTATCCAGCGCCAGACATGAATTGATTCGGCCTGACAAGCCGATTCCGGAAGCGTCTGCGATTATCCATCACATCACCGATGATCAGGCGATTAACGGTAGACCAATCGCACAGGTGTTACCTGAGCTGCTCGAGTATCTATCCGGCAAGGTGATGCTGGTACATTACAACAAGATAGAGCAGGGGTTTCTGAATGCCGCCTGCGAAAAGCACTATGGATCGCCTTTTATGATCCCGACAATTGATACTCTGGTGCTGGCGAGGCGCATACTCACACACAGGAATCATACTCTTCCTACCAACCGGTTACGGCTGTTCAATCTGCAGGCGGATTTTAAGTTGCCCCGTTATAAGGCACATAATGCGCTTAACGATGCAATATCCACGGCAGAGTTATTTTTAGCGCTGGAAGCCCTGATAACCCCTAAAGATTCCACGCTGTTAAAAGACTTGATACTATAGGACGATAGTCAGTGATACGCTCAGGCTCGTCTGGCAACAGAGCACCCCGATCTGGTCTGGCAATGTAAAGACAGCGAGTCGAGTTTTGCTATTCGGAACCGTTTTTCTGAAATTACCAGCAATTAAGGTGTGGCCTCCAGATACCCCAGCATATTCATTAAACCTCTGCATACCAGAGCGGTAAAACTGACTTACCGCTAGCAAAATCATAATTAAATCGGTGATGATCTGTTGCACCCGCTGGTACAACCGAAAAATGCGGTTAGTCCGGATGCAACTATGACCATGCAATATGACATCTCTCTGAAAAAACCGTGATGGATGGCTGTTACTTAACAGGCAGCTTCAGTGCGGAGAACATCCGGTGTTATTATAGCGGGCGAAAAATTCAGGATAAACAAAACTAGAGTGCTGGTGGAGATAATTAAATGATGGCTTTAAGTTACCGCTGGCTTCGGCGGATGAGTGTGCTGCTGGCGCTGCTGCCGGGTTCACCGCTGTTGGCTGAAGTCTGCACTGGAGTACCAACGGCTGTGCCTGTTACCTCACCACAGGTGAGTTTCCTGCGCTCCTATCCTTACCGTTTTGCCAGTCCACTCAGGCTTGCAGTGAACGCTGCCGGAGCTGTTTATGTGGCAGATCCCAAACGGGGCGAAGTGGTGGTTCGGGCAGCCGATGGTCGCGTGATTCAGCATCGACGCGGGCTCGGACGTCCGGGTGCGATTGCGCTGGATGATGCCAACCGCATCTATCTGGCCGATCTTGACAGCGGCATCATCTCGGTATTCGATGCCGAATGGCAGGCTTTGTATCAGTTCGCCGCCGGTGAGCTTGAGCAACCAGGTGATATTGCCATCGATAATGCGGCGGGGCGGGTCTATGTCAGCGATAGTGAAAACCATCGTGTCGTTGTGTTTAGCACTTCTGGAGAGCGTCTTTTTGATTTTGGTACGGCGGGCAACGGTGATGCGCAACTGCTGTATCCCTCTGGTGTTTTCTTCGATGCACTGCATAACGAAGTGCTGGTCTCCGATCAGCTGGGTTATCGTATCCAGGCCTTTTCAGCGACTGGCGACTGGCTCTATTGTTTTGGTGGAAGTTCGGCCAGCTCGGGCAGTTTTTTTCAGCGTGGACGTTTGCTCTCCGCCCCGCAGGGACTGTGGGCCGATGCATCCGGACGCATCTATATCGCCGACAGTTATGACGGTCAGATAAAAGTGGTCGATCGGAGCGGTCGCCCGCTGGGCAGCATCGGTTCCTTCGGCACGACGCCCGGAGAACTACGCATTCCATCCGATGTAGTGATCGATCCATTCGGACGTCTGTTCGTGGCTTCCACCAACAACGCGCGTCTGGAAGTGTTTGGCATCGACGGATTTAGCGATCCTGAACAGTTTGCGCCAGCGCTGCTAACGGGTTACCCGGCAACGTTAAGGGCGGATGCGGCTGGCACTCTGGCGATTCAGTTTAAGGTGCCAGGTTATCCGCTGCATACGATTCAGACCGATTCGATTCGTGCCAATCAGATTCCTGCGCTCAGTGTCGAAAGTAGGGATTTCGATGGTGATGCGATCGCCGAGCTTCGCGCCGTTTTTGATCAGGCGGCGTTACTCAAAACCCTGCCGAATAGCGGGCCGGGAGTGATCCAGCTACAGGGCAATCTAGCTTTACTGGCTTTTGAAGGCAGTGCTGAGGTAGAAGTCATCGCAGCCCTGACACCCGACAGCGATCACGATGGAATCGCTGATGATCTAGATGCATGCCCGTTGACGCTAGACGGTGCCATCGTTAATACGAGCGGTTGTGCGATCCAGCAACTGTGCCGCTGTGAGCCGAATACATTACACGGTGGCTACGTCAGTTGCGTGACTAAAACGAGCAGACAGTTTGTCAAAGCAGGGTTGATCGAACATAAGTTGCGCCGGCAGTTGATCAAACAGGCCGGGCAGAGTGACTGTGCCAAACGCGCCCGCTCCAGACAGGAAGGGCATGAGCAAGAACACGGTGAGCGGGATGACGCAGGTGAAACCAGTCGACGACATAAACGGGGTAATACCGATGGCAAGGATCAGCATTCGGACAGGGGTAAAAAACCGCAACAGCTGAAATCAACAAGAGAAGATAGATCATGAATGCTTTACGTATGTTTATTGTCAGTTTCCTGCTGTTGTTGACTGCACCGCAAGCCCTGGCCCTCGATCCGCCACATGATACTAGTCGGAATATCAATTGCATCAACTGCCATACCCCGCACGGCGCGGCCGGTGGTAGTATCACCCGCGTTGCCGGTAATCCAAACCTGTGCATGAGCTGCCACGTTCCGGCGGGTCTGGCGAGCAATCGTCCGTTTGCCGATAGTGATCAGGCTTTGCCGGGTATCAGCGGAACTTCACATCGCTGGGATTCCGGGCCGTCCGGGCACGTGAAGGCGAGTGATGGCAATCTTTCCAGCGGCACGTTGCGCTCTGGCGGTGCTTTCAGCGGTCGTATCGAGCGCGTTTATACGATCACCATCAGCAGTAGTGGTGATAGCGGAGTAGCCCTGTTCAACTGGAGTGATAATGCCGGCAACTCGGGCACTGGGGTCAGTGGAAGTGGCGTTACCCTCGATCAGGGTCTGCTATTGAATTTTATCGATGGTGTGAGTTCACCGGCGTTTCAGTTGAATGACAGCTGGATTCTCCGAGTGCGTACCGATTTACGTCTGCCGGATCTGGATAATCCTGCCGAACGCCAGATGGGTCTACGCATGGCCGAGATCACGCGTAACCCGGATCGCAGCTTTAATACCACCAATGCGAAAGTAGTGTGCTCGGTATGCCACGATCAGCATAGCCAGGAAAATGCAGCGTTTGATCCGCTGGCGCCTGCCTTTAGCGGTGCCGGCAGTGGTGAAGGTCGACATTTCCAGCGTGAACCGAATGAGCTTAACCAGATGTGCAGTAGCTGTCACAGCCCGCGTGATGTACAGAGCAGTGCCGCAGGCTCACATCCGGTACGGGTCGCGATTCCGCCAGGTGAGTTTCAATCCCCCCCACTGTTGCCACTGGATGGGAGTGGGCAGGTGGCCTGTATGAGTTGCCATATGCCGCACTTCAGCGATTCCGGTGGTGCCAACGGTGGCGCGGGTGATGGCTATCTGCTGCGCGAACATATCAATAGCATCTGTGTGCAATGCCACACCCTGGCGGATACTGTCGCGGGTTCGCATTTCAACCTGCAGACCGGTGTGCTGTGGCCGGGTGGTCAGTATGGCTCCAGTTTTCCTGCGCATACCCCAGAAAAGCGTGGTGCCTGCGTGAATTGTCACTGGCCGCACGGCTGGCCGGATGATGCAACACAGACCGTGGATTTTTCACGTCTATGGGTTGAGCGTTACGATACTTCGGATGCTGGAGACGATCCGGATGATGCGGAAGATCTGTGTTATACCTGTCATGATGGATCACCGGCGAGTACCAATATTCGTGCCGACTTTGCAAAAGGGACCAATGCAGCGAATATCTTCCATCATCCGGTGATGGACTCGGAACAAAGCGCTGGTCGTTCGGTGGAATGTGTCGATTGTCATAATCCGCATAAGGCACGCGCCGATAACCGCCTGGCAGGTGTCAGTGGCGTCGATCTGAATGGTAATGCCGCTGGACCCGGCACCACCAATAACCGTGAAATTGTGCAACAAGAACTGTGCTTCAAATGCCATGGCGACAGTTACAACAGTGCGCGTGCACGCACCTCTAACAAACGGCTGGATTTCGCGACTACTGATGCTAACTCCGGTTATCATCCGGTCACTCAGGCGGGGCGTGGGCAGTCGGCGAATCTTGCAGCGCAGTTGCGTGGCGGCCTTAATACCAGTTCGGTATTACGTTGTACCGACTGTCATAACAGTAATGCGACCGCAGCAACCGCAGGAGCCGTTATCGATAGTGCGGCTCTCACACAGGGGCCGCACGGTTCCACCAGTGCACCGATTCTGCGCGCAAACTTTAGCGCTAACTTTACCGGATCGGGCAACTGGAACGACAATAATGCCGCCATGTGTTTCCTCTGTCATGACCGTAATAGTTTACTGAATCGACGCGTCGCAGATGGAGCCAGAACCAATTTTTATCAGCAGAACGGGCGTGATAATCTGCATAACTATCACCTCACCGACAAGGCAACGACGCAATCCTGTATGAGCTGTCACTATGATATCCATAGCAATCGTAGTTCCAGCAATACGGAATACCGCTGGCGTGTAGGCGGGCAGTGGTTGACCAGTAACAGTCCTCCAGCGAATGTTAAATCGCATCTGGTCAATTTTGCACCGGACGTGCAGGCAAATAACTTTGCGCGGCCACGCTGGCAGATCAATACCGAGACGGGGCAGCGGCAGTGTGATGTGTCCTGTCATGGCAAAAGTATGGATGGAGAGTTTTATCAGCCTCCTTCGGGCGACGAGACCAGCCATACCTACTAGAGCTGCGGCAAGTTATCTATTGATGGCTATCGCAAGGCATCCCGCTTGGTAGATGCTAGCGGAAGTCCCTACCCGCTAACGCCGTTGTCGGCGAAACCGGGTGGGGCCGTAATAAATACCGGCGCTATGGGGACCAGGGCATGATGTCGCGCATGCCTTTCATGGTCGGCGAAACGTTATGGGTCAGGATGTTCAGATCCTGGCTCATCTGGCCGACATTACTGTTCAGGTTCAGCATACTGCTGTGCATCGAACTGGTATCCTGGCTCATTTCGCCAACACTGGTATTGAGCAGTAACAGAACACTACTCATGGAATGGGTATCCTGACTCATACCATCCATTTTTTGCGACATATTGCCCACCGCAAGCTGCATATGGCCCATGTCTGAAGACATGCTGGTCATCGCCTTTTCCATCACCGAAACGACATAAAACATATAGATGATAGCGATGATACCGAGAATCATGCCGGGAATCGCGATCCAACGATTACGCCCGGCGCGTTTCTCTTCCACCTGGCTTAAATGCTGAAACTTTTTCTCATGCAGTTTGTCCTGTTCCTGCACCTCTTTCAGGGTCAGTTCATGATCCTGCATGATGGATTCGCTGAGGGTCTTCAGAATCTGCAGGCTACGGTCTTCACCATCGGCTGAACTTTGCTTCACACTACTGAAAGCACCCTGTAAAGACTGGTATAGCTTAACCATCTCGCGGTCACGTTCTGCATTCGTTTGATCAGAGCGTTGTGACTGCGTATTAAAACCCTGTTGCATTTCCTGCACCAGTGTTGTGATCTGCTTGTCACGGTTCACCTGCTCCTGACGCATTTCTTCGACAATCGTCTGGATCGTCGTCAGCATGATGCTGTCATTCTGGATCTTTGCAGCCTGCGTTTTAGTGATTTCAGCATCAGTCGTAGCCTGTGGTGCCGGTTTCGCAGCAGTTGCCTTTTTGACAGGCGCTTTTTTTACCCTGGCTTTTTTAGCTGCGACGGGTTTGGGGTCTAACGCTTTATCTACTGTCGGGTCTGTTAGCGGTGTTTTTTTTGTGGCGGGTTTTTTTGCTGCCATTTGCCTGTGCCTGTGGATTAATTGGTTGATGAAATAAGTGCGATCAAGTCTAACGCATATAAGTAATTAGCAATATACTTAAACGGTAATATAGAAAGGTATTATTTATCTTTAAATGATCCCTCTGAGGCTAAAAATAGGCCCGCTAATCGCTCGACAGCCTCGAGCCGACAGGTTAGGATAAATCATGAAACGCTATAAAATTTTGCATCGAACCTATTATAATTTTTCCGCTGAAGTGGAGCTCAAACCGCATCAGCTACGGCTCCGTCCCAGAGAGGGGCATGAGCTGCGTATCGAGTCATCCAATCTGAAAATCACCCCGTCAGCGAGTCTGCGCTGGTTTCGTGATGTGGAAGATAATTCGGTCGCTATTGCCAGTTTTGACTCACCCGGCAGGCAATTACTGATTGAAAGCGAAATCATTATTCAGCATTTTGATCAGTCACCACTGGATTTTCTGGTGGCCGATTATGCAGTCGACTATCCTTTTTTCTACCAAACCGAAGACAGCATCGTGCTGATACCCTATATGCAGGTGGTCGAGCAGGGTGCGAGTAAGCAACTGGCCGAGTGGATCGCTAATTTCTGGAAGTCTGGTGAACAAATTCAGACCTACAGCCTGCTGCAACGCCTCGCTGAGCATATTGAGCAGACCCTGAGATACCAGTTACGTGAAGAGCCGGGTGTGCAGTCTGTTCAGCAAACCCTGAAACTGGGTAGCGGTTCCTGTCGAGATTCGGCCTACCTGTTTATGGAGGCGGCACGTCAGCTCGGTTTTGCGGCTCGCTTTGTCAGTGGTTACCTGAATACACCGCCCTCCAGCGTCAATTACGGGGCTACCCATGCCTGGGCGGAAGTGTTTCTGCCCGGTGCAGGCTGGAAAGGCTTTGATCCAACCATTGGTCAGGTCGTCGGTACCAATCATATCCCGATTGCTGTGGCACGTTTACCTGAATCCGTACCACCAGTCTCGGGTGCCTATCTGGGCTCTGCCAGTGCCACACTCGATGTCGGCGTCTGGGTCAATGAATTAGTTTAAAAACCGTTAGTAACAAAAGCAGTCTTGCAAGCTGCTCATCATGTATATAAATAACCACCCATAACCACCCATAACCACCCATAATCACCAATAGGATAATAAAATGAAAGTCGCTTATATTTTTTCCACACAGGGTCACTCTGTCTCCTTTAAACTCGGCAAGATGATCCTGCCGCAACTCGAAAACGATGCCCATGGGGTAGACGTGGTAGGTATGTTTTTCTTTGAAGACAATAACTATGTGCTGTTAAAAGGCAACCCTATCGGTGAACGTCTGGCCAGAATTGCAAAGCAGAAAGGTATCCTGCTGATGGGCTGTGATCAGTGCTGTGAAGAACGTGAAATTGAAGATGGACTGGTCGATGGCGCGGTAATAGGCTGTTTCCCCAATCTATACGGTGCGCTGGCGGGGAATATGCCTGATCAGATCATTACACTTTAACGATAAGTTCTGGAGATGCCCGTCTGGGTATCTCCAGATCGGCTTAACATTCTAAAAAAGCCGAACTAAAACCTATTCAAAAAACTCTTGAGCTTCTGCTACGACCCAGGCAGTTCCGTAAAGCTATTCTATTCCCCAATCAAAGCATCGATAAAGTGCACGCTTGTCTGTTGTTGGATCAACCCTGCATCCGGCTACGACGCATAAACAAGCGGTAAAGAATCGGGATAATAAAAAGGGTCAGTGTGGCGGAGAAGCCGAGGCCCCAGACGATAGCATTCGCGACCGGTTTCCAGATCAGTGAATCTCCACCGAGTCCCATCGCCAGCGAGAGCAGTCCGCCGATGGTGGTGAGGGTGGTGATGATGATCGGGATCACGCGTCTTCTGGCAGAGTAGACCGTGGAATGTAGCAATGACATACCGCTGGCGAGTTTGGCGTTTGCGGTGGAGATCAGCACGATGGCGGAGTTGACGGCAATACCGGCCAGAGCGACGATGCCATACAGTGCGTACAGGCTTAACGCCTGCTGGGTGATGAGGATACCGAGCACCACGCCGGTAAACGCCATCAGCACGGTAGACAGGATCATCAGCGGTTGAAAGTAACTCTTGAACTGGGTGCCCAGAATCAGGTACATCAGGCCGACGCCGAAAATAAACAATACCACTATCGAGTCCAGCGCTTCGTTGATGTCATCCAGTATGCCGGAAAAATCGAGATCGATATTCGGGTAGCGAGTCTTGATCTTGTCCCATTCCTGGCGGATAAAATTGTTTGCAGCCAGTTCATCGATACGAGTTTTGTCGATATCGGCTTCGATGGTGATGGTACGTTTAAAATTGTAATGGCGAATATTGCCTAGACTGGTGCGGGTTTCAGCGCTCAACAGTTCAGACAACGGTAGTCCCTGTCCAGTGGGTGTAAAAACGATCTGTTGTAACAGTGCGCCAATCTGCTGCAGATTGTCATCCGCACTCAGCAGCCGTACTTCGGTTTTATCGCCATTGATTTGCACACTGCTAAGTATCTCGCCATCGACCGAGAGTAGCAGGGTGCGTGAAAGCTGAGCCGGATTGATGCCAAGCTGCTGAATCATGGCGTGGCGTAGTCGATAGCTAACCTGGTTGGAACCGCGGTCCGCATCGTCGGTAATATCCGATACATCGGGGTGAGCCTCCAGTACCGCTTTCAGCTCGGCGCTGGCCCGGGCAATCTCATCATAGTCTTCACCACGCACCTTGACACTGATTGCCTTAGCGGTAGGCGGGCCTCCACTGAGTTTGAGAAAGGAAATATTCTCTGCTCCGGGCAGGGCGGTTACTTCAGCGCGCATATCCTGCATGATCTGTTCGACACTGCGCATGCCCGGCTGCAGTGGGTTGAGACCGATCAGGACCTGGCCATAGTGATTGCCAAAGCGTGGTTCGGTTTCGGTAAACAGCAGTCCAGAGTAACTCACCATCTCGCGAAACTCTTGCTTGCCCAGCAGGCGGCGTGCCATTTTTTCCACCTGTTCCACCTTGCGATGGGTGTTTTCCAGCACCGAAGCCGGTGGCATTTCAATACTGATATAAAACAGGCGCAGCGTATCGCTGGCAAAAAAATCCTTTTTGATCATTGGGCTGGCCATGATCGCGACCGCCGCAACAAATAGCAATAAGCTCAGTGCAAGCATTGTTCGCGGAATGCGTAATACCTTAATCAGCTGACGGGTGTAGAAAATGCGGATGTTACGCGTCATGCGCATACGCCATTGCTGGGTTCGACTGGGCTTCTGATGGATATCGAAGTTCATCACCAGTACATGGGCGGGTAGCATCCAGTAGGCTTCAACCAGACTGATGGTGAGTGCCACGGTCACTACCAGGGGTATCACGCGCATGAATTCGCCGAGGATACCGGGCAGTAACACCAGCGGTAAAAATGCCGCCATCGTAGTCAGCACCGCGGTGGTGACCGGTGCAAATACTTCCTTCAATGCACTGAGGACGGCGGAATCACGTGCCTCACCCAGAACGATGCGATGGTAGATCGATTCAGCCACCACCACTGCATCATCCACCAGCATACCGAGTGCGATAACGACCGCGAGCAGAACCGAGACATTCAGGGTGTGGCCCAGTCCACTCAGCACCCAGAAGGTACCGGCGAGAATAAAAGGGATGCCGATGGTGGTAATCAGGGCGATTCGGAAACCCAGAAACAGGAAGGTAATCAGTAGCACAAAAGACAAACCATACAGCGCATTGGTTTGCATGATATTGAGTGCGTTGCTGGTGATTTCGGACTGGTCATCCACTAGTACCAGTTCCACCCCGGTCGATTCGGTCAGCTGATTGCGCTGCTCGATATACTGCTGCACACGTTGTATCAGTTCTAGCGTATTGGCACCGGACTGCTTCAGCACCGCTGCCAGCACGGTCGGTGTGCCATTGCTGCTGACGATACGGCTCGCTTCCTGCTGCCCGCGCTCGATGCGAGCGAGAGAAGAAAGTGGTATATATCCCTGTTTACCCAGAATCGGAAAATCACCCAGATCGGCCGGATCTTCGCTTTTACCGGTCAGACGTACCAGCCACTTCTGGCCGGCGGCGGTCACACTTCCGGCGGATAAATCGTTAAACAGCAGTTTCACCGAATCGGCCAGATCGGTAGGGTTAAGACCGGCCTCGAGCAGTTTTTCCGGCTGGTAATAGATCTGCAGTTCAGGGTCGTTAAGACCATAGTTATCAACCCGATCGACCCCCTGCATGCGCTTTAATTCGTCGATCACGTGTTTCGCCTGACGCCGCAGATTTTCATCGTAGGCGATGCCCTTGATTAACACGGTAGCGGCAGGGAAGGCGTTGGCGGAAACAATTTCGAATACTTTCGGGGTGCTCGCGGCTACCGGAAAATCACTTTCGATATTCTGGATTTCGCGGCGTAAATCACTCAGGTGTTTATCGTAGGTGCGTTCATCGATCTGGTTAAAACGAAGCAGCAGACTGCTTACGCTTTCACGACTGTTACTGGAGATGAACTTAACGTCGGCGAGGGTTTTAAGCGCATCTTCGAGAGGATCGGTGATCAGTTTTTCGACATCCTGTGCAGAGGCACCGGGCAGCAGGGTATTGACGATGATCCAGTTAAAATTGATGTCAGGATCCTGCTGTCGTGGCAGGCCCAGATAGGAAATGATGCCAATCACCAGGATCAGCACAAAGGTCAGATTGGCGAGTACGTCATTCTTTAACAGTTTTAGCAGCATCAGACAGGGTCAGGGTCGCAGTGAGATGGTTTCCTGGTGCTGCAGCAGTTGCAGCTGGCTGCTGATGATCAGGGTCTCTGCTGGCAGCGATGTGGCGACAGCCTGAGCTTCTTCGGCACCGACTAAGCGGGTAAACACCGCTTTGCCGTTTTGCGCACTAAAAACGCCGAAATCACCATCACGTTTTTGCACATATGCAGCGGGCAGGTAAAGCTCCGGCGCGTCGAAACGAACCAGACCGAAACTGCCACCGGGCGGTAATGCAGGCGATTGAAGGCTCAGGCGCACTAACTGCTGCAGTGTGTTGCTGTTCACCAGTGGTATTATCGAGCGTATGTTTAGCGGGTATGTAGTCGCCTGGCTGTGAAAAACAATGCGTTTAGCTTGCTGCAAAGCCGCAATCTGGTTTGCCGGTATCTCCAGCTCGACTTCGACGGCATCGGTTTTCAGCAGTTTCAGGAGTACAACGCCGGGGCTTGCATAGGAACCGGTGGTCGATAGTTTTTCTACCAGCATGCCGCTGAACGGGGCTTTGATCTTACACTGATCCACACTCTGCTTCGCCGCTTCCAGATTCGCTTCCTGTTCTTCGATACTGGCGTTATCGGCATCCAGCTGGGTCTGACGCTGATCCAGCTCATCACGCGATATACTGCTGCTAGTGCTCAGGCGTCGGGCACGATCAAGTTGCTGTTCGGTCAGTTTACGCCGGGCCAGGAGCTGTTTGATGGCGGCACGGATACGGGTCTGGTTGATCTGTGGCGTTTTGCAGTCGAGCTCAACCAGCAGCTTGCCCTGTTCGATAACATCGCCCACCTGGAGCGGGAAAGCGGTTATTCTTGCGCTGGCTTCGGCAGCAATACTCGCCAGCTGTAGATTGATCACCCTGGCCGGAAACTGCAGCGTTCTGGTTTCGGCAATGTCAGCAAAACGGATCGTCTCAACCAGACGCTCTGCGAATGCCGCTGGAGTGAAACAAAATCCGATAATTCCAGTCAGGATGAAACTGTAAAATTTATGCATGAAGGTTATACTGCGACAGCCTGGTTAGCGTTGAAAATTCAATGAACAGATTAACAAAATTCAGTTTACTGATACTACTTTTTTTAGTGGCAAATATTGCCGTTGCCGAGCTGGTTTTTCCACGCCAGACACTGCAACTGAATAAGCGCGCTTTTCAGCTGGAGCTGGCGGATACCAATCAGCGCCGCAGCGAGGGCCTGATGCATCGTCGTTCGCTGGCAGACGAGGCGGGGATGCTGTTTCTCTATCAACGTCCGGGAGATTATCGTATCTGGATGAAAAATACCCTGATCCCGTTGCTGGTGATCTGGCTGGATGCCGAAGCCCGCATCATCGATCTGCAAATGCTGGAGCCCTGCCGGGTACAGAATTGCCCGGTGTATGGCCCTCAGCAGACTTCTCAGTTTATTCTTGAGCTGCATCCTGTACACAGAACTCATTTTTCGATCGGTGATAAACTGCCATCCATTTTAACCTTAAACCCAACCTTGCAATAAACCGACTTCAGAGGGAGAGCACTAACTTGAACCACACAACGATTTCAATCAGCCTGTTTTTACTATTCGCAAGTGTCAGCTTTTCTGCCCATAGTAGTGGGTTGAGTGCTGAAGCTCAGGCCGGGGAAACCCTCTTTCCTGCCTGCTTTGTGTGTCATAACCCCGAGATGGATCCGCCATTAGGGCCGCCGATGTGGAGTGTTCAGCGTGTTTACCAGAGAAACTCGATCGATGCGGCTGACTTTATTCAGGCGATGGTGAGCTTTGTAAAAGCACCGAGTCTGGATACGGCCATCCATAAAGAAGGGGTTCGCCAACTGGGCCTGATGCCAGCCCTGCCATTACCGGATGAGATGCTGGCAAAGATTGCTCGCTATATCTATGAAGAACAGTTTCAGCCTCCCTGTGCGCACTGGGAAATAGCGCTAAAACAGGCCGCCCAGAAAGGTGATGCGGAGCATGCTAAGAAGGATCAACGTATGCTGGATAAATATTGTCAATAACTCTCAACTTAGCGGTTTCAATTTCTACACATGAGTAAAACTAAAAAGGCCGTCGTACTGCTTAGCGGCGGACTCGATTCCAGCACCACTTTCGCGCTTGCTCGAAAGCAGGGTTTTGCTGTTTATGCGCTATCGTTTCGTTATGGTCAGCGGCATACGGTCGAACTCGAATTTGCGGCACGCGTTGCCGCGCAGATGGGCGCCGCCGATCATAAGATTGTCGACATCGATCTGCGCCTGTTCGGTGGTTCGGCACTCACGGCCGATATCGCCGTGCCCAAACAGCGTGATAACGCCACCATGAGCAGTGCAATACCGGTCACCTATGTGCCGGCACGGAATACTATTTTTCTGTCGTTCGCGCTGGCGTGGGCGGAAGTGCTGGAGGCCGAAGATATCTTTATCGGCGTGAATGCACTCGATTACAGCGGTTACCCGGACTGTCGGCCTGAGTTTATTCAGGCCTATCAAAAAATGGCGCTGCTCGCCACCAAGGCCGGTGTTGAAGGCCATCAACAGTTGAAGATTCATACGCCCCTGATCAGTCTTAGCAAGGCTCAGATTATCCAGCAGGGCGTAGCGCTCGGGGTGGATTATGGGCTGACCAGTAGTTGCTATGATCCGGGTCCGCAGGGTCAACCCTGTGGCGGCTGCGATTCCTGTCTGCTGCGTGCCCGAGGGTTTGCCGAAGCTGGCCTGGTGGATCCCTTATTCCAGAAAACCGGGCCAAAGGCATGAAGGAGCAATTGCTATACACAGCGGCCGCGAATTTTGAATCTGCCTGTGAGCTGCGTATCCTGGCCGCCGACCATCCCTCTTATCGCCTGCATGGACATAGCTTCATCGCGCGTCTGCGTGCCAGCCTGCCTGCCGGCTGGGGCGGGTTTCGTGGTGCAGAAGTCGATGCCTTACAGCAGAGATTACAAAGCTGCGTAGCGGTGCTGGATTATGACCTGCTGAATAATCACCTGGAGGTGCCGACCGATGAAAATCTGACGCGCTGGATACGTGAGCGAGTGGATGTGCCGGGTATTGAAATGATCGGTATCCAGAGTACCCGTCACGAAGGTGCCGATCTGGATAGTGCAGGCAATGCCCACATCTGGCGCCGTTATCGCTTCGAGTCGGCTCATCAGTTGCCGAATGTTCCGGCCGGTCATCAATGCGGGCGCATGCACGGGCACGGCTTTGAAGTGATCCTGCATGCCAACCAGAATCTGCAGCAGCAGGACATGGGCGTTGACTATGCGGTGCTGGATGAATGCTGGCAGCCGCTGCATGAGTTGCTTGATCACCGTTGCCTGAATGATATCGAGGGGCTGCAAAACCCGACCAGTGAAACCCTGTCGGCCTGGATCTGGCAGCGCCTGAAACGGCAGTTGCCACAGCTGTCGTGGGTAACGGTGTATGAAACGGTCACCGCCGGCTGTCATTTTGACGGGCAAAAATACCGTATCTGGAAAGAACAGCGTTTCGAAAGCGCATTGCGTCTGCAGCAGGCACCGCAAGGTGATCGTCGGCGTCAGTTGCATGGGCACAGTTATCTGTTGCGTCTGCACCTCACCGCCGAGCTGGATCCGGTGATGTGCTGGACCGTCGATTATGGTGATGTGAAAGAACTGTTCAAACCGGTGTATAAGGCGCTCGATCATCATCTGCTGGATGATCTGGACGGGCTTGAAGACAGTGATCCCGCCAGTATTTTGCGCTGGATTCGCGCCCAGGCCGCAGACCAATTATCGCAACTGGACCGCATCGATCTGTATCAGAGTCCAGGTTGCGGGGCGATACTGAGCTGGGGCGATGATGAACCGGCGCTTCCGGTTTAACGCTATCGGTTATTCACATGACGTACTCGGTTAAAGAAATGTTTTATACCCTGCAGGGCGAAGGCGCACACGCCGGACGCCCTGCGGTGTTTTGCCGTTTCACGGGCTGTAATCTGTGGAGCGGGCGTGAGCAGCATCGTGCGAGTGCCGTGTGCCAGTTCTGTGATACCGATTTCATCGGCACCGATGGTATCGGTGGCGGCAAGTTTAAAAATCCTGCTACGCTGGCCCGAGCAGTGAAGGCGCTATGGCCCGTTAACGCGACAGCCAGGGCTCGACCCTATGTGGTGTGTACCGGCGGTGAACCCCTGTTGCAACTGGATGAGCGTCTGCTGCAGGCATTCCATGCCGAGGGTCTGGAAGTCGCCATCGAAACCAATGGTACCGTTGCATTACCGCTGGGCGTCGACTGGGTCTGCGTCAGTCCCAAGCAGGGCAGTCAGCTGTTGCTGCGAGAGGGTGATGAGCTGAAGCTAGTTTATCCACAGGCGGGCTTTGATCCGGCACAGTTTGCAAACCTGAAGTTTGAGCACTTTTATCTGCAGCCGATGGATAATGACGAACGGGAACAGAATACTGTCGCTGCGATAAACTATTGTCTACAGCATCCGCAATGGCATCTGAGCCTGCAGACCCACAAGATTACTGGTATCGCCTGAGCCTTGCCGATTTAGTCACCCGGGAACTGCCAGGCTGTTAAATGGATACCCGCTAACAGCCTGCTGGTATGACGATTACTGAGTTAAGTTGTTGCTCAGTAATATCGTCATTTGCGGATAAAGGGGTGTCACGAAGAGTTGGAAGAGCGCGAAGACTAAATTGTTATCTTCGTGCCCATCGTGAGCTTCGTGGTAGAAAGGACTTTTTAAGTGTCACAATAATTCAGACTCAGTCTGAGTTGTTAACTAATTTTTTTAATGCACAACCTTTGAAGAGGAAAATGAATATGTATTATGTTGTCGATAGCACGAAAAATTTTGAACAGGCCGTGAGCGATCTGGAAATTTCGGTGAAAGATCTTGGCTTTGGGGTACTGCATGTACACAATCTGGGCGAAACCCTACGCAGTAAAGGGGTCGATTTCAAGGAAGACTGCAAGGTGCTGGAAGTGTGCAATCCGATGCAGGCTGCCAAAGTTCTGTCAGTGGATATGCGCCTGAACATGGCTCTTCCCTGTCGGATCTCGGTGTTTACCGAAAATGGTAAAACCAAATTAGGTTTGATCAAGCCGGAAAAAATGCTTGCTGCGCTGTCTGATGACCCGATCCTGATTCAGGTTGCGAAGGAAGTGGAAGCGAAGACGATCGATATGATCAATGCGGCAAAATAGCTGAGTTTAATCTATTTAAGCTGTGCTAACGATTAGCAGCAAATAGCGCTTGTGTAAAAGTATGCGCTGGTTAGAGTAATGATTTTAATATCACGAAAAGGCAATTTCCGTTGAACAGCAGAGTCCTCCCGTTCATTTTTTCCACACTGCTCTGGCTGAGCCTGAGCAGCTGCGATCAGTTAACCGAAAAAGCAGGCAAGCCGCAAGATGCAGGCAAAAAATCAAATGCCGAACGTCCCGATCATGCCGTGGAAATTATCACCGTCACGCGTCAGTCGGTGCGCATTAAACGCACCCTGACCGGCACGCTGGAAGCCCCTCGCACCGTACATGTTCATAGCGAACAGTCGGGGCGCATCATTGAATTACCTTTTTATGAAGGGGATGCTGTTAAAGCTGCGGGCGTGCTGGTACGACTGGATGATGCGCTGTTACGCGCAGCCTTTGCCAAGGTGGTGGCGACTCGTAAACAGGCCGGGGTTGATCTGACCCGCCTGCAGAATCTGGTGCCGCGCAAGCTCGCGACCGAGGATGAACTGGCGCGAGCCTCGACCGCACTGGAACTGGCCCAGGCCGAAGAGTCGCTGCAACAGATTCTGCTTTCGCGTGCAGTGATCAGGGCGCCGTTTGCTGCCATCGTCAGTGAACGTCTGAAAGAACCGAATGATATCGTCGCCATTAACGAGCATATACTGACCCTGTTCGACCCTGCTGTAATGACGGCACTGGTACAGGTGCCGGAGCAGTTACACAGCCGGGTAGCCGTAGGTGATGCGGTTGAGGTGCGGATCGATAGTCTGGGTGATCGTAGCTTTAGCGCCAGAATATTACGCATCCATCCGGTACTCAATGCACAAACCCGTCAGGGTGCGGTCGAGATTCAGCTGCAGTCGGTTCCGCAAGGAGCGCGTCCGGGCCAGCTGTGCCGGGTGACTCTGGAAACGGCCGAAACACTGCGCCGCCTGATCCCACTGAATGCGCTCCAGTTTGATACGCGCGGCAGTTTTGTCTACCGTCTGGATGCCGATTCAAAAGCCATGCGCGTAGCGGTTGTTACCGGCCTGCAGATGGGTGAGTCGATCGAGATTATCGAGGGTGTCAATGATGGCGATAAAATTGTGTCGCGCGGTTTTCTGGGACTAAAATCCGGAAAAACGGTACGCGTAGTGAATCCGCCAGCCAGCACTTCGTTACACGGTGGCGGTTGGTTACAGACTCCAGCTTAGGGGGGCTTAATGATGCAAAAGCGGTTTCGTAGTGGCGGTGTTGCCGCCTGTTCTATCCGCCATCCGATTGGCGTTTCCATGCTCGCACTGGCGATCGTGGTGCTCGGTCTCGGTTCGCTGCAACGGCTGGGAATCAATCTATTACCCGATTTGATCTATCCCGAAGTGCGGGTACGCATCAATGACCCCGGTGTGCCGGCGCGCATCATGGAAGATCGCATTACGCGTCAGCTGGAAGAGCAGCTGGCGATAACCGAAGGCGCGGTTCAGGTGCAGTCCAGTTCCACTGAAGGTCGCAGCTCGGTAGACCTTAGCTTTCCCTACGGTTCGGATATCGATCTGGCGCTGCGTGATGCCAGTACCCGGCTCGATCGTGCCAAGCGATTTCTGCCGGATAGTATTGAACCCCCGGTGATCTATAAGCGTGATCCGGCGCAGATTCCGGTGCTGGAGATGGTGGTCAGCTCGACCGATATGAGTCCGGTTGAGTTGCGTAGCTGGGTGGATTATACCTTTGCCAAATGGTTTCTGAATCTGCCGGGTGTAGCGGCAGCAGAGGTCGGTGGCGGGCTGACGCGAGAAATCCAGGTGGTGATGGATCAGGAGCGCCTGAGTGCGCTGGGTTTCACCATCGACGATATTTCTACCGTATTGCGCGATGAAAACCAGGATCGCCCCGGCGGTAACCTGCAGTCTGCCGGGCGCGAGATCAGTGCGCGTACCAGTGGGCGCTTTCAGACGGTAGCCGAGATGGCAGACCTGCCACTCTGGAAAGAAAATCAGAACGACACCTCGTTACGGCTGGAAGATGTTGCACAGGTGATGGATAGTCATAGCGATGAAAAGCTGCGCATCCGGTTGAACGGGATACCCGGCATCAAACTATCGATTCAGAAACAGCCTGCCGCAAACTCGGTGGAGGTAGTAGACGCCGTGCTTGAACGCCTGCAGTGGTTGCGTGGAAAAGACCTGATACCCGCCGATATTCATGTCGATCGGGTCAGCGATCAGTCCACCTATGTGCGCCATGCCTTGCGTAATGCCTCGATGGCAGCGCTGTCGGGTGCGGTGCTGGCGATGCTGGTGGTGTTCCTGTTCCTCGGCAGTGTGCGGCGTACCCTGATCATCGGCACCGCAATTCCGCTGGCCATTCTGGTGACCTTTGTGATCATGGATCTGGGTGGACTGACCCTGAATATTATGACTCTGGGCGGGCTTGCTCTGGGTATCGGGTTGCTGGTGGATAACACCATCGTGATGCTGGAAAACATTGCACGCCATCAGCGTCAGGGCGAAGGCGATCTGGAGGCTCCGGTGAATGCTGCGCGTGAAGTCAACAGCGCGATCGTGGCCTCAACCTCGACCAATCTTGCGGCGGTGCTGCCGTTTCTGTTTATCGGTGGGCTTGTTGGCCTGCTGTTCCGCGAACTCATCATCACTATTTCAGCGGCCATTGTTGCTTCTCTGGTCGTCGCATTGACGCTGGTGCCGGCGCTCGGTGCGCGCGTACACAGTCGCGGACGCAATCTGATGCAGCGCATGATGGATGGCCTGATGGCTTTGATGCAGCGTGGTTACAGTGCACTGACCCGAGTACTGCTGCGCTTTCCGTGGTTACCGTTGCTGATCCTGCTGCCCCTGATGGTGGTGTCGATACCGACCTTCTTTGAAGGCAAGCAAATCTTCCTGCCGGATATGGATGAAGGTGAAATTTCGGTCAATCTAACCGGTGAAGCGGGCATGCGGCTGGATGACACGGACGACATCATCATCCGTCTGGAAAACCTGTTTCTGCAACAGACGGATGTGCTCAGTGTATTTACCTCTTCCGGCGGGCGTGTATTCGGGCGTTCCGAGCAACAGTCGGGCAATACCGGTTCGCTGGATATCAAGCTGACGCCGTTGCATCAGCGTCTGCGCAGCAGCCAGCAATGGGTTAAGGAGATGCAGAAAGCGGTTGACGAACTAAGCCTGACCGGGATGCAGGTGCGCATGCGGGTCAAGGGAATACGCGGTGTGCGCATGAGTTCCGGGGATGATGATTTCAGTATTCGCGTACAGGGCTCCGATATCGATGTGCTGACGGCGCTGGGTGAAGAGATGGTCAGTCGACTGGAATCGGTCAAAGGCCTGAAGAACCTGCGCCATAGTTACGAAGAAACGCGTAACGAAGTATCGGTCAATATCGACCGCCAGCGTGCCGCTGATCTGGGTATCCGGGTGGATGATATCGGCCAGAGCCTGCGTGTTGCACTGGATGGACTGGTGGTATCGGATTTTATCGAGGGCGATCGTCAGTATGATGTGCGTCTGCGCCTGCCGCGTAGTGGATACCGCTCACCGGATGATCTGGGTAATATTCTGGTGGGGCTGCATCAGGGGCAACCGGTACGCTTGCGCAGCGTCGCCAATGTCGTGTTTAATCCGGCCCCGGCCAGTATTCAGCGCGATAATCAGCGCCGCATTGTCGAGGTAACCGCATCGCTGAGCGACGAGATGGGGCCTGAACAGGCTATGCAACTGGCGAAACAAAAACTGGAGGATCTGCCACTGGCCGATGGCTACAGCCTGTACGATGGCGGTGAGATTAAAACCCTGCAGGAAGGCCGCCGTATGGGTGCGGTGTTGCTGGGGCTGGCCCTGTTCCTGGTGTTTGTGGTGATGGCGGTACAGTACGAATCGCTGCGTAACCCTCTGGTGATCCTGCTTAGCGTGCCGTTTGCCGCTATCGGTGTCGCGGCTGGCATTCAGTGGACAGTGCTGCCGATATCGATGCCAATCTGGCTCGGCCTGATCATGCTGGCCGGGATCGTAGTGAATAATGCGATTGTTCTGGTCGAGCAGATTGAAGTAGAACGGGAGCGGGGGCTGGAGCTGGTCGAAGCCATTGTCGAAGGTGCGCGTCTGCGCCTGCGTCCAATCCTGATGACTTCGCTCACCACCGTGGTCGGCATGGTACCGCTGGCGATCGGCTTTGGAGAAGGCTCTGAAATGTTACAGCCGCTGGCCGTCGTCATCGTCTCGGGTCTGAGCTTTTCGATGCTGGTGAGTCTGGTAATGGTTCCTGCCATGTACCGGATGATGCATTACTTCAGTAACCGGCACAAAGAGCTGAGTTTATCGGTGCTCCCGTCTAATTGATTTAACGCGCAGCTGCGTCGCCGGACTTCAGTTTGGAGAGCTGAAGCGCAAAATTTTCAGCGCTTTGAAGGTTGCCAAGTTGCTGATTGATGCCGACGAGTTGCTCTAGAATCTGGATCGATTCATGCTGATTCAGGGTCCATAGATGAATCTGTAGCGCCCGTTGCAGATAGTGATCCGCCAGTTCCCAGTGCTGTTGCCGGGTTTCCAGATCCGCCAGCTGCTGCAGGGTGGCGGCTATTCCGCGCCGGTAGGCCTGCTGGTGATACAGACTCAGCGCCTGTTCGAGCCGGGAAGCACTATCTGCAAACTTGTTCTGCTGTTGCAGCCGCTGAGCCTGTAGGCGCAGTAACAACGCCTGATAGCGTGCACTGGCCGGTTGATCCGGTTGCAGCGCCTGTTGAAATCGTTGCAGCCATAAATCCGCATCGTCGCGGCCGGTGGTCACGCTGAGTCGAGCCATGCTGGAGATGATATTCAGGCTATTGCTATTACGGTTTTGCAGTTGCTGCTGCGCATTAAACTCGGGTAGCAATGGCTGCAGGGTAGTCAGAGCCTGCGCATAGTCGGCCTGGTTAAACATCAGCTTTACCTTTAACAGGCGTACTCTGGTTTGCCGGTTGCTATCGTGATTGTCGCTCATCAACTGTTCTATCTTTTCCAGCTGCTGATGGGCCAGCGCATAGTTGCCGATTGCGATGGTGGTTTCGATCAGATTACTGTAACTGTCGATCATGCCGGGGTAATGATCGATGCTCAGATAGGTTTTCAGAGCCTGGGAAAAACTGTCGGCGGCCTGCGCGTATTCATCGTCGTGATAAGCCTGGGTACCCTGTTGCAGATACTGTTCTGCATCGATCCAAGCTTTAGGCCGTTGTTGCGGTGCGCTGGCGCAGGACTGGATCAGAATAACCAGTCCGATCAGACTCAGGCGTAGCAATAACGCGCTGACTTTAGTTTCAGCACAGGCTGGCCAGCTCGACAGGTGAGCTATTCTAATCATCGAGTGGCTGATCCCTGATCACGCTGGCCTTGCTGGCTGGCGCAATCACAGTGGATAAGGGCCAGATCTGCTGGGTCGCATTGATGGTGCGGTTGGTGGAATCCAGCAGGCGCTGCATTTTATCGACCATTTCGGGTAACTGTCCGATTTCACGGTTAACCTGCTGCGTGGTAAATTGCAGCTCGCTGGCGATGCGGTTGGATTTGTCGGCAATGCCGGCAGCCGGCTCGAGCACCAGCGCAATCTCCTGTACCCGCTTTTCGGTTTCGAGCAGTATTTTTTCGACCAGTTGCATATCTTTCTTCGCCTGTCGGACGGTTTTAGCCACATCCTTCACGATCGGATTGACGCCCTGAATAGCCAGCGTGATCTCCTGCTCTAGCGCATCATCGTACAGAATTTTACCCACCAGACCTTTGCCGCCGGCGACCTGATCGCTGATTTCGCGCAAGTTTTTCATCAGCAGCGCCAGGTCTTCCGTTGCACTGCGCAGTTGGGCGGGTTCTACCGCTGCAATCAGTGCGGAAACATTCAATACAATTTCATTCAGGCTGGTAATGACCGGGGTTAATTTTCCGATTAAAACATCGATCGTGACCGGTTCTTCGATCGCAATCGTCGAGTTCGCCTCAAGGATCGGTAACTGATGTGAGCCAGCCTTGATAATGATCGCGGTATTGCCAATCACCGACAGTTTACTCAGCTCTCCAGTCGAGTCAGTACGCAGCAGACGCTGAAAACCTTCATAGACGAAAAATTTTACGTGGATTCGGTTGTCGGAAGTGATATCGATTGTCATCACGCGCCCGACCTCGATGCCGGATATATTAATCAGGGTTTCGGTGGAAATCCCCTGGGCATTAGTCAGGTAGGTGTCGTAGTAGATGCGGTCATCGAACAAATGGGAAGACTGGATCTGAATCAGGATCAGACCTGCGATTACCAGCAGTGCAATCAGGATGAAAATGCCGGCAATTCTTTCCTGCACCACTGAACTGAGGCGGTGAATGTAATGCACTTTTTTTCGATTGTTATTTTCAGCCATCTCTTGAGATAT
>JACNJF010000117.1 GCA_014382695.1 Gammaproteobacteria bacterium | reverse complement strand
CCTGTGAATAATGCCGGGGAATTCAGAGTGAGTAGAGCAGCGATAGTGGTAACTATAATTCTCATAAATATACCTTAAGTTTGATGGCGCTGGCATAAGTCAGAATTCCAGCTTGCTCACAAAAATCATGATTCCTGCCATACCCGTTAACACTAGCGACCACTTGAAAATACGTTCCATAGCTTTCATCATGCACCCTGTTTTTTATATACAGGAATAGAACGACCATCTGAACTTATTCTGAACACAATCACAACAGGGCAAAGGTTAAACAATGTAAATTTATGCCTACCAGAAAGTTAACACTATTTAACCTTTGCCGGGCACCAGTCGTGTTAAATTATAGCCACAGTATTTATCCAGACGAGCACTCCATGTCAGTCGATACACTTAAAGCACCGTCATCTGGCGTCAACAGCCGGATGCGCACCTCGCATATTTTTCTGATCATGCTGGCGACCCTATTCGTCACCATTGCGCTGACCTTCTGGTTTGTGCGTAGCTATATCTATGCCAGAGACTTTACTCCGGTTAAACTCGACCAGGCCGAACAAAAAAACCTTAATAACAAGCTGCGTGTACTGGGTTACCAAGCGGACACAACGCCTGGGATCAGCGCTAATCACGCTACGGCTGAAACCGACCAGCAATGGCTAAGACCCGAAAAGTATCAGGAGCAGGCCGCTCAACGCGAGGTCAGTTTTAATGAGCGCGAACTGAATGCTCTGATCGCGAATAACCGTGAGCTGGCAAAAAAGCTTTCCCTTGATTTAAGTGATCAACTGCTTAGCGCGCGCCTGCTGGTGCCGCTCGACCCTGATTTCCCACTGCTTGGCGGCAAAACACTCAGAGTTTCCGCTGGAGTCGAATTGGCTTTCCACAACGCCAGACCCAGAGTGGTTTTAAAAGGTGTCAGCCTGATGGGCCTGCCGATCCCGAACGCATGGCTGGGCGGGCTAAAAAATATCGACCTGATCAGTGAGTTTGGTGACGAAGCTGGCTTCTGGTCCAGTTTTGCCGAAGGGGTTGAACATATCGAGGTACAGGAAGGCAGACTGATGGTTCGGCTTAAACCGTAATGGTTTAGAAAGTGGCTAAACGAAGGAAGATGAATTCAGGAGGTAAGCGAAGCATGACCACATGGACGAGTGATTCTTCATACTGATCTCAATAACTTGTCATACCAGCGCACGACTGAAGGGATTCAGGAGGTAGAGCCACGTCAGGAACAGTGGCCGAGAACAACGCAGGAGGTTGTCGAGGATGCCAGAGCCGAGGCTGGTATCCAGTGGAACGACTAGCAGCGTTTACGGATCAGGTCCAGCATGACGACCTGATCGATAGATTTCGTCTTCAAGCCCTGCATAACGAGCTGTTTATCGCACGCCAAAACTCACGGCAATTCCCCTGTAATATTCAGGGATAATGTATGCTATATTTCAGGCTTATTAACTTCCTGGCCGCCCACTGATGCACACATTTAAGCGCCGACAATTTCTCCAGCTCAGTCTCGGCTCCAGTATCGGCCTGATGCTGCCGGGATTAGCCCATGCGGCCAATATCCAGCAATTATCCGGCCGCGTTTATATCAATAAAAAGATTGCCCGTCTCGACTCTTTGGTTCGCCCCGGCGACCTGATCACCACCAGTCACAACGGGCGGATTGCGTTCACGATCGGTGCCGATGCCTTTTTATTGAAAGAACGTACCTCTTTGCAGGCAGGCAGCAGGGACAATCCGGTTATCGATCTGTTACAGCTACTCACCGGCAAACTGCTGAGTGTCTTTGGCAAAGGGGCCTTGCGTAATATCGTTACTGCCAACGCCACCATTGGCATCCGTGGTACCGGCTGCTTTCTGAATGTTGCGCCGGATAGTCTGTACTACTGTAACTGTTACGGAAAAACGACACTCAACTCCGGTCACATCCATGAAACCTTTGAAGCCACGCATCATAACGCCCATCAGATTGATTTCGAGGGTGGAAAGATGATGGGCATGCAGGTGATGCAGGTACTCGATCACAGCGATGACGAACTGCGTCAGCTGGAAAGCTATGTCGGCCGTATTCCGCTGTTTGATCAGACCTGAACGCCGGCAGCATCAGGCCATAGCATGGCCCGATGATCGACGGTTCGGTTATGTTTATTTGTTTTCAGGTTTACGCTGTTCGGGCAGGATCTTGTTGGCGAAGTAACGATCGGCGTCTTCCACATCAACCGGTTTTTCTTCGATATCCACCAGCGGCAGCTCGTAATCACTCCAGCCACGCAGGCCGGTCTGGAGCGAGATGACATTCTCATACCCCATCTGTTGCAGGGTATAGGCTGCCAGCGTAGTGCGGTTGCCGGAACGGCAGGCCAGTAGCACCGGTCGGTTTCTGGCTTCGACCAGATCGGGTTCGGTTTCCTCAAAATCCCATTCACAGGCATTCTCCAGAATACCGCGTGGAACATTCAACGAATTAGGAATATGCATGGTGTCATACTCATGATTTTCGCGGATATCTACAATCAGGGTTTGCGGATGTGCCTCAAGATATTCTTCCACATCCCAGGGCATCATTTCGGTGATCAGCGGAGCGATTTCAGCAGCAAGTTGAGCAAAGGTTTTCATGCGTAGTAGACCGGTATAGAAACGCAAAAGAGGTTAGCGCATCGAACCGCTAAACTCAATCTAAGGTTTTTTGTGCGGGCGCCAGCTGATGCCTGACTTGAGTGATAGCCCCCCTGCCGGATTCATGCAAACGGCAGGGCGCTGTGCGTTAAGGCACCGCAATCGACATCATCAGCCCGGACTGCAGGCGGCTGAAGGCTTTATCCATCAACCCGATCGCAGCGCTATAATTATCTTCTGCCGCCAGCCCTGCGGCCTGCTCCAGCATCTGCCGCACCGAAGCCAGCAGACTGTTTAGAACTGCGTTTTTAGCGCTATTGGCACTCATCTCAAGCAGCAGGCCGATGGCCATCTGCTGGCTTTGCGTCTTTTCCACATAATACTGGTACTCAGCCTGCGGCGTCGCAAAATCGAGAGACTGAATCAGCGTATCACCCTCACGTAGCGTCGCCAGTGCCTCCCTGATCAAGGTGTAAGCACCATTCAGCAGTTCGTTCCCGGCGCGGGTATCAGCAGACTGAAAATACCCATCCGCACGCGCCCTGAGAGTGGCAATATTGCGCTGCATAATCGAAGCCTGTTCGCGCTGTCCCTTTTCTATCGATACCCGTTGAAAGGCATCCAGCAGCGCATCAATACTGCGCATCAGTTTGTTCCGCTCGTTGTTCTGTTTGCCAGCACCTGAGCGGATATCATACTGCTCATCCGCACCTCGGCTGTTTACCAGAGTACTGCCATCGCGCAGTTGAATAATGGCCGTTTGCAGTTGTGCATAGGTACGTTCGAGAATTGCCCGCCCGGCGGCATAATCCTGAGCCTGATAATGCTCTGCGGCCTGTGCTTTAGCGGCGACCACCTGCGCATGAATGCGATCTGGCTGCTGGGCCTCACTGGTGATATTCAGATAGGCATTAAGCAGGGCATCGATGTTGCTTATTCTGTTATCCAGATCCTTCTGCTGTCTGACCGGCATCTGCTCCACCTCGCTGACATTCAACGATTCCTCGTTCTGAGCAGTTAGCGCTATAGCATCTGAATTATCCGCAAAGGCACTGATGGAGGAACATGCCAGCAAAAGCAGGGTTAAGTGTCGAACAGTGCGCATATAAAATTTCTCGTTGTAATTGTGCCCGCAGGAAGTCACTGGATAATACCTGTTTTCGAGCAACGCGGGGCGATAATAGACGGCATAAAAACCGGCGCATAAATTACAGGCTTAATTCACAAACGTAAAGAGCCCCAAGCGGGCGTCACTGAAACAACAGACATTTGCCGGCCGTATAGTGCGCTTCAATGCGCAACTCAGATTGCCTGAATCGTATCGATTTTCCAGTGCTGCGGCTGAACACCAGCCTGTATCAGGATATCCTGCGCCAGCTCGCGCAACTCTTCGGGCAGGGTCAGGTAAACATCAGACTGTGTCACTGCAGCTTCCTGTAACACAATTTTTTCCAGTAACTGAGTCATCGTGGCGGGTGATCGATCCTGCGCAAACTCCGTCTGAAAGCTAAAGTTATCCAGCGCATGCACGATCGATCGGCAATAGTTTTCCAGATAGGGCTGATTACCGGCCGACATCATCCAGTAGAGTTTTATCGGTTGATTTTTCTCCAGCGCAATTGCATGTTCGATCAGGCTTTTTATACTCGAAAAACCGCTATCAAACGCAATCAGCAGTAGCGGACGATCAGACGCATCATCCAGCACAAACTCACCATGCGGTCCGTTTATCTGCACGCGTTCATTCTTTTTCAGCCGTTTGAACACATACTCACTAAAGGGGTCATGCTCACGCGCTTTAACATGAACCTCCAGATGCATCCCATCGCAGGGACAGCTGGCAATCGATTTATTGCGCTGGAGAGAGCCGTTCATGCTCAAGGTCACATACTGACCGGCAAGGAAACTTAACGGCTGACCGCGTGGCGTTTTTAGCACCACCGACATCACCGATTCGGATAACCGATCCATCCGGTAAACCCGGGTATCAATGGTTTGCTCAGCAATCTCGCTCACACTGTCAATCTCCACCGCCTCCATCACTACATCGGAGGATGCCGCATGACAACAGCTTAACAGCTGCTGCCGGTCTTTTTGACTCTGGGACAGCACGAAATCCGAATGCCTTAACCTCTCGGTAGTACCACTCACCAGCCGGACCAGACATTTCCCGCAATTCCCACCATCACAGCCGTAAATCATATTCAGGCCCGACTCCAGTCCGGCTCGCAGCAATGACTGTTTGGAAGATGATTGATATTGATGCTGACTAGGCAACAGGGTTACCCGGTAAATTGACATAGACAACCTGTGATATGCATAAACGCTGTTTAAAATTTTTGTGCTGCCAGACAAAGCTCGGCAACCTCAAACCAGAATCCGGGCTTGTTGATTTCCGCAAAGCAGACTAAATCGAAAAGGCAGTCCACCTCGACAGGAATATCTATAGTAAATCAGACCGATCAAACCGTTACCGTTTTTTTGCAGGGGTTGTCAGACTGAACTCAATGCTGTTGTTGCTGAATACAGGATCAAGTCTTCCAGAAGACTCTGTTTATAGTCAGGCCATGATTTAAACCAGGTCCCTATTCAATCAATGCAATAACTTAAAGATTCGACCGGTATCGCTGATTTCCTGCATACTCAGGCAATGCAGAATTTGTGCATATCGCACATTTAGTCTATTCTATGTGCATATACATCATTAACGGAGGACATATGTCAGCACTTGAACAACCCCTGCCGGTTGCTGAAACCGTTCTGGCGAAGGCCGTATTGAAGGCATCCGAGCAACTTGGTCTGAAACAGGCCGAACTGGCGGCGGTACTGGGCATGCATCGCACGGCGATCAGCCGCCTCAAGCAAAATCCGTCACTCAATCCTAAATCCAAACAGGGTGAACTGGCTCTACTGCTGATACGGGTCGCCAGGGCGCTGTTTGCACTCACCGGCGGCGATCAGGACTGGATGCGGCACTTCATGCGTTCGCCTAACAGGATCACCGGTGGCCAGCCGGCAAAACAGATGGAAAGTATTCAGGGCCTGATCGGCGTGTTGCAGTATGTGGATGCGATTCGAGGCAAGGTGTAATGCTATGGGACGACTGCGACGGAACGCAGCATATCCGTCCGATCTCAGGCAAACTGTTTCGCATGGTCGAGAGTCAGGAACAGGTGGCCACGCTCAGCTATGTAGACACACTGGAAGAACAGGCCTTGCTGGAAGAGATGCTGGAAAGCAGTAAACCCGCCCTCCCCGTACACTCCGGCAACTACCATTACCTGCTGAAAACTCCGTTCCGCTACCCGCCCCTGCCGTGGGGCTCACGCTTCGGACGCAGCCATGAACCCGCCATCTTTTATGGCGCTAGCAGCGTCGATACAACACTGGCTGAGTCCGCCTATTACCGACTGGTGTTCTGGCACTCGATGGACGCCGTACCGGTCAAACAGACCATGCGCAGCGAACACAGCCTGTTCTCAGCCCAATACCTGTCATCACTCGGGTTGAAATTACAACTGCCACCCTGCAGTGACTATGAAACTCAACTCTCCCATCCGCAGCAATACACCCAGCCTCAACTATTAGGCAGTGCGATGCGAAAGGCCGGTGTCGAAGCCTTTGAATACCGCTCTGCACGCGACCCGAAAAAAGGTAGCTGTGTAGGCCTGTTTACTCCCGCAGCCCTGCGTCACAGACGCCCGCAGGAAATGACCCAATGGCTGTGCGAAGTCAGTGTGAACGAAGTCGCCTTCAAACAGGTGGGGCAGACCGATGTATTTCGATTTGGCCTTGAGATATTTCTGTATCAGGGGGAGTTGCCGCTACCGAGTGCATAATGATAATGGGGTCTAAGTAAAATAAATGATTCAAGCTGCTGCTCTCGAATATTATGGGAGGTCTAATCTAAACATAACGGGAGGATCATAACCTCATCGTCATCCCGGAAAAGTAGCACTTCTGTCGTCATACCGGTGCATACCGGTATCCAGTGAATAGCGGCCCGAAGCAATACCTGCACAGTAATCTTCCATACCGCTATAGAAGCGCTGTTTTTAGCCCATCAAAGGGCCGACCTAAAACAGGTACAGGTCAAAGCTGTACTGTAAAAAATTAAATCACCCTGAAAAAGCAAAACCTGAAAAGTCCATTTTCCAGGTTGAAGTTGACGTATTTCTTTAAGTTCTGTTTCGATCTGGTCCAGGCGTCAGGCCCAGAATAGCGTCGCAATTATAATCAATCCAATGGTAATCGCCTGCATCACGACACGACCCCACATAAATTCATCGGCATGTATCCTGTCAAATTTCCCGCCATGTGCCATCGAAATACCACCAGCCATCAACAGAAAAATGGTACCCAGTAATGCGAGAATAATAAAAACGTTTATAAAACTCATGTCACCAGCCTCCAGTCCAATTTATTTATTTAACTTCTCTACTCGACTCCTTTCAGAAATTTAAGTCAAATAAATTTAATCTATAAAAAGGCATCGCAGCCGTTCAGTAACAGAATGTCTACCATTTGAGGGGTTTTAGCGTGAGTTTTACGCTCGTTCAGAACCCGGTATAAAATTACTCTATAGATTACTGATGCTGGCGTTTTATTATCACAGGTTATTCAACATAACCATAATTCCTGTTTATAGATGATGCTTGAGTTACTGGATAAGTGATGCTCAGACAGATCACAGCATACCGGCGCATGCTGGTATCCAGTAAAGCGACTAACACTCCTCTCGTCACTCCAGACTTGATCTGGAATCCAGAGTCGGATCGTGGAATGTAAGGATACCAATCGTTGAGATGGATTCCATCCTCAGGTCCGTTAACGGCACGACCCCTGTGCCACTCCTCCGGATCGGAGCCCGGAATGACGAAGGCTGTGTGCTTTCACATTTTTATTTAAACATCGAGTAAACATTTTATTTTCTCAGCTAAGCTCTATCTATTAAAAATTTCCGTTTTTTAAAGCCGGATACCTGCAATCTAACGCATTCCATATAGTGAGAGCAAAACGATGATCAACTTAACCAGTCGCCTGTTATTCCTGATGATTTTGTGTTGCCCTGTGACCATTGTGCAGGCTCAGAAATCAACCATTCCAGATATCCATGAAACAGGTCAGCGCGGTGATATTGCGCGTAGCATCCTGGCGAAATCTTCCCGGCAGTTCCTGCGCGCAGATGCTAATCAGGATAACCGGATCTCGTCGCAGGAGGCCGCTGAACATTTACCTTTTATCAGCAACAAGTTTTCTTACTACGATAAAAATAAAGATAACAGCCTTAGCTGGGCGGAGTTTTTAGGCCATAACGAATGGCCTGCCCCGCTACATACCAGCCTCACCCAGAAGCAGTAAGTAAAGGCAGGTTTTCGCCCTGCATCACGCGTGCGATCCGCCAGCATTCAATTCGTGAACCCTTGACTCAATCGTTCAGCGCTTTCCATCGCCCATTGCGCCCCCTTATTTAAAAGATTCCGCCTCGGCTTCCAGATAAGCGAAGTTGATCAACTGTCCCAGCTGCCCTTCGAAGCCTGACCAATCTTTCCATCGCTCCAGTTTGGGCAATAGCTCGGGACGTATTTCAAAATCGGCCTTGCCATCATCGTAACCGGCTCTGGTAGTCGAGTAGATAGTTGTCAGAAAATCACGATAGTTGCTGGCAATGCTGGCGTCGGCAGTTTTGCCATGCCCGGGGATGAAAATTTTCGCGCCGCTATTGATCGCCTTATCCAGCGCCTGGATATTGCCTCGAAAGCTGCCTTCGACCGGTACGATAAAGTTTTGATTGGCGTTATCCGCCAGATAAATCAGCGCACGCTGTTTCACATACAGCATGATGTCGGTGCTGGTATGCGCCTTGCCCTGTTCGATGACCTCGAAGCTCAGGTCACCAAAGTTGAGGATGTCGCCATTGCTCATGGCATGGGTTGGCCCAACCGACCGCGTTCCGCTGGTCGCGCCTTCGGTTAAGCGCGCCATAAATTCGATCCAGGTTTCACCCTCTCCCAGCTCTACCAGCTTTGCCATATGTGGATGGGCATAGATTTTCACCAGTGGATATTTCGCCACGATGGCCTGATTACCGAGCCAGTGGTCGCCATGCGCATGGGTAATCAGTATCGCGACCACCGGCTTCGGCGTGGTTTTTTCGATATGTGCCAGCAGCATTTCGCCGGTCTGCACACTGGAGCCCGGATCGACCACCACCACTCCGGCACTGGTGACGACAAACGACGGGTTGTTCATAAACCCCTGATTAGCCGGATTCGGTGCTTCGGTCGGGCCATGCACCACGTATACATCGGGGGCGACCTGATCCAGCGCATAGTGCTGCTGGATCGGGGGCGCTTTGGCGGCCAGAGTCGGTTGGGTTAGCAGTAAACATAAGATCCAGACAAGGTGACGTAACATAGTGTACTCCTGCATAAAGGCGGAAAAAGTTCCAAAACTTTGGTTCTGGATAGTATCATCGACGCATCATATTATGTTTGCACATTGAATCAATGGCAGGAACCGGAATGATCTATCGAAAATTAGGACGCACTGGCTTAGATATCAGTGTTATCGGCCTTGGCAGCATGACCTGGGGTATGCAGAATTCACAGCAGGATGGCTTTGCGCAAATGGATTACGCGCTGGATCAGGGCATTAACCTGTTCGATACCGCTGAAATGTATGCGGTTCCACCGAGCAAGGATACCTTCGGTAAAACCGAGACCATCATCGGCAACTGGTTTAGCGCCCGATCGAAACGCGACAAGGTCATTCTGGCTTCCAAGATTTCAGGGCCGGGGCTGAGCTGGGTACGTGAAGGAAAAAACCATATTGACCGCAACAATATTCAGCTCGCGCTGGACAGCAGTCTGCAGCGCCTGCAGACCGATTATATCGACCTCTATCAATTGCACTGGCCGAACAGGGGCTCGTACCACTTTGGACAGATCTGGGGCTTTGCGCCGAAGTTCGATGCGCGTCGGGAGGAAGCCAATTTTATCGAAGTGTTGCAGACACTGAATGATTTAATCATCCAGGGCAAGATTCGTCATATCGGCTTATCCAATGAAACGGCCTGGGGGCTTGCCAAATGGTTACAGCTCGCCGAGCAGCATGATTTACCGCGTATGGCCTCGATTCAGAATGAATACTCCTTGCTGTGCCGCCACTTCGAGCCGGACCTGAGTGAGTTTGTGCAGCACGAAGATATCAGTCTGATTGCGTGGTCGCCGTTAGCTCGCGGCATGATCAGCGGCAAGTATCTAAACGGGGCACAGCCGCAAGGTACCCGGCTCACGCTGGAAACACGCAAGGAGCATCGGGTTCACCCACAGACCGATGCTGCGATCGAAAAGTACATCGCTCTGGCCCAGCGGCATCAGCTGGATGTGTGTCAGATGGCGCTTGCTTTTGTGCATAGCCGTCCCTTCCTGAGCTCGACCCTGATTGGGGCCACCAGCATGCAGCAACTAAAAGCCAACATTGACTCCATCCATATCGAATTATCTGCAGAAGTGCTTGCCGGTATTGAGGCGATCAGACGGGAATATCCGATGCCGTTTTAATTCCACCGGCACTGGCGATCTCAGCATCGCCAGCAAGTGGTTATTGCTGGCCTGATTAATAAGCCATGGACAGATTCTGCGACATCAGCTTGCTGCGCATTTCACCCAGCAGGATGGCATGAAATTTCAAGTGAATATCGGGATATTTTTTTTCCAGCTTTTGCATGCTCTCTGCTGTCCACCTGCATAGTTGAACAGCTCCAATGGTTGAGACTGACGCCAGCGAATCATAGCCGGTTAGTGAGCTGACCTCTCCCACCACACTCGCAGCTGGCAGTGTGGCAATATTTCTTCCACCGGCTTTAACCGAAAGCGGCCCATCCAGACTGAGAAAGATATCGCAGGGTTTTCCCTCTTCTATAATTTCCATATTATTGTGCGTAACTCTGGTCGATAGATTCAGCAGATAAAGAAACTCCCGGCGGCTGAATGATGTGAATTTAGTGCGGTAAACACTCTCGTATTGATCCGGCAGCTTAAGCGGAATTCTCATATGCAGAATTCGGAAAATGTGTACCGAATTGATTAGAAAAGCGATCACGGAAAATAAGAATGTAGGCATCATCCCCGCTTCATCCAGCCCAATAAGGAGTGTTGCAACCATATATCCAATATCTGCGATACAGGCTATAAAGCGTAGAACAATCATTCTGGTAGCAGAGTAACTGATAACCATAACGACTTCGGAAATATAGAAAAGAATCTCTGTATATTCGGACATATAATTTCTCTCAAAAATTAACGTGAGCCTTGTCAGTAAACAAACAGAATCAAAGCCTTAATTAATCATCATCCGGGTGCTGTAGTTGCTGGACAACATAAAGATGATTCTATCAAATATCGATTTAACCGCCATCCAGCAGTTTTTTCCTGTCCGGTTCGCTTAGGTGTTTCCAGGGCAGGGGCACTAGCCCTGGCACCATTTTTTTATACTGGCGGTAGCGATCGCCGTGATATCTGACCAGCTTTCTTTCTTCTAACCACGATCCAACTATGAAATACAGCGTCATCATGATAGAGGAAATCAACATCGCGAGATTCATATCGCGCGCCCAGATCAGTAGTAGCGCAAAAAAATACCACGGGTGGCGCACCCAGCGGTGCAGCGGGGATAGCTGAAAATGCTCCTGATCATCGACTGATTTGACCTGCTCGGATAATTGCCGGAAACCGATAAATTCATGCATATCATAAAACTTGAGCGACCACACAAACCCTGCCACGGCCAGCAAGGAAACCCCTGTTACGATCCAACTGGCTAACCCCGTCCATTGCCATAACCAGTCGCCCGTCCAGGCCAGAGTGAACCATAACGGCAGGGCCAGTAACAGCACGGCCAGCAGATTAAAAAACAGGCGATAGTAAGCCATGGCTGCTGGCCAGCGTGCTGCAACAAACTCTTTAACGACTATGGAGGCAAGCAGGGAGTGGATCAGGAAGTAGACAATCCAGCTAAAGACTAAAACAACAATCTGCGATGACATGGCTATATTCTCAGGCTAATGAGACACCGACTAACGCGTCGTAAACGCAAGGTTGAACCCATACACACTGTTGAGGTCGTCTGGTCCACGAATATTGCTCAGGTAGGCACGCGCAAACATGGAAACGCGAACCCTCTTCCCCACCCATAGATGCACGCCTGCTTCAGGATAGATGCCGATGACGACCGGGTCCTGACAGATCTCACTCTGCTGGTCCGGCGGGCATTCCTGCAGATATTCAGCATCGCTGATAAAAAAACCGAATCCAACGAAGGGCGATAATGGCGCATCAAAATTTGAGCGCACGCCGCTATCTATGTTGATGTACTCTCTCTCGTTATCAAGCAATATCGATGCTCCGAACGTGGGTGACCAGACGCCCGAGGTTTCCACTTCATACATCCCCTGCAGGTGCAGTAAATACTCACCGTCCTTGCTGTCGCGCGCACCACTCAGGACCGATGCGCCGAGCACCATCAGATCCCCTTCTGCCTGCACGGGCGGAGATAAAACCAGCAACCCGGCGAGAATGCATAGTAATGCAAGATGTCGTAAACCGATGTATCTTGTGAGGTATTGTGTCATGCCGGATCGATCGGCTCCCTGCTAAAGCTTATATTTAAGACCTGATCATCCCACGCAACGGGGCCAGATGCACACCCTGACTGAATCGCCCGTTACTGCGCAGACCTTGCAGGCCTGCCGGAGTTCAAACATCGCTCAATTATAACTTGCCAATTACCGTGCGATACTTTAAAAACTTTTCATGCTTCACAATATTTTAAAGTCTTTACTGCTCACACTTCTATTAGCGTCCCTTTCCGGCTGCGCGGTTTATCAACCTGCCGACAAAAATAATATCTGCACCATATTCAGCGGTGAAACCGACTGGTATGAAGCCGCCGTAAAAGCACACAAGAAATGGCAAACACCGATTCCGGGCATGATGGCCTTTATGCATCAGGAGTCGCGTTTTGCCGCCTACGCCCAACCGGAAAGAGACTGGTTCCTGTGGATCATCCCGTTACCCAGAAGTTCATCCGCCTACGGCTATGCGCAGGCCCAGGACCCGGTCTGGAAGGAATATACCGCCGATGGACATGCCTTCGATGTGAGAGATGATTTTGCGGATGCCATTAATTTCATTGGCTGGTATATGCATGGGTCTGCACGAACCCTGGGCATCAAAAAAACGGATATCTATTCTCAATATCTGGCCTATCACGAAGGACGCGGCGGGTTTAAGCGCAAAACCTACAATAGCAAACCCTGGCTCAAAGATGTCGCCAAAAAGGTTACAAGGCAATCTCAGCGTTATCAACGACAACTGAAAACCTGTGAAGCAAAACTGGAAGATGCGATTAATAGCTGGTTTTAATGACCCGGACCAAAGAAAACATCCGGAATCATGATCTTATCTGAGCATATCCGGTTGACGCCACTTATGTCGGCTGAATATGATGCGATGCTGAATAACTGGATGTGCTGAAAACATGATTTTTAAAATATTCGATTTAAAAAATGTGCCTGCTACGGAAGAGCATCGACTCAAGGCGCTGTTAAAAAGAAAGAACGTCCACTATCACGAGATGCAAAAAGATAAGCATTCGAGCCGGGTAATTTATGTAAAAAACAAGGCGCAGTCGGTCAAGGCCAAGAAGCTGATTCAGGACTTCGAGGAAGAATGGCGGGAAATGGGCAGGCATCACACGGTATCGACGCATCCACCGAAGGACCGACTGACCAGGATACTGTTCTTTAGCATAACCCTGGTGTTAGCCTTTTACCTGTTCAGCCTGTTTCTGTGAGGCATGACCGCCCGGACTGCCCGGGCTGGTCTTAAAACAATTTAACGTCAGACAGCCACATTATTTAACCGTGATACTGATCCGCTCTGAAAGTAATGGCGGTGCCTGAGGTTCATGTTCTTCATCACCCAGCAGTAGCTGAAGTGTGTGTCGACCTGGTGACAATTCCAGTACTGCCTCGGTCTCGCCTTTATCGAAATGAATATGGTTTGCCGTGTGCGGAATGGGCTCATCCATATCCGGCAAATCGTCCAGGTCCAGCAACAGGTGGTGGTGTCCCGCCGTATGCCGTATTTTGCCTTTGGAACCGGCGGGTGTAATGCCGAAACCTTCGATGCCGAATTTAAGCCTGAGCGGACTGCTGACGAGCGCACCATTTGTTAAACCGATGAAATAGATCTTCGCTTCCGGCGGTGGGGAATGCGCCTGCGCAAGGCTGACGGAGAGCATCATTATCAGCGTAGTGATTGATAAAACATATTTTTTTAGCACGTTCATCTCCGTTAATAGTTGTTATGACTGACCGTATCACCGGCCCGTTTTATTCTAAGATTTTTTCCAGTTAGTCTGTTTAAACTTGTGCAATTTGGCATAACAGTTTAATAACGCCTCGTGGTTTTCAAATCCATCGAGGGATAAGCCGGGGCTACTCAAGCCGTGAAAAGTCGCGCTGCCGCTAATCATCTGGCTGCAGATAGAAACATATTCCCTGCCGTACAGCTTGCCCATCGCATCCGCGTAATCATCGTAATCGCGCGACTTATCCAGTTGTATTTCAAGCAGTGCTTTGAGGCAGTTATAGATATGGATACGGCAGATCGTGAGTGCATCTACATGCAGGCACCAGTCGATCCATTCCAGCGCCTGTTCAAGATCGCCAATCGCCAGACATAACATGGCTTTCAGCTCACCCAGTCTAAGCCCTGACCAGACCGTACCGCGGTCGGTGGCTATACCGATGAATTCCGCAACCAGCTGCATATCCGGATAGCCGCCTTCACTGAGTCGATCCAGCAAGTCCTGCCATTGGGTTTTATCGAGCTTGTTTAATGACAGGATTTGTTCACGATAAGGGGCACCTTCGTTGTTGTTGTTCCACACAATATCATCGACCAGATAGATATCAGACATGCCCGGCACGATGATGCGACAGGCATACACGCCCAGATGCTCGTAATCGGAGATATAGATATCGTGCTCCAGGTCATGAATGATCTGACACAGAAATTCAAATTCGTCCTTGTTGTCGGTATCGTGGTCCCAGTCATTAAACTCATAATCGGGTGTACTTTTGAAGAAGTCATACGCGATCAGCCCACTCGAATCGATGAAATGCGTTTCCAGATTATGATGATCCGCCACCTCGTCCAGATCCATGCTGGGGGGTAAAAAATCATCCAGTTGATGCAGTCCGCGCCCCTGTAACAGCTCCGTCACGGTACGTTCCAGCGCGACTTCAAAACTGGGGTGCGCACCAAACGAGGCATACACGGTCGCATCACGCGGATTCATCAGCGTCACACTCATCACCGGGTAGCGTCCACCGAGTGAAGCATCGGCAATGCGCAGATGATAATCATGGCTTTCCAGCTCACGAATCGATTCAACAATTTTAGGGAAGCGATTGAGAACGTCCTGTGGCACTTCGGGCAGGCAGATGCCTTCCGAGATAATTCGATTTTTGACGTAACGCTCAAAAATTTCCGACAGGCTCTGCACGCGCGCCTCGTTCTGGGTGTTACCTGCAGACATACCGTTGCTGACATAGATATTGCCGATCACATTCACCGGAAACCAGATTTTCTCGCCATCACGCTGGCGGGTATAGGGTAAGGCGCAGATTCCACGTTCAGCGGCACCCGAATTCACATCGAATAGATGCTCGGGTTTGGCCTGTTGCTCGGGGTCGTAATAATCCCATAAATCCTGATCCAGCAAGCCGTCAGGAATCGACTCGCCTTCCACCTTAAACCAGCGCTCATCCGGGTAATGTACGAATTCTGCTTTGGAAAACTCTTCGCCCAGATAATAATCCGCAAAAAAATAGTTACAGCTGAGGCGCTCAAAGTATTCACCCAGCGCACTCGCCAGACAGGCTTTGCGGGTAGCGCCCTTGCCATTGGTGAACATCAGCTCACAGGCTTTATCACGAATATGCACCGAGTAGACATTCGGCACCGGGTTCAACCAGGATACTTCCTCGATTTCAATACCAATATCAGCCAGCTTGCGCAGCATGCTTTCAATGGTGGATTCCAGGTCTCGGTCTTTGCCCTTGATATAGGTTTGTTCGGTCATAGTGGGTTTGAGTGGTTGGTCTGAAGATTGAATGAATGCTACGCGGGTTTACTGCTGGGTATCTTAGCAAGATCTGTGTGTTAATAATATCGGATCGAAATACTAAGGATAGTTTGAAATGCGTACAGGGTGTCTGCCCTGATGCAATATCTGCATTCTCATCATCCTTCTAGTTTAGGCGCCGTTTAGGGGCCTGAGGGTGTAATCCAGAGCCGTCACTATTGGTTCAAGTGGTGCGATTCGTTGGGCTGGACTCCAGATCGAGTCTGGAGTGACGATGGTAGTAGGCTTTGCGCTTTTCTCGTCATACCAGCGTACGACTGCAGGGATGCAGGAGGTAGAGCGAAGCGGCATGCCAGAGCCGAGGCTGGTATCCAGTTTAGAATCTGGAGACGTCGGCGATGATGTTCATATCTGGACTCCAGATCGAGTCTGGAGAGACGAGGATATTTTAGCGCTGCACTTTATCTCGTCATACCAGTGCATACTGGTATCCAGTTTCGGAACCCTCCACAATAACAGCTGCGATTCGTTGGGCTGGACTCCAGATCGAGTCTGGAGTGACGATGGTATTGGGCTTTGCGCTTTTCTCGTCATACCAGTGCATACAGGTATCCAGTTTCGGAACCCTCGACGATAACAGCCGCGATTCGTTGGGCAGGACTCCAGATCGAGTCTGGAGAGACGAGGATATTTTTGCCCTGTACTTTATGTCGTCATACCAGTGCATACTGGTATCCAGTTTCGGAACCCTCCACAATAACAGCTGCGATTCGTTGGGCTGGACTCCAGATCGAGTCTGGAGTGACGACGGTAGTGGGCTTTGCGCCACAGGTATCTACTGACTCAGGATTTCCTGCGTTTGTCGACCGGCACATAATCGCGTTTGGGTGCACCTTCATAGACCTGTCGAGGGCGTCCAATCAGTTGGTGTGGATCAGCAATCATCTCTGTCCAGTGCGCAATCCAGCCCACCGAGCGTGCGATAGCAAACATCACGGTAAACATATTGTTCGGTATCCCCAGTGCGCGATAGATGATACCGGAGTAAAAATCGACGTTGGGATAGAGCTTGCGCTCGATGAAATACTCATCCTGCAGTGCAATCTCTTCCAGCTTTAGCGCCAGCTCCATCATCGGGCTACCCGCATGGCAGGTGCTGGCCAGCACTTCATGACACACCTTGCGCACGATACGTGCTCGTGGGTCATAGTTTTTATACACCCGATGGCCAAAACCCATCAGCCGGAAAGGGTCGTTCTTATCCTTTGCCATGGCCACATATTTCGGCACCTGTGAGACGTCACCGATCATCTCCAGCATGTCGATCACAGCTTCATTCGCGCCACCATGTGCTGGCCCCCAAAGTGAGGCAATACCAGCCGCAATACAGGCAAACGGATTAGCATGAGAACTGCCCGCCAGTCGTACGGTGGAGGTGCTGGCATTCTGCTCATGATCGGCATGCAGTATCAACAGAATATCCAGCGCTTTAACCGCAACAGGATCAGGCACGTACTCTTCACAGGGTGTCGCAAACATCATGTGCAGGAAGTTGGCCGCAAAGCTCATGTCGTTGCGTGGATAAATGAAAGCCTCACCCTTACTGTGTTTGTAACTGGCAGCGGCAATGGTTGGCATCTTGGCTATCAGACGGTGCGCAGAGATTTCACGATGCTGCGGATTATGTATATCGAGTGAATCATGGTAGAACGCAGAGAGCGAGCCAACCACTCCGGTCATGATCGCCATCGGATGCGCATCGTAGTGAAAACCGTTGAAAAGATCCTTCAGTTTTTCCTTGATCATGGTGTGGTGGGTAATGATCCCTTCAAAATTTTCCATTTCTGCAGGCGCTGGCAATTCGCCATACAGCAGCAGGTAGACCACCTCCAGAAAATGACTCTGTTCAGCCAGCTGTTCGATCGGATAACCACGATACTCGAGTACGCCCGCCTCACCATCGATATAGGTGATTGCGCTCTTGCAACTGGCGGTCGACATAAAGCCGGGATCATAGGTGAAGACCCCCAGCTCTTTGTATAGGCTGGATATCTCGATGGTTGGTGGACCCTGAGTGCCCTGCCGAACAGGCAGTTCCATTGATCGGTTGTTAGCGTTATCAATCAGCGTAAAAGTTTTGTCTGCCATGCTTATGACTCCTAATAGTCGAGCGTTGAAGTGTATCGATTACAGGTTTTAAATTGAGAAACCGGAGATAACGAACCTTAAAGTCTTGATCGGGCATTTTTGCTCGCTCCGCTTTGCTGTTTGTCTTTCGCCTTCCAGTTACCGCTTTAATTTACTCCTGAAAACGTCGATTAGCTAATACATAGTCAGCATCCATAATAGAGCTGGCTGGATGATCACAAATTAGTTCTACAGAAAATAGAATAAACCCTGGCAAGATCTCTGCCGAGCCGATGCTGATGAGTGGAACTGCTGGGGGGGATAAACCAGTTAGAGGATAAATCTGTCGGAGTGACGCCTCAGAAAATCAGTATCAGACACTCCGCAACGATCCGTGACAGCCATTAAAACGGACTGTCACGGATCGCATCCAGGGCTGTAAGATTGGCTGACGCCGTGTGCCCGGTTTAAGCCTTACTTCGGCGCAGTCCTGTTCGGTGCGACGTTGGCAGGCGGCCCCTGATTGTTGCCGGCCGGCGGAAAATAACCGGGAGCATTACCCCAATAAGGAGGAGCAGCCCAGGGTGGAGGAGGAGCCCCCCAACGCGGTCCGTTTCGATTACCCCAGCCAAAACCTGATCTGGAAGCCCCCCGATCCCACGGACCCGCATTGTTCCATCGGTTACCATAATAAGCGGGAGGTGGATATCGATCCCAGCGCGGATCATAGTATCTGGAGCCGCTTCCCCAGCCATCGCCCCAACCATCACCCCAGCTATCACTAAAGTTAAAGCTACCAAATGAAAAGGCCCGTGCGTCGGGAATAATGGCCGTTTGGATAACCAGCGCGAATGCAGCGGTAACGGCTAAAGTTGTTAATTTTTTCATCGTAGTCCCCTGTCTAAAATAAACCTGTTACGAATACTTCAACACCGGATAATGATAATAATAAAAGGTTCGCCCGGCAAAATTTACGCAGGGTTTAACGGGGAAATTCAACGTTTTGATGACACGGATCAAACAACAAAACATTGCTATGGATGGCAAAACTAAGCAATCTTTGAGAGTTCACAGATGAATCATCAGAGCCCCCCTGAATTATTACCTGTCGGCACAATCATCTTCCGCAATAACCTGGCCAGGCCGCTTTGACCCATTTAATGGGAGCTGGCGCTGCAATATCCATCCAGATTCCAGATGAAATTTCAGTCCATATTAGCTGCGTGTGTCTCAGCCCAATATTGCCGGCCTAAAAAAGCCGGGGCAGGCCCCGGCTTTCTGGCACTGGATTACGTCAGTTAATGCGCACGACGATCATGATGATGCTTTTTCTTCC
This sequence comes from Gammaproteobacteria bacterium, assembly GCA_014382695.1. Classification (GTDB taxonomy): domain Bacteria; phylum Pseudomonadota; class Gammaproteobacteria; genus JACNJF01. Next base: position 9,048 of record JACNJF010000117.1, on the reverse strand, counting down.
ACGGCTTGCCACCTGCAGCGTTCTCAGAAAGCCTGGCGGCCGGTGCATGTACCGCTGCGGTGCCAGCCAGCAAATCCTGCAGATAATCATACGCGGTATCGCCGAATACATCGCACAGCTGACGACTCTGATCGACCGCTGACTGGAAGTGCACGCCGGCCCAGACTCGACTCTGGCCACAGTCATTGACGAACTCAGTCCAGCTCGGAAAGAACAGTTGCATATCCGCGGCTGGTGTAATGCCCGGCTCGATGCGCGAAGATCCGGCAGCCACCGGTACACTCCAGTTCAGGTTATCGTTACCCAGATAAAGGCGAGCCGCCTGACCATGTGCCTGACAAAAGCAGGCGGATGCCGATGGGTACTCAGGATGGTCGGCCTCGTCCAGATAGCTGCGCCATTCTGTGCCCGGCAAATCGCTGACAGTTCCTCTGCCCGGTCCACCCCAGGCGGTAACCGGGTTGTCGCCGTAGATGTGACGGATGGCGCTGAACGGACGCACCGCATCAAAGCGCCGTTTTTCCTGCCAGATCACCACGCCGGCGTCATGTGCAGCCATGTTGGTGAGGAAATCCAGCTCGATGAATTCACGCAAACTCAACCCCTGAGACAAGCCAGCAAACACTGCAGAAAAACCAAGGCTGTTGATCTTGTTATCGAACAGCTCGGCTTTTACTTTCTGTTCGTCGGTCAGGTTAGCCGATGCATCGAGTACCTCATCGGCCTGCTGTTTATAGCGACCGACGTGATTGTGATTACTGTTGACTGGTGGCGCTACACGGAATTGCTTTGGGTTGTCGTAAGAGTAGGGTTCGGTGAGGCTGAATTGCGGGGTAACGAACTGTTGTATCTTGTACAGACCCATGCCCCGGCGTTGCAGGTCGGGCTGCCAGCGCGATGGATTGTGCAGTTGGTAAGCCGTGTTAACCGGCTGGTAACCGGTCGTATCCGTGTAAGGCTCCGGGTTATAGCGTCGACCATCGTCATCACCCCGCTGGTTCATACCGTCATGTTCACGCCCGACTGCGACCGCAAGCCCCGCAACATTACCAATACCGACCGCGCTGGTCAGATCGGTGCTATTGTCATCGGGATTCAGACCGACGTTGCTAAGCATGTCACGCCAGGTCTGCTGTTGAGCCGGCAACAGCTGGCTTAGCACCTGATAGGAAGCATGGATCAGGGAGATGTTCATGTTGGCGTTAGTGGCAGATTCTGACGCCGGTCGATGCGCTATGCGCGAATAAACGCCAACCGCCGGTTCAGCGTAAGCAGCGGTGGCATCGAACCAGGCATTGGTGACCTGCGTGGTCACGCGCAACACCAGTGTGGCATCACCACCGGTGGGAGACGCGTACTGGAAAACGACCGGGGCCACCGTCTGGATCACGACTTCGAAAGCGGCGTTGCCGTTGTCGAAATCATAAGCCATGGCGCGCGACATCGAAGGCAGCGTAAAGACGAGCAAGACGAGTAACAGAATTTTGATTCTTGTTTTCATGATTCACTCCATTTGATAGTTGTCTGGAAAGCCCCGTTACGGTCGGGGTGACAATCTCAGGGCTTCCTGCTTTTTTTATCTCCAGAGCCCACTCTGGAACGCTCAATACTACAGGGCACAACGTCAAACTATTCTATGATTTAATTATGGATTTGCGCCGGGTTGTAGCTGGTATCTGCCACTGCTGGAGGGTGACTCTCATGCTGTTTCGGCAATGACTCCCCCCTGGCACAGCTTTGCATGCAGACGGGAGAGTCCTGCACAAACATCACTAATCAGTTTGCAGTTGTCCACATAGCCTTGTTGGACGGGGTTCAAAAGGCATCGCTGAAATAACAGAAGCATTCAGATATCGAAGTCAGTACAGTCCATTGCGCTTAACAGTTGCACAATCGTCCCGCCGCCACGCAGCGAATACCTTGCATAGGACGCTAGCCGATACATTTTTGCAGATTTTTTCCCACCCAATCTATACTCTGAGATCCGCTAAAGAATTAATTTTTCCAGCATCGACTGGAGGAGAGGACAATGGATAACAAATTTCGACTGATAACGCGCAGTGACTTTGACGGTCTGGTATGCGCTGTACTTCTCAAACGCCTTGATATGATTGATGAAATTAAGTTCGTCCATCCCAAGGACATGCAGGACGGCAAAATAGATGTCACTCAAAAAGATATATCAACCAACCTGCCCTATGTCGAAGGTATCCACCTGTCGTTTGATCACCACGAATCTGAAACCATCCGTAATCAGGGTCAGCACGATAATCATATTATCGATCCCGATGCCCCTTCCGCCGCACGCGTGGTGTGGAAGCATTACGGCGGGAATGACGCTTTCCCGGCCGACTGGGATGAAATGATGGAAGCGGTAGACCGTGGCGATTCTGCTCAATTTAATCTACAACAGGTATTAAGCCCCAGAAACTGGGACCTGCTAAATTTTTTGATGGATGCGCGTACCGGTCTGGGCCGATTTCGTGAGTTTCGAATCTCCAACTACGATCTGATGATGGATTTGATTGATTACTGCAAGGATAATCGTATCGATGACATCATGAAACTTCCTGATGTGGTTGAACGTATCGACCTGTACCGGGAACAGTCTGAACAATTTAAACAGCAGATTATGCGTTGCGCCAAAATCTATGACAATCTGGTGGTGCTGGATCTGCGTAACGAGGTAGTCATACACGCCGGAAATCGATTTATCATCTACGCGCTTTATCCACAGTGTAATATCTCCATCCATGCGATGTGGGGCAGGGATCATCAGAACACCGTTTTTGCCACCGGCAAATCCATCTTCGATCGCAGTTCCAAAACCAATATCGGTGAATTGATGCTCAGGTATGGAGGTGGCGGACATCAGGCGGCGGGTACCTGCCAGGTGGACAACGACAACGCTGAGCAGGTACTGCAGGAATTGATTGCGGCCATTAATGCTGACCAGTAACAGAAGTCGCTACCTGGCTAGAAGCACCATCAGCATGAAACCATCCACCGCATCAATGCTATTCAGGGCATAGCTATTCAATCACCACACTAGCCTCATATTGACCGGCACTGGGACACCCAGTCCTCATGCCACGACAACAGAATAGCCATCACTCACTGAAGAGTTAGGATAAAGCTCGGGCAGGATCCAACCCGCCGGGGCATTTCAAATCAGTGCAGCGAGTCCCCGCTCAGGCTTACCGAGATGCAGATTAATCGAGCCACCAACAGCGGAATGTTAAGCCGATGCTCCGCCCCCGATAGCATCGAACAAACATAAATTATCAAATCCAATATAATACTCAAATGATTCATGCGTTCTGATGCTAGTTGCCTGCAGTACAGGCATTTGATCAAAACGACCCCCACTTCAATGGACTAAAACCATGTTGAAAACCTTCATAAAATTTTCATGGATTCTGGCTCTACTGCTGTCTGCCTGTGATAAATCGGATAACATCCCGGCTCAAATCAGGCTCAGTCCAGAACCGGCAACCATTGACTACAATGGTACTTTCACCCTGTCCTGGGCTGCTACAGCGGTTGATTACTGTATTGCTTCAGGCGACTGGTCTGGAAGTATCAAAACTACCGGCTCCAAAACCCTGGGCCCTCTCAGCAGAGATGGCATTTACATTTTGAACTGTTTTTATTCCGGTAAAGAGATCAGTGAATCGGTATTGGTAAAAGTTCGCGCTGCCGAAATACCTCAAGTCAGGCTGTCAGCCAGCCCCTTAAGCATTGGTTTTCAGGAATCAACAACCATCACCTGGTCAAGTCAGCACGTTAAAGAATGTTTTGCCACCGGTGACTGGTCCGGACCGAAAGAACTTAATGGATCTCTCAAGCTAGAAGGGCTTGAGACCGACAGTGAATTCGGCCTAAGCTGCAGCGGTCCAAAAGGACCCGCGAGTGACAGCCTGAGCCTGAATGTTTTTGAAGCCGGTATAATCGTTCCGAGAGTAAAGCTGACGGCCAGCCCCGCAAAGATATCCTATAACGGCTCAACCACGCTGAGCTGGAACAGTTTGAATGCGGATATCTGCAGAGCTTCAGGAAACTGGTTTGGCAGTAAGGCCAGAAGTGGCGAGCAAACCATTAAACAGCTCAACAGGGATAGCCGCTTTATGCTTACCTGCACGATTGCCGGAGGCGGCGGCGCCGAAGGTGTTGATGTCGCCGAGGTCAGAGTTGATCCTGCGCCACTTCCAACGGTAACGCTGACAGCCAGCCCTGCCGAGGTTGCCATCAATGGGTCCACCACCCTGCGCTGGTCAAGTTCACATGCCAACAGCTGCATCGCAACCGGCGACTGGTCCGGCACCAAGAGCGTTTCTGGAACCCTGACGATCAACGAACTGAAAAAGAATAGCCTGTTCAAACTAAGCTGTACCGGAGTTGGTGGCCTGGCTTCAGACTCAATCAAAATCACCTTGAAGAATGGCAATACATGATCAGTTACAGACTCATTGCATACAGAAAAACCTGATAAATAACTGACTTATAAAAGGGAAAGAATGCTGCCCATAGGCGGAATCACTATCGCTGCCTAACACCTAAGACAAGACTATCGGCTACTTGACCAGTATCGAATAACAAGTACTACGTCCACCACCGGGATCTTTTTGCAACGCACCTTTTGCAACTAGATCCAGTATGTCACGGTAGGCAGTATCTTGAGAGCATTTGGCGATCTTAGACCATTTGGATGTCGTGAGCTTACCTTCGAAACCATCCAGCAATCTATTCAGAACTTTAATCTGCCTTACATTCATAGGTTCTTTTGCAAAGCGCTCCCAGAACTGTGCTTTGTTGAGCGTCACACCTAATACGACCTGTGCACCTTCGATCGCTCGTTCAAGGCAACTAAGAAACCAGACCAGCCACTCTGTTACATCCAGACCTCCTTTCTGGGTTTGCTCCAGTAACTGGTAGTAATCATTATGTTCAAGGCGTATTTGCGCGGACATACTGTAAAAACGCTGTCCATTTTTTTCTGAACGAGCCAGCGCCATGTCAGCAATGGCACGTGCAATCCTGCCATTACCGTCATCGAATGGGTGAATGGTAACAAACCACAGATGGGCGAGAGCAGCCACCAGGAGTGAATCCATATCTCCAGGGTGCTCAAACCAGATCAAAAATCGGGCCATCTCATCAGACAGACGACTTGCAGGTGGAGCCTGATAATGGATGTTTTCTCTACCAATCGGGCCGGAAACGACCTGCATGGGGCCATCAATATCAATTCGCCAATCACCAATACGGATAGCGCTTAGTCCACTTCTTCCGGTTGGGAAAAGAGCGGCATGCCACGAAAACAAGCGTTCCTCTATCAATGGTTTGTTATAGCTTGTTGTTGCATCAAGCAACATATCAACAACACCATCGACATGCCGATCAGCCGGAGCGAGACCTCCTATATCGATGCCAAGTCGTCGAGCAAGGGATGACCTTACCTGATCATGGTCAAGCTGCTCACCCTCAATTTCACTCGTCTTAATGACATCTTCTGTCAGGGTACGGAGATTCGCCTCATCGCGAAGATCGAAGCCTAGCGCATCCATACGTCCTAGCAACCTCCCTTGCTCACGAGAAACTCGGGCTAGTAATGAAGTTAGCCGTTTCTCATCAAAACTGAACCTGGGCCAGTCAGGGATCTCCCAAAGATACATCTTTATACTCCGCACATAATGCGGATATTATGAGTAACATTCTCCGCAATGACAACACATAAAGCTATTTTCTATCGAAATGACCTGGCCAGGTGACTGTATTGATATGTATGTTCGTTAGGCTTTCAGGAGAGAAACCTGGGTATTGAATTGCATCCAGTATTGATCCATATTTAGGCATTATTTGCACTTAGGATTGACCCACCACATAGGATCGGAAGCCTTATCTTTATTAAGCTTTCAAGAAATATACCGGATCAATCTATTGTGCATATAGTGGTTCAAATTTTATTGCAAATTAACAGCATGATCTACGGCACACCTGGGCAAGCTGGCACGTTCAGCGAGGCACTAGCTTACAGGAGCTTCAGGAACTGGGAGGTTGGGCAACTTTCGATATGGTGTTGCGGTATGCACACCTGGCGGCTGATCACCTGAAACAGGCGGCTTCGAGACTTGAAGGCACAATTTTGACACAACCGGAAAAGCAAGACGGATTACGGCTAATCGTAAATCGTTGATCGTTGATTTTAAATGGAATAAATGGTGCCCAGGGGCGGAATCGAACCACCGACACGGGGATTTTCAGTCCCCTGCTCTACCGACTGAGCTACCTGGGCATTGCTACTGTCTCGAAACGAGTGTCCGATTCAGAGTTTTGGAAAGCGCGTATTAAATAGAGTAACGGGGCTCTAGTCAAGTCTGAAATGGCTGGAGCCCCGAAGTTTTTTACGTGTTTACAGGTCGCCTTCGGCACCGGCTGACATGATCGAGTAAATGTTGTTACGTACCTTCATGCCTAACCCCTGCAGTTCTTTTGGCAGTGAGGCATCGCTCATGGTGGAATCCATATTCAGGGTGATCAACCAGGCCTGCCCGGCATCGTCTTCTACCAGTGAGATACGGCATGGCAGATAGCCGGCAAAAGCCATGCTGTGCCTGACCATCTGGGCGGCAATCATCGCGTCACAGAACTGGAAGATTTCCATACGGTTGGATTTTCCACCCATTGAGACGACCTGTTCGGACAGTGGCATATGGCCAACCAGTTTAAAGTTGAGGAAGTTGGCACGCAGCTTCATCGACTCAATTGCATCATCAGATGAGACGCCATCGGAGAGCTTGCACTTAATCATATTCATCGCTTCCGGTTCGCACTGCGAAGAAAGCTTAAACATTTCCGTAGCCTGAACATTCAGTGAGAATCCGATCAACAACAGGCTGGATATCAGTAATTTCTTCATATGACCTCTTTTTAAATAGGTGTAAATAATGGCTTAAGCTGGCTATTATTCAACATCTTAGCCGCCTTTCAAACATATATTACTGTTCCCGAGCTGGAAACAGTTATGTTTTAGACCGTATTACCGAGGATTTTATTCCATGTCAGATAATTACCAGCTGGTCGAAACCCGCCTGCAAACCCGCCTCGATAACGGCGATACGGTGTGCAATCTGTGTTTATGGCGCTGTCGGCTACGGCATGGCCAGCGCGGATACTGTCAGGCACATGTTAATCGGAATGGCGTACTGTACAACCTCTCTTACGGGATTATTTCGGCGATCGACGTGGAAGCGATCGAAAACAAGCCGGTGTATCACTATCGCCCCGGTACGAAGGTGATGTCGATTGGCAGCTATGGCTGTAACTTTCGCTGCAAGGGTTGCCATAATCTGGAGATTTCCTGGGGGGTCACCGCGCTCGATAAATTGGCGAAAGGTGAATCTACCGATGCCTGGGTAAAACCGGAGGATGTCGTAGCGCTGGCCAAAAAGCATGGCGCCGATGGCATCGCCTTTACCTATTCGGAACCGGCGGTATGGATGGAGTATGTGATCGATGTCGGACGTCTGGCGAAACAGGCGGGCCTGTATACAGTGTACGTTTCCAACAGCTATGTGACGGATGAAGCCCTGCAGGAGGTTGCACCTTACATCGATGTGCTGTGCTCCGACATCAAGAGCCTGTCTGATGAGTTTTATCATGACGTCTGCCCGGTTAGCGAGGTTAAGCAGGTGCTGGCGTCGATCAAGAAAGCGCACGAGCTGGGTATCCATGTAGAAACCCGAACCAACGTGATTCCCGGCAAGAATGATTCACCGCAAGAGTTAAAACGTATCGCGCAGTGGATCTTAGATAATCTGGGCGCGGATAGCCCGTGGCACGTGACCAAGTTTTTCCCGGCCTACCAGCTTTCGCATGTGCCGGAAACCCCGCACGAGATTATTCATCTGGCCGCCGAACAGGCCAAAGCGCTCGGCCTGCAGCATGTCTACCCGCATACCGATATCAGTTGCGATTGCGCCACGGAAAACGCCACAGTGAATGACTGGCTGGGCAAGTCGGTGGATGCGATTCAGGTGAACAAATGTGCCGCCAGTTGCTGTGGCACCGAAGGTATTGTAGTGAAGAAATTCGAAAAAGCGGCGGGGTTGCTCAAGTAACGCAAGAAACGGTTATTTCGTCAATACACTCAGTACTGCGGCTGCGTTTCTGGATACCGGTATGACGACATAAGTTGAAGCTCCTGTGCCTTTGCTGCTGGATACCGGATCGAGTCCGGTATGACGATATAGTATTAAATAGTACCTTCTGTAAGGTTCGTCATACCAGCGCATGCTGGTATCCAGTAAAACGACTAACACTCTTTACTGGCATAACGACGGGATCCAGTTAAACGATTAGCACTGTTTAGGAACATAACGATGGAATCCAGTTTCATCGAAGGAAAATTCATCTCAACATTTTTATACTTTTTAAGACTTGTGCCTTCGTTGCTGGATTCCATCCTCAGATCCGTGAACGGCACGTCCTTGTGCCACTCCTCTGGATCGGGTCCGGTATTACGACATAAGTAGAAGCTTGCCTTTGCTGCTGGATACCGGATCGAGTCCGGTATGACGACAAAAATATTAAATCGCACCTTCTGTTAAGTTCGTCATACCAGCGCAGGCTGGTATCCAGTTAAACGATTAGCACTGTTTAGGAACATAACGATGGAATCCAGTTTCATCGAAGGAAAATTCATCTCAACATTTTTATACTTTTTAAGACTTGTGCCTTCGTTGCTGGATTCCATCCTCAGATCCGTGAACGGCACGTCCTTGTGCCACTCCTCTGGATCAGGTCCGGTATTACGACATAGGTAGAAGCTTGCCTTTGCTGCTGGATACCGGATCGAGTCCGGTATGACGATAAAAATTAAATAATACCTTCAGTAAAGTTCGTCATACCAGCGCAGGCTGGTATCCAGTAAAACGACTAGCACCGACAACGGATCAGCTCTGGCAGGACGATATTCCCGCGTTAGCTCGCCCGGCTTTTATCCAGCTCACGTAATACCAGCAATATTCCTGCAATACTGCGCGACTC
>JACNJF010000160.1 GCA_014382695.1 Gammaproteobacteria bacterium | reverse complement strand
TTTAATGTGGTCAGTCTGCTGCTGTGTCTGGTAATCAGTGTAGTGCTGTTTCCGTATGTATCGCTACCTGCCGATACCCTCAAAGCTGCACAACAGGGCAAACCGATCCACGAGTTTGAAGCGGTGAATATTGGCCCCGACTTCGGCGCGGTATCGGTTGCCGATATGATGGAATATTACATGCTGAACCCACCGCAGAAACAGGACAACGCATCTGCTGCTGTGCCAAAACAGCACTTCGGCGGGTGCTGAAAAAGTGCCGATTAAGCGTAGTTTTTGTCTGCTGGCGCTACTGCTAGTCGGTGCCTTGTCAGACTTACAGGCTGCTATGCCGGGACTGAGTTATAGCGACCAGCTGCCGGTACCGCAGCATGCACTGTTGATCGATACCCGTGCCACCGATGTCTGTCACAAAAACACGTTGGCGCATGCCCTGTGTCTTTCGGCTGAAAGCCTGATGACGCCAGCGCAACGGATACCTTCCTTGCGCGCTATCGCATGGCTGCTGGGGACATACGGATTGCAGGGCGATGAAGCTGTGATTGTTATCGGAACTGAAGCGTCGCAGCGGGATTTTGTAGCTGGATTACTGTATCTGAGCGGGCAGGAAAATGTATTGATTCTGAGTGTGCCTGTGGGGCAGTTACTGGCTCGTGCAAGCACTGTTAAGAGTGCCGGAAAAGTCAGGGGGCAGAGTCGCTCGGCCATTTATAGCGCCGCGCCGCGCGATCAGCAGATCCTCCTGCGCGATGAATTATGGGGGCTGATCCAGAACCCTCAACAACCCCTGCTTTTACTGGATGCGCGCACCGATGCTGAATACTGGGGGCATCATATTCGTGCCGCTCGCGGCGGTCATATCCCCGGTGCCAGCTTATGGGGGCAGAGTTCTGATCTGGATATGGCATTAATTGAACGCGCAGTGACGGTTATCTATGCGCATGATCCGGTAGACACGATTGCTGCTTTCACCCGCCTGCAGGCTGGCCGTCAGGATGCGGTGCGTGTGTATATAGAGGGCTGGCGATCCTGGGCCGCTCAGGGAGTATTGCCGGCAGATGCCGAGAGCTTTAAACAAGAGGGTTAAATGAAAATATTATTTATTATTTCCACCCCGGGTGGAACCAGCATACTCCTGCCACTGGCCGCCGCCTGCCGCCGTAAAGGAGTGGAATGGGGCGCGTTTTTTACCAATGACGGGGTCAGGCTACTGGCTTCTGATGATGTTGCTGATGCGCTGCGCTGTGCCCGTAAAGTGGTGGTATGTGAGCATTCCTGGGCGCGTTTCATGGCGGGCGAAAGCTGTCCGCAGACGCTCGGTAGTCAGACTCAAAACAGTATTCTGGTCGGTGAAGCCGACCATGTGATTAGCCTGTAGGACAGCCGATGCGTATTAAACAACTACTGGTGCTAGCCAGACGTGATCATGCCGAAGCGATGCGAGTCGCTGCCGGACTCACCATTTCCGGTCATGCGGTACGACTGGTTTTTATGACAAAAATGGTGACCGACAGTGCCGAAAACAGAGAGCAGGCGGAAACCCTTGAGCTTTGTGATATTGAGCCTGAAACCACCGTTGCCGGTGAAGACCTTGCCTTTCTGGATAGTGCTGCGCTATCTCTCGCGCTGTTAAAAGCGGATGACATTGTGATGCTTTAACGGAGTGAATTGAAATGAATGTAGCAGTTTTAAAAACCGGTCTATTTCCTGATGCCGAAACAGTGGAGCAGGGCGTAGAACACCTGTATGCGTGTTGCAATGTGTATGTTTACGATGTGACGCGACATAAACTTGAGAACGATGACTGGGATAAGGCGCTGGATGAAATGCTGGCGGCAGATCGCATTATTGTTGTTTAATAATCACCCTGGAGAAAACAATGAAAACTAAAAAAATCATAATTGGTCTGCTGTTATTCGGTCTGGCACCTTTAGCCACGGCATCAACGCCACTGGTGGATGTTGACTGGATCAAGGCTAATAGCTGTAACAAAAACGTACGTGTGCTGGATATCCGCAACGCGCTTGATGGCGGCTCAAAGATAGACTATCTGCAGGGGCATATACCCTGTGCCGTGTATACCGATTACCTGAAAGGTGGCTGGCGTAGCATGGTCAATAAAGTGCCCGGTCAATTACCACCAACGGATAAGATAGAGAAATTAATCGGTGATCTGGGTATCGATAACAAAACCCACGTGGTTATCTATCATGCCGGCAAAGATGCACTCGATATGGGCAGTGCTACGCGAGTGTACTGGACATTTAAAGTGCTTGGACATGATGATGTTTCAATCCTCAATGGCGGTTTGAGTGCTTATACCGCGGATAAGAAAAACCCGCTCGATAAAGGTAATAATATGCCGAAGGCGCTTGCGTTCAAGGCTCAGCTGAATAGTGCGATGATTGCCACCAAAGAGGATGTGCTAAAAGCAAGAGAAAAGGGCATCGAGCTAGTCGACAATCGACCTGCTGATCAGTTTCTTGGCGTCAACAGGCATCCGAAATCATCACGCAACGGCACCATACCGGGCGCGGTTAACTTACCCGAAAGCTGGTTAACCCAGAATGGTGGTGGTTCTTTTCGCGATGTTGGAACGCTCAACAAGCTATACAGCCAGGCGCATGTGGATCCGCAGCAGGAAACCATTAATTTCTGTAATACCGGGCACTGGGCGTCACTCGGCTGGTTTGCCACCAGTGAGCTGATGGGCAACAAAAATGTCAAACTGTACGATGGTTCGATGGTTGAATGGACCAATGATGCCAGTCTGCCGATGGTATCTACCATTAAATTTTGATCAGAAAATTTATCTACTGGACGCTCATTTCAGCGCTTTTTTCGCTCCCGGCTGGTGCCATTGCCGGGGGCCAGCAGCAACGCCAGTTCAGTGTTGAACTGGCGCTGCTGGCAGGAGATAGTCGGCTATTAATAGAGGGTGGCTTATCGGACCAGAAGCGTGCATGGATTGAACAGCGTGTGCAGGGGCAGTTGAATATTCTACCGCTGCTGGCACGTTACTATTTGCAGCATAGTGGAGGTGTTGATAACCACCTGCCCGGTCAGCTGCGCGAGCTTCAGCACCTTAGGCATCATCCTTCACAACTGCATCAACAGGCTCTGGCCCTGAGCCAGCTCTACCCTGTAGATCTAGCCTTCGATCTGTCCCGGTCATTAAAGCCGGCAGCTTTGCAGGCAGTCACTGAACTTTATAATTCCCTCTGTCTCGGCTGCCATGTCCTGCCCAGTGCAGAAAAATCGGTGATTAAAGGTACTCTGAGTCAGTTTTCCCGCTCCATGAATCAGCAGGAGTGGCTGGCACGCCTGTTCGGAGGCCTGCATGGTGATGCCTACACCTCGTATCAAAATCCATTTAGTGACCCGCAAATTGGCGCATTCTTTATTTACATCAGAAACCATCTCGAACCGGCAGTTCCGAATGTCAGCAAGGAGCGCGATTAAAAAATGCCCCTTAATAAATTAAGGGGCGAAAAGTCTGGCGAGAGAAGTTAAGGAGTTAAATTAAATATTGGAGGAATATTTAAACCCGCCAGACCAGAGGTCAGGTGTCATCTTAAAAATCAGTTTATTCCGTCATCGTACTTATGCCTGGTTACAGGTTAAAAGTTAATCCTGTATATACCAAGCAATAGCTGTGCCAGATATGTGATTGCTAGTATGGGAGCGTGCCTGAGCTGTATGCCGGAGGTAAAGGTCCCGGGATAGGCGCAGCAAGCGCTTTAATTTAGTGCGCCAGAGTCCTGTTTTGCACTGCAGCGGTGCGGTTGCGACCTGTCCTCCTGTTGACGCATATCATAGAGTTGCGGCTGGATTGGACTAGAATCAGTGATACCTACTTAAACGGTTTTGACGTATGGATGACTCACTCAAAGATCTACTCAGCGCAGAAACTGAAGCCGAGGCTATCGTTTCCCGAGGTGAGCTGGAGCGTGATGCGATTATTCAGAAATCACTGGATGATGCACATGCGATGGAAAAACAGTTCCAGGATCGTCTGCCTGAGCTGTATCAGTCGTTTGTCGACAAGTCGCATGATCGGGCTAACCAGACTATTGCCGAAATGAAGCTACGTTACGACGAGCGCAACAAGGAGTTACGTGATCTTGCGGGCAAGCATGACAAGGAGGCTTTGCAGCAGGCGATTACCCTGATTCTGGATATAGATCAGGTGGACACATGAGCCACTTTCGTAGCGCTTATCTGAGTACCCGGTTGAGTCTGCTGGCCAGTCGGCTGATCAGTTTTGAGCAGTTAAGCAGTTTAATCGAGCTTGAGCTGGATCAGATTATCAATCGGGTCTACGAATGGACCGGGCATCGTTATCAGCCCGATGTGCATGACTCAAGACGGATTGAAAATCAGCTCGCACATACCGCACTGGATGACTTCCAGATTCTGATTCGACCCTTTTCCGGACCCGAACGCCGCTTCTTTTACTTTGCTATCCGCTGGTTTGAACTGGTCAATGTCAAGGTGCTGATTCGTGGAAAATTTACTTCGACACCTAAGTCCATCATTCAGCAGCAACTGGTGGATCTGGGTGTATTTGCCGACCTGCCGCTGGAAAAACTGCTGGAAACGGAAGATCCTTACGAAATGCTGCGCCTGCTCGAATCTACCGCCTACGCCGGTATTGTGCGTCAGGCCAGGAATGTGTTCGATGAGCAGGGGAATGACCTTTTTTTGCTCGATGCAACGATTGATAAAAGCTTTTTTATCGATCTCAAAAAACGCCTGGAGGGACTCGATGCGCAGGATGTTGAGCTGGTTGAGCAGGTTATGGGCTCCCTGCTGGACCGGTTTAATCTGCTCTGGTTGCTGCGCTACCGATTCAGTTATGGGCTATCCCCGGCCAAATCTTATTTTTTACTCACCTCTACCGGCGCCAGACTGCACGCTGCAGACCTGATGCGGCTGGCAAAAATGGAAACCATCGAACAGCTGGTGGAAGCCCTGCCAGCTAAATTGCAGCAGCAGTTGCAAGGCTTGACGGTTATTTCCGATATCGAGCAGGTGATTGAATACTCAACGCTTGAGGTTGCCGCGAAAGGTTTGAGTCGGTCGGGCAATCTGGTCTCACGGGCGTTTAGCTATATTCTGTTAAGGGAAGCTGAAATGAGATTCCTGCAGGCCCTGATCAAGGGTAAACAGCTCGGCTTTGATCAGGAATTGATACGACTGGCAGTGATGGGAGCACGCTGATGTTAGCCAGACCGGTGCAAATGAAAAAAATCAGTCTGTATATGGTCGACACGGATGCGCAGCAGGCTGCGCTGACTCTGGCCCGTATGCAGGTACTGCATCCTTTTAACGACCGCCTGCAGGATATGGAGATGCAGGAATATCCTGCAAATGCGTATTCTGAACTGTATAACAGCCTGAGTAACCGTTTTACCAAGCTTAGCAGCGGCTCGGGTCAGAAGTTTTCAGATCCGCAGGATTTAACCTCGATCGTCACCCTGCAGCAGATTCAGTTACTGGATGAAGAGTTGAAGGATCTGTGGGCGATTGTGTCAGCGATGGAAGAGCGCCAGCGCCAGCTGAGTGAAAAGCTGAATGCAACTCAGCAGTTAACTAAAAGCCTGCAAAAATTTGTTTCTCTCGATCTTGATCTGTCACGCCTGAAACGGCCGGGACGATTCCTCAAAATAATTGTCGGTAGCGTTCCCTCCGGGCACCTGGCTCAGCTCAAACGTGCGTTGTCGCTGGCAGAGTTTATGATCGAGTCATTTTTTTCCGCAGAAGGGATTGATCATGTGGTTGTGGTCGGCTCCAGCCAGCAGCAGCGCGATATGCAGGATCTGTTGAAATCCGCCGATTTCAGGGAAGCCATTATACCCGACGAATTTTCCGGCAATCCGGCCCAGTTACAGGCCGACCTGGCGGCCCAGACCGAACAGATAGAGCTGGCAATCCGGGGGGTGATCAGCAAACGCGAACAGCTGTTAAGCGATCTTGCCCCGATTTTGCAAAGTGCCCACGAATTGCTGTTGCGGGCCCGTCCTTATGCGAGTCTGGCGTTGGTGCTGAAGGGCAAGGGTGGGCTGGTTTTTTTGCAGGGCTGGGTCCCGGCCAGAGATCAGGATGCGATCTCACTGCGGCTGCAGCAGGATCTACAGTTTCCTGTCCATATCCAGTTTTCAAAGCCGCAAATGAAGGAATATGACACTGTTCCCTCATTGCTGGAGCATCACTGGTTGCTACGGCCGTTTCAGAGTCTGGTGAGCAACTTTGGTTTACCGAGCTATGCCGAGTTTGATCCGACCGTGCTGTTTTCGATCAGCTATATCCTGATGTTTGGCATGATGTTTGGCGATATAGGACATGGGGCATTCATTGCTATTGTGAGTGTGTTTTTGTGGAAGCGTTATCCTGCTATTGCCATCGTTGGTGGACTCGCCGGGCTGTCGTCGACAGGCTTTGGCTTTGTGTATGGCAGTGTGTTCGGTTTTGAGGACGTGGTGCACGCGCTGTGGATGTCACCGATGCATGATCCGGAACAGATATTACTGCTGGCATTAGTCTGGGGAGCCGTTTTTCTGCTGATTGCGAATCTGCTGGCGATCCTGAATATGCTGTCGAGCGGCCTGGTCAATGAGGCCCTGTACAGTGGAAAGGGCGTCGCCGGGCTGGTGTTTTATCTGGCTGCTCTGTATGCCGGCTATCAAATGATGGCAAACGATCGGGCCGGCTGGCTGGAACTGTCACTGCTGGCGCTACCGATGGCGCTGATTATGCGGCAGTTATGGCGTCATTCCAGCGCAAATTTATTCGAGCGAACACTGGTGGTGCTGATTGAAAGCCTGGAGCATTTGATCAGCAGTGTTTCCGGTACGCTGTCGTTTTTACGGGTCGCGGCCTTCAGCCTGAATCATATCGCGCTGGCTGCGGCGGTGTTTTCAATCGCGGCCATGATGGGAACAACGGGGCACTGGATCACGATTATTCTGGGCAATCTATTTATCATTGTACTGGAAGGTGCCATCGTCGCAATCCAGTGTCTACGACTCGAATACTACGAAGGTTTTTCGCGCTTTTTCAGTGGTACTGGAAAAGCCTTTGAACCCCTTAAGCTGGGGGATCACTGATGGTTTCACCAATGCTGGCTTTAACTCGCTGCAACTAGGCGACTCAATTTTACAGGAGAATACGATGACTATAACAACCACCCTGCTGACAGCAAGTACGCTCGGCATTATTCTGCTGGGCATCTATCTATTAATGTTTCCTGAGCCGCTGCGGGTCAGTATTCCGCGCTGGGTGAAAGGCAGTGTCGGCGCCAATCTGGTCCTTTTTGTTATTGGTATTGTAGTGATACTGGTGGGCAGTGTGAATGAGTCGCTGGCAGCGCAGAGTGTCGCCGGCGAAGTGCGCGAAGTGAGTATTGGGCTAGGGCTGGCGCTAGTCGGTATCGGTCTGCCGACCGGTCTGGCTGCGATTGGTGCAGGTATTGCGGTGAGTTCGGTAGGTTCTGCTTCGCTCGCCGTAATCGTTGAAAAGCCCGAACTGTTCGGGCGCACCCTGATCTACCTGGGCCTGGCCGAAGGTATTGCAATCTATGGTCTGGTCATGAGTATCCTGTTACTGGGTAAAATCTGATGAAAATACTGGCCATGGGTAGTTCGGCATTGATGGATGGTTTCGCACTGCTGGGGATCAAAACCTATGCCGACGAATCGGTCGAGGTGATTAATAACGTATTGGCTGAATTGAAACGTAATCATGAGCGCGCACTGATTTTTATGCAGCAGGATCTGATTCATGCACAGATTCCTATGGTCAGGCAGCTACAGAATTATGGTGGCTCGATCCTGATCTGTGAGATTCCCGATCTGCATCAGGTTGATCAGTATCAGCCGGCGGTCGAAAAGCTGATTGAAAAAGTGCTCGGTGCATCGACGCTGGGGAGTGGTCATGGTCACTGAAACTGATCAGGTAAAGGCATTGCAGAAAGCGATTCTGGATCGGGCCCATCAACTCTCTGATGAGCATATTCAGCAGGGTAAGATGACGCGTAACAAGATCATGCAGGATACCCGCGAAAAAATAAAATTGATGGAACAGAAAGAGTTGCTTGCCGCCAAACTGAATGCCGATCGAGAGTATCAGCGTCTGGTGCAGGCCAGTGAATTACGCATTCAGGCCGAGCTGGATCGTAATCGCTGGGGGCTGGTGCAATCAGTAGTGCATCACATGGTGCAGGAGCTTGATCGTCAGCATAAGGATCGCAAGCGCTATCCGGTGATTTTTCGTAATCTGCTACGTCAGGGAGTGGCTGCGATGGGGCCATGTGCGGTGACCGCGTTTATTAACAGTGATGACCTGTCTCAGTTTTCTAAAACCTGGGATAGTCTGGTGGTTGAATGTTGTGGTACGAATAAAAAAATTAGCCTATCCGGCGAAGCCTGTATCTGTTCCGGTGGCCTGAAGCTGGTTTCCGATGATGGCGATGTGATGATCGATAATACCTTTGAAGGGATCATCGGGCGGCGTGATGAAGAGCTTAAGCGACTCATCTTCGAGCGTCTGTTTTCTACCGTTTCACCGATGGGAGCTGTCTACAATGGGTGAAGTCTTGCAGGTTAATGGTCCCATAGTGACGATCCGTCACCCGGGTATTCGGAATGGTGAACAGGTGCGCATTGGCAAACTGGATCTGATCGGTGAAGTAATACATATCAGTGCCAGCGATGCACTGGTTCAGGTGTATGAATCGACCGATACCCTGCGCCCGGGTGAACCGGTTAGCGGGCTGGGGCATCCCTTATCGGTAGAGCTTGGACCTGGATTGCTGGGACAGATCTTTGATGGGGTACAGCGCCCGCTTAACCGGATCATGGAATTGAGTGGTGCCAGTATTACGCGCGGCCTGCAGGTGCCGGCACTCGATCGTGAAAAAAAATGGCATTTCGTGCCGGATCAAAATCTGGTGGTCGGGAATAGCCTGAAGCCGGGAGAAATTATCGGTACGGTGCAGGAAACCGAGCATATCCAGCATCGAATTCTGGTGCCACCAGATCGCGCAGGAGAGATCATTGAGCATGCCCCGGAAGGCGATTACAGCATAGATGAAACCCTGGTACGACTCAAAACTTCGCAGGGCAAGGTGGAGTTGCTCAACATGTATCATAAGTGGCCGGTACGCCGTCCACGCCCCTACCTCTCACGCTCGAACTCATCACAACCTCTGATTACCGGACAGCGTATTCTGGATACCTTTTTTCCACTGTTAAAAGGAGGCAAAGCCGCGGTACCCGGTCCATTCGGGGCGGGGAAAACCATGGTGCAGCATCAGATTGCGCGTTGGGCGAATGCCGATATTGTGCTGTATGTCGGTTGTGGTGAGCGCGGCAATGAAATGGTCGACATCCTGCAATCTTTCCCCAAAATCAAGGATCCGCATACCGGACGTTCGCTGATGGAGCGTACTTTTCTGGTCGCGAATACCTCGAATATGCCGGTAGTCGCTCGCGAAGCGAGCATCTATGTCGGCGTTACGATGGCGGAATATTATCGCGATCAGGGTTACGATGTGGTGATGGTCGCGGATTCGACTTCTCGTTGGGCCGAAGCCCTGCGAGAGGTCGCCGGACGGCTCGGGCAAATGCCGGTGGAAGAGGGTTATCCGGCGTATCTGGCGTCACGTCTGGCCGCGTTCTATGAGCGCGCCGGCATGGTGAATACGCTGGCCGGAAACCATGGCTCGGTCAGCCTGATCGGCGCGGTATCCCCACCCGGTGGCGATTTCTCGGAGCCGGTCACCAGCCATACCAAGGAAATCATTCGCACCTTCTGGGCGCTGTCTAAACCGCTCGCCGATGCGCGCCACTATCCGGCCGTGTCGTGGCTGGAAAGTTTTACCGCGTATGCCGATCGGGCTGGCAGCTGGTGGGCAGAGAATGTCAGCATTCACTGGAGTCAGCGTCGGCAACAGGCTCTGGCACTTTTATCCGGAGCCGATGAGCTGGAGCGCATCGTCAATCTGGTCGGACCGGAAGCCCTGTCTTCTTCACAGCGCTGGACGCTGGAAAGTTCCAGTCTGATTAAGGAGGCGGTTCTGCAGCAGTCAGCGCTTGATCCGGTGGACAGCTACTGCTCACCACAAAAGCAGTTCGCACTGCTGGATCTGATGCTGTGGTTTCATGATCGCGGGGTTGAGTTAATCAATCTTGGGGTACCGGTCGAACAGCTGATCGAACTGCCTTTCCATGGCGAACTGAAGCGACTCAAGTCATCGGTGCCGAACGATGAACTGGAAAGACTCAAACTTACTACGGAAAAAATTAGCGTGGCGCTGGATGCGATGCGCGCAGAATACAGTAAAAGTAACCATCGGGAGATTGCAACATGAGCGATCTGGAATACCGTAAGGTCAGTTCCATCCACGGCGCGTTGATGTTCCTTAAGGGGGTGGATAACGTCGCCTATGGGGACAGGGTTGCGATCCGTGACCTGGACGGGCATTTACGCAACGGTCAGGTCATTAAAACGTCAGCCGATCTGGTGCTGGTACAGGTGTTTGAAGGCACCTACAGCATGGACCTGGAAAATACCTGGGTACGCTTTCTGGACCGGCCGTTTGAGCTGGCGCTGTCGCCGGATATGCTGGGACGAAATTTTAATGGTATCGGTGATCCGCGTGATGGCCGTCCGCCAATTATCTCCAGCATCCATCGTAACGTTAACGGCGCTCCGGTGAACCCGGTGGCGAGAGCCTATCCGCGCGAATTTATTCAAACCGGAATCTCCGCCATCGATGGACTTAACTCGCTGGTGCGGGGCCAGAAGCTGCCGATTTTTTCCGGCTCAGGGCTACCACATAACCAGCTGGCGGCACAGATTGTACGTCAGGCCAAACTACCGGGTGATGCCTCCAACTTCGTTATCGTTTTTGCCGCGATGGGCGTGTCCTATTCGGATGCACGTTTCTTTGAGCAGGAGTTTGAGTCGAGCGGTGTGTTGCGCAATGTGGTGATGTTCATGAACCTGGCGAATGATCCGCCGATGGAGCGCCTGATACTGCCGCGTACCGCACTCACCGCCGCCGAATACCTGGCTTACGAACTGGATCATCATGTGCTGGTGGTGATTACCGATATGACCAATTACGCCGAAGCGCTGCGTGAAATCGCAACCGAGAAGGGTGATGTGCCGTCGCGTAAGGGCTATCCGGGTTATCTGTATTCCGATCTGGCGGAAATCTATGAGCGCGCAGGCCGCTTACACGATCGGCATGGTTCGATCACGATGATTCCGGTGTTATCCATGCCGAGTGATGATATTACCCATCCGATCCCCGATCTGACCGGGTACATCACCGAAGGGCAGATCGTGCTAAGCCGTGAACTGCACAATAAGTCGGTGTATCCGCCGATCAATGTACCGCCCTCACTGTCACGTCTGATGAAGGATGGTATCGGTAAGGATGATACGCGGGAAGATCACCCACGGGTGGCGAGTCAGCTGTATGCATCCTACTCACGCGCGATGGATTCTCGTAACCTGGCATCGATTATCGGTGCGGAAGAACTGTCCAGTCGTGACCGGCGCTATATGCAGTTTGCCGGTCGCTTCGAGGAAGAGTTTGTCAAGCAGGGCGTCAACGAAGACCGGAATGTGATCGAAACCCTCGATCTGGCCTGGGCTTTACTGTCGTTGTTACCGCCCGCTGAATTGAGCCGGGTATCGGAAGAAGATCTGCAGAAGTATCACAGCTGGGAAGAGGCCTGAGCATGCAGGAGCGGCTCAATATTCCACCGACCAAAAGCTCGCTGCTGGATCTGAAGCGGCGCTTGCTGTTTCTGAACGAAGGACATCGCCTGCTGGAACGTAAGCGGGAACTGCTGACCCGTCTGGTGTACGAAAAACTGAAGGAATTTCGCCAGCTGTATACCAGCACGCGGGAAACCATGGCGATGGCCTATCGCTGGCTGAGTATCACCCAGATGCGGATGGGCAGTCATCGGCTGCAGCAACTGGCGATCGGCATGCCGCAGGCGATCGAAGCCACGGTACTGCCACGGCGTAGTATGAGCGTTCAGTATCCGTCGGTGGAAATCCACAAACTGCCGCTGCAACCGGTCGGCATCCTCGGCACGGATGCGAGTCTGGATGAAACCAGGGTGCACTTTACCGATATGGTGGTGATGATCGCGAAACTGGCCGAAGTCGAGACCGCGCTGGGGCGATTACTGGAAGAACAGCGAAAAACGCAGAAACGGGTGAATGCTCTGAAGTATAATGTGATCCCCCGTTTTGAGCGTACCATTAAATATGTCGAATCCAGTCTGGAAGAAGAAGAGCGCAACAACCTGTTTCAGCTTAAGGTGCTGGCGCAGAAATCCTGAGTTCAGCGCTGTGCAAAGCGGTGCAGCGGCATGAGCGAACTTGAGTTTCAAACATCCGCCGGCAATTTTCAGCTGCATCGTCTGCCACGCCGTGAGCGTGAGTTGTTACGGGCCTGGGATGCGGCCGACGAGTATCTGTTACAGACCCTGGAGGAACAGTCGATACAGTTGCAGCGCCCGTTGATCTGTAACGACAGCTTTGGTGCCTTATGCGTTGCACTGCACCGGTTTAACCCGATCAACTGGTCCGATTCCTGGCTGGCGCAACAGGCCTGCCGAGAAAATCTGCTGCACAACGACATTCCTGCTGAGCGTGTCGAATACCTGAGTAGCATGCAATTGCCCGCGTCTGGCATCGATCTGGTGCTGCTCAAGGTGCCGAAATCGCTGGCATTGCTGGAGCATCAGCTGATCAGCCTGAAACCACTATTGGCGCCCGGTTGCCGTTTTCTGATCGCTGGCATGGCCAAAGGCATGCCGGCCTCGTTGTGGAAAATCATCGAACGAATCATCGGCCCGAGCAAAACTTCGCCTGCGCTGAAAAAGGCCAAAGTCATTACGCTCAGCGTCGACCCGACATTAGCCGTGCAGAAAAACCCCTACCCCACGCGCTGGAAACTGGAGCAGGGCGATTTAACCCTGATCAATCATGCGACGGTGTTTTCGCGCGAAAAACTGGATATAGGCACGCGCTTTCTACTGCAGAATATGCCGCAAACCGCCGGCGCGGGGGAGATTATCGATCTGGGCTGCGGCAACGGTGTACTCGGTCTGCTGGCCGCTCAGCAAAACCCCGAAGCACTGCTGCATTTTGTCGATGAATCCTATATGGCGATTGCCAGCGCCCGCGAAAATTATCAGCAGCTTAAACGCGATGCGGCACTTGCCCAGTTTCATGTGAGCGACGGCCTGAACGAGTTTGCAGCGCAAAGCGCTGATCTGATTCTGTGCAATCCACCGTTTCATCATCAGCAGGCGGTTGGCGATACGCTGGCACTGTCGATGTTTGAGCAGGCGGCGCGCGTGTTACGTCCGGGTGCCGAGCTATGGGTGGTGGCGAACCGGCATCTTGATTACCATAAAAAATTGACGCGCTGGTTTGGCACGGTGGAGCTGTTCGCCTCCAATCCAAAGTTTGTGATTCTTAAAGCGAGCAACGCCTGAGTCATGCGCGTGGCTGCAGGCAGAGGATAGACTAAATGGATCTGAAACGATTACTGAGTCAGCTGGACCTTGCTGCGGACTGGGTCGGTCTGCGTTACGTTGAAGAAATCACCAGCTATCGCTGGGTGCGCGATGGGCATCCACAGGCCAATCAGCGCGACATGACCGCTGGCATCATGGTCGAAGTGCTGGTACAGGGACAGTTTGCCTACTATGCCACCACACGACTTGACTCGGCCGGCGTGCAGCTGGCGGCCGAAACGGCCGTTAAGCTGGCGCGTGATGCGGCCCGATACAGTGTGTTTCAGTTCACCACGGCCGCACGTCCGGCCAATACCGGCAGTTACCGTTCGGCCTTTAGTCAGGCGGAGGAAAGTGTATCGCCCGCAGCGCTGAATCAGCTATTGATACGCGCCACGGAACGCCTCAAGGTGTCCGATAAAATTGTGTCCAGCAATGCGATGGCGCAGATTGTGCGCAGCGAACAGCAATTTGTTTCCAGCAATGGGAGTGATATTGAGCAGCAGTTTCTGATGGTGTCGGCCGATTACAGCGCGCTGGCGCAGCACGGGCCGATCGTGCAAAAACGATCCGATAGCGGCATGCTGGCCAAAAGCTGGCAGATCGGTATGGAAGTGTTTAATGAAGAGGCGGTGCTGCAGCGGTGCGAACAGGTGGGCGCAGAGGCGGTTGAACTGCTGAGCGCGGAAGAATGTCCGACCGAGACCCTGGATCTGCTGCTGGCGCCGGATCAGATGATGCTGCAGATCCATGAAAGTGTCGGGCATCCGCTCGAACTCGACCGGATTCTGGGTGACGAGCGTAATTACGCGGGCTGGAGCTTTGTGCGGCTGGGTGATTTCGGCAAGCTGCAGTACGGTTCCGAACTGATGAATATTACCTTCGATCCCGGCGTCGAGCACCAGCTCGCATCGTATAACTTTGACGATGGCGGGGCCCGGGCCGAGCGCGAATACATCATCCGGCAGGGCATCTTGCAACGCGGGCTGGGTGGTGTTGAAAGCCAGCTGCGATCCGGGGTTGCGGGGGTCGCTAACTTCCGTGCCAGTAGCTGGAATCGTGCACCCATCGACCGTATGGCGAACCTCAATCTGGAGCCGGGAGATTCGTCGCTGGAAGACTTGATCGGGAGTGTAGAAAAAGGTGTGTATATGCAGTCGAATCGCTCCTGGTCGATCGATGATTACCGCAACAAGTTTCAGTTCGGCTGTGAGTATGCAACATTGATTGAACACGGCAAGCTCACTCGGACCCTGAAAAATCCGAACTATCGTGGTATCTCCAGCAGCTTCTGGAAAAGCCTGAAAGGGGTCGGTGATCGTTCGACCCTGCAGGTGTTCGGTACCCCGAACTGCGGTAAGGGTGAGCCGAACCAGAGCATACGGGTGGGGCATGCTTCCCCGCCCTGCCTGTTTGCCGATGTGGAGGTCTTTGGCGGTGAAAACTAAACAAGCGGTGGGTCCAATGGAACAGCTATTTAATCAGCTCGGGTCAGCATTGATGGCGGAGTTGCGCGGGCAGGAAAGTCTGGCGCTCTCGTTCGGAGCCGAAAATAGCCAGTTCACCCGCTTTAACGGTTCGCGTATTCGCCAGACCGGTCTGGTGGATGATATTGGCTTATCACTGGATCTGATCGATCAGCAGCGCCAGGCATCCGGCTCCATTGCCTTGTCTGGAATTCTGCAGGAAGATCTACAGCGCGTCGCTGCCGAGCTGGCCCGTCTGCGTGCGGAAGTGAGCGAGTTACCCGAAGATCCGTATCTGGTCGTTCCGGTGGCCGGACAGCACAGTCATTCTGATCAACATGCCGCTCTGCTCGCGCCTGAGCAGTCAGGCGCAAAGCTGTTGCCGGCGATGCAGGGGCTCGACCTGAGCGGTCTGTGGACCAGCGGACGCATCTATCAGGGACATCTCAATTCGGCCGGCAGTCGGCACTGGTTTGCCAGTGACAGCTTTGTGCTGGATTATTCGCTGCTGAATCCGGATGAACGAATGCTGAAGGCCTGCTTTGCTGGCACCGACTGGCAGCAATCTGAGTATGAACAATCACTGCAGGCATCGGCGCAGCAACTGAAGATGCTACAGCGGCCTGCGATCCGCATTCAACCGGGTCATTACCGGGCCTATATCGCCTCTGCCGGTGTGGCCGATATGCTCGATATGTTTTCCTGGAATGGACTCAGTGAAAGCGCCATGCAGACCGGCGAATCCGCCTTTTTACGCATGCGCAGCGAGGGCATCCGGCTATCGGCGTTATTTTCGCTGGCGCAAGATTTCAGCAGTGGACTGGCACCACGTTTTAATCAATATGGAGAAATGGCACCAGAGCGGATCGCGCTGATCAGCGCTGGAGAATTAAAACACTGTCTGACCAGTTCGCGCACGGCCAGTGAGTTTGGCGTGGCGTCCAGTTTTGCCGATGACAGTGAAGCCCTGCAACTGCCGGTGATGGCAACCGGTACACTCGCTGAAGCGGATATTCTGGCGGCTCTCGGCACTGGTGTTTATCTGTCTAATCTGCATTATCTGAACTGGAGTGATGTGGCTGCCGGGCGGATCACAGGGATGACCCGTTACGCCTGTTTCTGGGTCGAAGACGGAGAGATTCAGGGGCCGCTGGAAAGCATGCGCTTTGATGACAGTTTTTATCATTTCTTTGGCGATCATCTTGAGGCAGTCGGAGCGGAGTCACAGATGAATCCGAATGTCGGCAGTTATGGCGGGCGCGAGCTGGGCATGACGCAGTGTCCGGGGGTATTGTTGAGTTCCTTTGCGTTGACCCTGTAGGGGCTTGATACCGGGTTCAGATCATACGATCTGATTCTGTTCTGTTGTACGCCATCCTGAGCGGTGGCGGTTTAATGCTTTTTTGAGTGCAATGGGCACGGACGTTCAGCGCGGCCAACTGCTGGCAGATTAATTGCAGTCAGACTGGTAATAGCCGCGTCAATATGGATACTGGATTGTCTGTACCTGACCAGGGTGGGACCCTCCGTCATTCTTCAATTAGGGGTAAGCTCAACTAGAGAGGTTCTGATTTAACGATGAACGAGACGATTGAAAATGGTTTTCGTAAAGAGATCGATGGCGTTACCAATGTCTATTACGAAGGTTACTGGATTAAGTGCTATAAGCCGCCGACGGATAATCTGAGTGCCAAGAAAAAACTGATCCAGTCGCTGACGCGCCGTCTGTTTAATCATATGGAGCATGGGATTAATATTCCGGGCAGGATGCTGGATCAGGTGAGGGCAGTGTATGAGGCGGAGAATGATCCGAAAAAGAAACGGGTGAAAGGGGCCATGCTAGCCGGTGCGCTGTTTAACCGGGGGGCGGATATCTTTACCCATCTGGTCGATCTGGAGGCGAGCGGGGTTAAGATCTTACCGCAGAATGATCTGATGCATACCTGTGGTCTGTGTCTGCGCGAGGCGCTGGAATACGGCAAACTGGTTAAGCATCGCAATGGCGATGAAGGGATCGATGAACTGTGGGGCGAGCCGTTCAAGGCGTTCGTGATGACGGTTGCTGATTTCTATGAAAGCCGCTATCTCAAGATCGCGCTGACGATGCGTAATATCGATGAAGTGGCGGCCTTTATGGTTGAGTATATTGACAACGATCCGCGCTTTAAGGGACTCGATCGGTTTATTCTGAACTATGCAAAAATGGCCCGGCGCAAGTGTGAAATTCTGCGTACCGATGACGATATCCTGGATGTCTGGTCCGAGTTTGTGGTGGCCGGTGAAGAGATTACCAACTTTATTCCGGATCATGAACTGCTGACCAAAGATCCATTGGCACACATCGTTAATATCAAGTTTATGCTGAAAGCGGGGGTTCGGTTGATTGCGTTTATTACCCGGGCTCGTACCCCGATGCCGAAAAGTAGTGAAAACTTTTATAAAGAATTTAACCGTAATAAGGAACTGTGTGTGTAACAAACTGGCATCTTATCTAGCATTACAGGCTGTGGACGGATGCAATGACTTTTGATATTACGAAAATGCTGTCAGCCGAGGTGTATGATCATCCGGTTAGCGCTCTGCAGTTGCTGGAAACCCATATTTCGTGGGTGGTGTTGACTGGTAAGTATGCCTACAAGATTAAAAAGCCGGTTAATTTTGGCTTCCTGGATTTTTCTACACTGGAGCAAAGAAGGCACTTCTGTGAACAGGAGATTGTACTTAACCGGCGCCTGACTTCGGGAATCTATCTGGCGGCGGTGGCTATCTCGGTCCAGCAGGACCGACTCAAGCTGGGTGATAATAATATTGTCGAGTATGCGGTGAAAATGACCCAGTTTGCGCAGTCGGCACTGTTCGATCAGATGCTTGCAGCAGGGCAGTTGCAAAGCTTCCACATGGATGCTCTGGCACGCAGGATAGCGCAGTTTCATCAGCAGGCTGAGCGGGCCGATGACAGCATGCCATTCGGACGGGCTGATGATGTGCATCAGCCGGTGCTGGAGAATTTCCGCCACATCGCTGAGCAGCTGGAAGGTGATCTCTATAACGACCGGCTGAGCAAACTACAGAATTGGTGCCAGACTGAATTTTTTCGCCTGAAGGCGACACTGGAACGGCGTAAACGGGATGGGTTTATCCGATCCTGTCACGGTGATATGCACCTCGGAAACCTGATCTGGATCGACGATATTCAGCAGCAGAATCCCACCGCTGTGCCCATGGCATTCGACTGTATCGAATTTAATCAGCAGTTACGCTGGATTGATGTGATCAGTGAGATTGCCTTTCTGGTGATGGATTTGCAGCATCGTGGCCAGGCACCACTGGTGCATCGATTGTTGAATACATATCTTGAAATTAGTGGGGATTATGCCGGTCTGTCCCTGTTGCCCTACTATCTGAGTTATCGCGCGCTGGTACGGGCCAAGGTGAATGCCCTGCGTCTGGGGCAGTCGGGCATAGATGCGACACAGCGTCAGGCTATCCTCGATGAATTTGAATCTTATCTCGATCTGGCGCTGACTTATACCAGGCGCGCAGCTCCCCGGCTGATTATCATGCAGGGGGTTTCGGCTTCGGGTAAAAGTACCGTCTCTCAGCAGCTGGTAGATCAGTTAGGGGCGATTCGACTGCGTTCCGATATTGAACGTAAACGGTTGCTTAATATCAGCTGCCAGCTGCCAGCTGCCAGCGCTGTGGGTAGTGGTCTGTATACGGAAATGAGGTCAGAGCTGACTTACGCCAAGCTGCAGGAGCTGTCGGCGCGGGTACTGGCTGCAGGTTATAGCGTGATAGTCGATGCCGCGTTTTTAAAGCAGCCACAGCGAATACAGTTTATGCATCTGGCGGAAAAGATGGGGATCGCTTATGTGATCCTGCAGATTACCGCTCCGGCTGAGGTTTTGCGCCAGCGCATCGTCGCCAGAGAGGCGGGACCTTCCGATGCTAATCTGGATGTGCTTGAGCAGCAGCTGGCGCACTGGCAGGGTCTGGATGACACGGAAATGCAATGGGCAATCACGCTGGATACGACGCAGGCTCTGGACCTGGCGGCGCTCATCAGGCAGATACAACAGCGCTAAATCGGGGCGTAAGGCGCTACGCCCGATGTGGAATGCTGGGATGCGGGGTTAAAACTTGCCAGCGCGATAATCAGAGAAAGCCTGCCGTACTTCCTGCTCGGTATTCATCACGAAAGGGCCACCGCGAGCCACCGGTTCGTTGAGTGGCCGACCGCTGATAAACAGAAAGCGGCTGCCTTCTGAACCTGCAGTAAGGGTCAGCGTATCACCCTGACTTAATATCCCCAGCTGATCTTTATGGATGCCCTGTTCGAGCTGTTTTGCATCGGGTATGCGGACCTCGCCCTGTATGCCATACACAAAAGCGTTGTGAGTCGGATCCACGGCTTCACAAAAACTGTGACCGGCTTGCAGCGTGATATCGAGATACAGTGGTTGTGTCAGCGGTTGTACCACCGGGCCACTGGTGCCCTGCGAGGTAGTGCCGGTGATCACGCGGATGCTACAGCCTGCCCGCTGTTCAATCGGGATTTTATCCTGTGCATACTCCTGATAATGCGGCGCATCCATTTTATGCTGTGCCGGCAGGTTAACCCACAGCTGGAAGCCTTCGAGCATGCCATCTTCCTGTTCTGGCATTTCCGAATGGATAATGCCACGACCTGCGGTCATCCACTGGATACCACCGGGCTCGATAACGCCTTCATGACCGGCATTATCCTGATGGCGCATCTTTCCATTCAGTAGATAGGTAACGGTTTCAAAACCGCGGTGAGGATGCGCAGGAAAACCGGCGATATAGTCGTCGGCATTATCGGAGCGAAAGGCATCCAGTAGTAGAAACGGGTCGAGCATATTGAGTGCAGGTTGACCGATGACACGCACCAGCTCAACACCCGCGCCATCGGTCGCGGGCATGCCCCTGATTTTCTTGATGAGATATCGTTGCATAGTCATTCTCTGTGAGTTGAATGTTATTCGGGGCTGGAAATGTTTTTCAGCGGGTTGTGGGGACAGTCGCTGCTATCAGGCTGGCCAGATCCAAAGTAATAAGCGCTAGTGGTAAAGCATGCTGCCAGGAAAAAGTAATGCTGTTGTATTGACCTGCTTTACATGCTGGGCATTATCGATATAAAAGTATATTGTTTTTTTAATCGCAATAAATATACTAAAGTTAAAATTACTGTTGCATATATTGAAACAGTAGGCCGATGTTTTTCTGCATCGGGGTTTGGGCAGGATCTGACATCAGATCCGCCTGCAGGGGGTTATCCGGATGGACTGGGTTTCCCGCATTTCACGACCTCTGGTTATAGCAGGAGATGATGATGGGACGATATGAACAACTGGAAGCCTTTGTTGAAGTGGTTGATCAACAGAGCTTTAGCGGTGCCGGCGAAAAGATGGGTCTGGTAAAGTCCGTTTTGAGTCGCCGAGTGAGTGAGCTGGAAAACCGGCTGGGTGTGAAGCTGTTAAATCGCACCACCCGCAAACTTTCCCTGACCGGTGCTGGCGAGCAGCTGTATCAACAGGCTTCGGTGCTGTTGTCCGAACTGCTGGATGCAGAACAAAAGGTGTCGGATGAACAGGTATCACTGACTGGTCGCCTGAAAATTGCTGCACCCCTGTCGTTTGGCCATAAATACCTGTCTTCAGCCATTACCGATTTTGCCAAACTGCATCCGGCGATTGATATTTCACTGGATCTGAATGATCGAGAGATCGACCTGGTCGCCGAGGGCTTTGATCTGACGATCCGCATTGGCGGACTGGAGGATTCGACCCTGATTGTGCGCAAGCTGGGAGTGATTCGTTTTGCAACAGCGGCTAGTGAAGACTATCTGAAGCAGCATGGCACACCGCAGCATCCTGCTGAACTGACCCAGCATCAGGGCCTGATGTATTCCAATATTAGCGCCAAGCAGGAATGGACGTTCAGAGATCAGGATAAAAATATCGTAGCCGTACCGAATATCCGGCTGCGGGTGAATAACGGTGACTTTCTGACCAAGGCTGCAGTGAGTGGACTGGGCATCGTCACCAGCCCGACTTTTCTGCTCAACTCTTACATTCGTTCCGGACAACTACGCGAAATTCTGGCCGACTATAAGCCGGAAGAAACGGGTCTGTATGCGCTATTTCCACCGGGTCGATTGATCCCGCGCCGGGTCAAGGTGCTGGTGGATTACCTGCAAAAACAATATGGGGATTTACCGGAGTGGGATAAAGGATTAATATAGCTTCCTGCTTACCGAAAAGCCCCTCAAAAAAATAATATCTAACTAAGAGTGCTGTTAACTTCGGTTGCAATTCCAAACAACTAAAGGAGATCAACATGAAGCAGGATATTAGTCTGCAGTTAATGGTGGTGATGCTGGAAAACCTGGTTCAGCACACCTTGCCCCGCATCTACGCTATCCGTGAAAAACTTGAACAGGGTCATGTGCTACTGAAGACAGAGCTTAATTTTATGCTCGAATCTTTACAGACCGTGAGCCAGTGTTACAGCCGATTCCAGCAGGATATCCAATGCATGGTTATTTTTTCCTCGGTGGCTGAGCTACTGTCTGAAGTGATCGAGATGGCATTTAACAACGAACAGGACAAATTTCAGTACGTGGCCTGATGCAATGACTCTGCGGTTTTGCATTAAGCCTGATCGCAGAGTCGTTTCCCTTGCTTACCTTGCAAACACCTTCTAATCCGTGGCATTAGCCTAAGCTGATGCCCTGCATGTTGTATTTTCTGCAGCGGCATTTTCGCCTTTTCTGCGCATTCCATTGCTGAAACCCTCAGGGTCAGTATAATTCCAGCACTTTTTATATTGTTGGGATACCTATGTCTATCAAATCAGACAAATGGATTCGACGCATGGCTGAAAACGAAGGCATGATCGAACCTTACGAGCCGGGTCAAATTCGAGTCTCTGAACAGGGTCGTATCATTTCTTACGGCACTTCCAGTTATGGTTACGATGTGCGCTGTGCGAGTGAGTTTAAGGTCTTCACCAATATCAACTCCGTCATCGTGGATCCTAAAAACTTCGATGATGACAGCTTCGTGGATATCAATTCAGATGTCTGTATCATCCCGCCCAACTCGTTCGCGCTGGCACGCACGGTAGAATATTTTCGCATCCCGCGCAGTGTACTAACCGTGTGCCTGGGTAAGTCGACCTATGCGCGTTGCGGTATTATCGTCAATGTCACGCCGCTGGAGCCGGAATGGGAAGGCCATGTGACGCTGGAGTTTTCCAATACTTCACCTCTGCCAGCAAAAATATACGCCAATGAAGGTGTCGCGCAGATGCTGTTCTTTGAATCGGACGAAGTGTGTGAAACTTCGTATAAGGATCGCGGTGGTAAATATCAGGGCCAGAAAGGCGTCACTCTGCCTAAAGCCTGAGCGCTTCAGCGACTGGATGCCGCCAGACCTACGCGGCCTGGCTTTGCACGATAGCCGAGTGGATCGCAGCAAACAGGCTGTCGGGTATGGCTTTGCCGGTTTCGGTCAGATGTAACGCGGTGCCATGATCGACCGATGTGCGAATGATCGGTAGCCCCAGCGTCGTATTAATCGCATGATTGAAGCCAGCGTGCTTGAGTACCGGTAAACCCTGATCGTGGTACATCGCCAGAATTGCATCCGCATCCTTTAATGATTCCTGGGTAAATACGGTATCGGCCGGATAAGGTCCACTGACATGGATATCCTGTTGCTGCAACCGCTTGATCACCGGGATGATAATGTCGATCTCTTCGCGTCCCAGATAGCCATTTTCTCCGGCATGCGGATTGAGCCCGCACACCTTGATGTGAGGCTGCGGTATGGCAAACTTGTTGCGCAGATCATGGTGTAGAATCTGGATGATCCGGGTGAGTAACGCCTGGTTGATCGCCCCCGGTACCTGACTTAATGGCAGATGGGTGGTTGCCAGCGCAACTCGCAGGGTCGGTGTCGCCAGCAACATCACCGGCAGTTCAGCGCCACAGCGCTCGGCCAGATATTCGGTATGACCGCTGAAGCTGAGTCCTGATTGATTGATGATGTCTTTCTGGATCGGTGCTGTCACCATGGCATCAAACTCACCCGCCAAGCAGCCATCGCAGGCCTGATCCAGCAGATCGAGTACGTACGCGGCGTTTTTTACCTCCAGTTGCCCGGCTTGTGCCGCGACGCTGAGTGGGCGGTGTAATATCTCCAGCGTATCGAGCGGAGCAGTGGCATCTGGTCGGTAGTCCTGCAGTTTGAGTGGACGCCTGATTTTTACGGCACGAGCATGGATCAGGTCTCGATCACCGATAATCACCACACGCGCTGCAAAATCGGCGGGATTGATATAGGCCATCAGTTCGGGGCCAATGCCTGCGGGTTCCCCGCTGGTAATGGCGATGACCGGAAGACGGTGTGATTTAGCCATTATTCTGCATTGTCATCCATCACCTTAACAAACGCCTGATCGCGCAGGCGGCGTTGCCAGAGCTCAAGCACTTCGTCCTTTTTCTGGGTCTGCAACTGTTCGAGTATTTTTTTGCGTTTAGTTTCTTCGGTATCATCGACTTTTTTGCGCCCCAGTACCTGCAGGAAGTGCCAGCCAAATCTGGAACGAAATACGGCACTGGTCTCACCAGGACTCGTTGAGTCGAGTACCTGTTCGAAGGTGGGCACCATGGTGCCCTTATCGAACCAGCCAAGATCACCGCCCAGGCCCTTGGAGCCAGGATCATCGGAGTATTTTTTCGCCAGCTCAGTAAAATCGGCCCCTTTTAAAATTTCTTCACGGATCGATTCGAGTTGCTGACGCGCCTGTTCATCACTGGTGATCTGATCCGGCTTGATCAGGATGTGTCGTGCATGGGTCTGTTCGACGATGACCTGTTCGGAATCGCGTTTGTCGTCCAGTCGAACCAGATGGAACCCGCTGGCGCTGCGGATCGGCTGGCTATATTCGCCAATCTGCATCGGTTGCACGATGCCGGTAAACAGGCTGGGGATCTGTGCCAGTTTGCGCCAGCCCAGATCGCCGCCTTCGAGCGCATTGCCGCCGGCAGAATTATCTTGCGCCAGTTCGGCAAAATCCGCCCCCTGTTTGAGTTGGCTAATGATGTCTTCGGCCCTGACGCGGGCAGTCGTGATCTGTTCGGTACTGGCACCATCCGGTAACGCAATCAGGATGTGCGACAGTTTGTATTCGAGTGACTCGGAGTCGCTGCCCCGGCGATTGATGAAATCGTCGATTTCCTGTTCCGAAATGTCGATATTCTGGTTCGCATAACTATTTTTGATGGTATTGATCGCCAGTTCATCCTTGATATCGTCACGGAAATCGTCGTAGTCGATACCGCTTGCCAGCAGCGCTTCGCGGAACTGTCCGAGTGTCTTTTTGTTATTCGCGGCCAGATTCTGCATGGTGGAATTGAGCTGGGTCTCGGTGATAGTCACGCCGCGCTGGGCGGCTTCCTGAATCAGGATAGATTTGATAATCATGAGCTCCAGCACCTGCCGGTTGAGCGAGTTCGATGGTGCCAGGTTGCGTCCTTTACTGGCGTAATCCTGACGTATTCTGGATACTTCGTTGGTCAGTTCGGTGTTGGTGATGACATCATCTTCGACAATCGCAATGATCGAGTCGATGTAACCGGTTTGAGCCTGTGCCTGAACCAGCGAAGAGAAGAATAAAAGGAATACAAAAAATCGTTTCATGGATGATTGAGCTGAGTAGGGTGAATATTAAAACGGCGCCTGATAACCAAGGATACCATTTTCGAGTATTGAGTTAATATCTTTTCCGGCATTGCTCAGGCCCTTGAACGTTAGCTGAACATTAATCGAACGGTCGACTTCAAGGAAATCGGAATCTGCACTTTCTTCGTATAGCACCTTGAATCCCCAGCAGCAGCTTTCGTAAGCCAGGCCAGCCAGGTTCTGTACCGGCTTTTCATGTTTGATCGAGTACTGACGTTTGGCAAAGGCCGTCCAGTTATGCGTCACTGGGTAGACAAACGAAAGGGTGGATTGTTCCAGCTGGTCTTTACGGAAATGGTATTCGAGATTAAAGGCCGAGGTCGGGGTATGACGACGTAATGCGATGTCGGTCTGGGTCGACTCTTTTTCGAGCTGGTCGTATACCGATGCCAGTTGAATCGTCCAGCTCGGCTCAGGGCGATAATTGATCACCGTCATCAGGCTTGATTTTTCCCGGCTATCGGTCTTGGTACCGGTACTGACCCGGCGTTCTTCGGCATAATAGGCCTGGCCCACACTGGCACTGAAAAACTCAAGATTCGATTTGTCCAGCAGCCGTGTGGTGATACCCAGACTTAGTTGCTGAGTGTCACCCACGCGGTCGGCACCACTGAAGCGGTTATTCACGAACAGACTGGAATAATTTTCCGCTAGCAGCGCGCTGTCAAACTTTGGAATGGCGCTCTGGTCCTCGTAGGGGACGTAGAGTAAATAGAGTCTGGGCTCCAGAGTCTGTAGCCAGTTTCTGTGCTGGCTGGCCACGCGCTCAAAGATCAGGCCGCTATCCATGCTCAGCAATGGCAGGCTGCGATCGATCGTGTTTTCGTCATTCGTGTTGTTATCCAGTGAATAATGGGTGTAATCCAGCTGCAGCGCGGGTTTGAAAAAATACCAGCTATCCTCCACTGGAAAGCTAATGATCGGTGCAATATGCAGTCGATCGCCAGTAATGCTGCTTTCGCGCTCAAAACTTACCCACTCATTCGCCCAGTCCAGATGCCACAGCGAAGTGTCGGATTGAAAACTGCGCTCAAGGTTGATACTGGGCAACCTTTTATAAGGGGCTGCTGTGGCTGGGCGATCAAGATTAATGGTCTGGTATTCCTCAAACAGCATCGTAGCTGACCAGCCTGCCGGGGTAGCGGTGAATTTTAGCGCGCTTTTCAGGTAATCCACCTGTTCGATACCTTCGAGCTTATCAAAATCTTCCAGAAACTCGCTGTCGGAAGTGCGTTTTAACAGTATCGATGATTGAATACCCAGACCGAGATCCGCCTGGTGCTGCCAATCTTGATACCAACGTGTTTCTCCTGAGATGTCATCATCCAGCCATGATAGCTGGAGCTGCCCGCTGTGCTGCTGAAACAGATAGCGGTTTTCGGTGTTCAGTTGCAGGCCGCGACTGCTGTAATTGATGGGGGTTATCGTCATGTCATAGTTTTCGGCCTGATTCCAGTAAAACGGCAATGCGAGCACGGTGCCATCGATGTTGGAAAGGCTGATGGTGGGCGCCAGAAGCCCGCTCATGCGGCGGTTATCAATCGGGAACTGCATCCACGGAAAATAAAAAACTGGAATGTCATACAGGCGGAATACCGCATGATAGGCCGTACCACGGCCATCCTGATGATCCAGTCTGAGACGGCTCGCATTCAGTGACCAGATATCCTGTCCCGGATCGCAGGTAGTGTAGGACACATCGAACAGTTCCTGATGGTAGCTATCCTGCTGCAGGATGCGGCCTGCAGAACCGCGCAGATGATTTTCAAACAGCATGAATTCAGTTTGTTCAAATTCGCCGCTACTGCTACTGTCGTTCAATGTTATCTGTGCTGCATTCAGGCTTAGCAGGCTGTCCGAAAAGCTCAGGTTGCCACTGGCGGACATGGTACCTGCCGTTTTATCCAGCTGCAGCAGGTCTGCGGATAACTGCTGATTGCCACGCACTAAACTGACATCACCACTGAATTGCAAGAAATCGGCATTTTCACTGAACAGTTGGTCGGCATTAATCAGGGTGACGACTGAGGCAGGATCAATCACCTGCTGACGGCTGACCACCGGCACCGAACAAAAGCTCCAGTCAGGCTCTGCCTGGCTGGTTGAGGAAATCAGCAGCGCCGCGAGAGCGGTATAAAATCGAAACGGAGCAGTCAAAAGAGAGGATTGGCGTAGTTGAGAATAAGGGGATGAATTTTGTCATAGTCAGCGCCTAAAGAGTATCTTCAATTTGGCGCTAACAGGGTTGTGGCGGCGCAGAGTTACTGAGGCCTGTTGGGGGTTATGTGTTTCAGGTATCAGGTTTTGAGTCAGCCATCATCCATAGAATAAAGGGGAATGGGTGGATAACCGCCGCTTCGATTACTGATAAACACATGGAAATCTGTCGAAAGCTTCAATAATTCAGTGGCTTACAAGTTCATTCAGGGATTTTTTTTTCTGGCACAGATTGTGCTTTAACTAGTCTGCTGAGTCCGCTCCATTCGAGCCGGACATTATAATCACTAAAATCTTTGGAGAAATAACATGCATAAAGCCCTACTAGGCCTCGCCATTACTTCTGTTCTGGCTGTTACAAGCACCAACGCACTCGCAAATTGTGATGCTGGTGAAATCGTTATTAAGTTCAGCCACGTGACAAACTCAGACAAGCACCCTAAAGGAATCGCTGCTTCCCTGCTGGAAAAGCGTGTAAACGAACAAATGAACGGCAAAGCCTGTATGCAGGTCTTCCCTAACTCAACCCTGTATGATGATGACAAGGTGCTGGAATCGATGCTGAATGGTGACGTTCAGATGGCTGCTCCTTCGCTCTCAAAATTTGAAAAATTCACCAAGAAATTCCGTATCTTCGACCTGCCTTTCGTGTTCGATGATATCGAAGCTGTGGATCGTTTTCAGAACTCTAAAGATGGCGAAAAGCTGAAAAACTCTATGACCCGTCGTGGTCTGAAAGGTCTGGAATTCTGGCACAACGGCATGAAGCAAATGTCTGCTAACCGGCCTTTAATCAAGCCTTCCGATGCGAGTGGCCTGCGTTTCCGTGTTCAGGCCTCCGACGTACTGGTTGCGCAGTTTGAGCAACTGAATGCGAATCCTCAGAAAATGTCGTTTAAAGAAGTTTACGGTGGCCTGCAAACCAAGGTTATCGATGGACAGGAAAACTCCTGGTCAAATATCTACGGTAAGAAATTCTTTGAAGTACAGGATGGAGTTACCGAAACCAATCACGGTGTACTTGATTATCTGGTCGTGACGTCTGACAAGTGGTGGAAAGAACTGCCAAAAGACGTGCGTAAGCAACTGGCTGAAATCCTGCGCGGTGTGACCGAAGAGCGTAACAATGACTCTGCTAAGGTTAACCAGGAAGCCAAAGCTAACATCGTCAATGCTGGTGGTATTATCCGTGAACTGACGCCTGCCCAGCGTAAAGAATGGGTTAATGCGATGAAGCCAGTATGGAAAAAATTTGAAGGCGATATCGGTGAAGATCTGATGGAAGCAGCGTTAAAGTCAAATAAAAGTTAGTAGCTTTGTGAAAACGCAGGTAAAGCTTTTCTGAAACCTGTAGGATAGCTTACGCGGCCGCCTTACACGGCCGCGTAACTATATATATATTAAAAAATTATAACTATTATCAATAAGTTGGAGACGGCCATG
>JACNJF010000024.1 GCA_014382695.1 Gammaproteobacteria bacterium | reverse complement strand
AAGAATCAATCGTCAATCAAAAAAATTATACATCTAATAAATATAAATATATAAGCCGCAGCCGATTCATTGAACTTTCAGTTACTTCCCATGAAATGCTGCAAAATACCATCAAGCTCGTCATTACTGTGGAAGTTAATCACCAGCTGCCCAGCACCTTTATGCCCCGTCTTTATCTTTACTTCGGTACACAGGCTATCACTGATACGCTGCTCCAGACGCTGTATATCCGGATCTACCGGCGCTTTGAGCGGCTT
Source organism: Gammaproteobacteria bacterium (assembly GCA_014382695.1). Taxonomy (GTDB): domain Bacteria; phylum Pseudomonadota; class Gammaproteobacteria; genus JACNJF01. The sequence continues at coordinate 28,253 of JACNJF010000024.1, read as the reverse complement.
TTTTGCCTGCGGGGAAAGCGCTTTCTTGACCAGCGCTTCGGTTTCACGTACCGATAATGCTCGATTGACTACGAGCCGAGCAATCTCCGGCTGATCGACGGTCGGCAGCGCCAGAATTGCGCGTGCATGCCCCATACTGAGCAGCGACTTGTTCACCATATCCTTAACCGGTTCAGCCAGTTCCAGTAGACGCAGAAGATTACTCACCGCCACTCTGGAACGCCCGACGGCTTCCGCAACCTGCATATGGGTGAGCTGAAAATCATCGATCAGGCGCTGTAACGCAGCTGACTCTTCGAGTGGATTTAAATCTTCACGCTGAATGTTTTCAATCAACGCTATCGCGGCAGCAGATTGCGTATCAATCTGCCTGATCACGGCCGGAATGGATTGCAGCCCCGCCAGCTGTGCGGCACGCCAGCGACGCTCACCCGCAATCAGTTCGTAATGTGAACCTTCAAGACGCACTACGATCGGCTGGATCACTCCCTGAGCCGTAATCGAGTTTGCCAGTTCCTGCAGAGACTCTTCATCGAAATGTTTACGCGGCTGGTACTCACCGCGCTGAATCTTATCGATGGGCAACATCCTCAGGCCCGAAGCCATCTCTTCTTCACTAACCTCGGTAACCTGCTTAACATTCCCAATCAGTGAACCGAGACCACGCCCCAGTCGTTTTTTCTTTTCTACCATATCAATTCACATAATGATGCTGTTTGGCATCTCTTCTCAGTACTTCGCCTGCGAGAGCCAGATAAGCCATCGATCCGCGCGAATTCTTGTCGTACTGTAAAATAGGCTGGCCGTAACTTGGAGCTTCTGCCAGTCGAACATTTCTAGGGATCACTGTCCGATAAACCTTATCACCAAAGTGCTCCACCAGCTCACTGGAAACATCATTCGACAGATTATTTCTCGGGTCATACATGGTGCGCAACAGGCCTTCGAGCTTGATCTTTGGATTTACACTGATGCGTATTTGCTCAATGGTATCGAGCAGCGCGCTGAGGCCTTCCAGCGCATAGTATTCGCACTGCATGGGGATCACCACACCATTCGAAGCGACCAGCGCATTCACGGTCAGCATATTCAGCGACGGCGGACAATCGATCAGAATATAGTCATAACGATGGCTCACTTTTTCCAGCGCCAGGGTCAACTGCCGCTCACGCCCGATCTTGTTGATCAGTTGAACTTCGGCCGCCGTCAAATCGCCATTGGAAGGCAGAATATCGAACCCGGCCTCCGGCACCCTGAGGATCGACTGTTCGATTGAAATTTCACCCAGCAGTACATCGCACACACTGGACTCGAGTTCATTCTTATTGATTCCGCTACCCATGGTTGCGTTGCCCTGCGGATCCATATCGACCAGCAGTACGCGCCGTTTGGTCGCCGCCAGTGATGCAGCCAGATTGACGCAGGTCGTGGTCTTGCCAACGCCGCCCTTCTGATTGGCAATTGTAATGGTCTTGGTCATAATTCCTGTCGCTGTATAGTAACCAGGCTACGCTTCTGGGCGATACCTGGAACCTGTAATGGAGTGACTTTCAGCTGATAGATTTGCGGGTCCAGAGACTCCAGCTCAGCCTTACTCAGCTCTGTTTTCATGGTTATCAATCGGGAACCTGACTGCCAGAGCGGAGCAACGGAAGTTACAAAATCCTGTAGCGACGAGTAAGCCCGGCTCACGATCACATCGAATGAAGACTCGGCATCATAATCCTGAATCCGTGACTGCACAACTTTAACATTCGATAAGCGACAGTACGCGACGGCCTGTTGCACAAAGCGTGTCTTCTTGCCATTGCTGTCGAGCAGCACCCAGTCTGACTGCGGTAACATGATAGCAAGCGGTATTCCGGGTAACCCGGCTCCGGTACCGACATCCAGACAACGGCTATGCGGGTCAAACTCAGGCATGATAGAGAGGCTGTCCAGCACATGATAGGCCACCATTTTTTGTGGCTCGGTAATGGCCGTCAGGTTATAAGCCTTATTCCACTTCTGCATCAGCTCCAGATAAATCCTGAGCTTTTCGACCTGCTCATCATCAAAAGCAATATCAAGCTGCCGTAAACCGGTCTGCAACAGGGCGGTTAACATCGACTTGCGCGATTCGACGGCAGACAAGCGCTAATGCAACACGGCATCATCAGGCGCTTTTCTGAACCGCTGGCTGGCGCTTCAGATGCACCAGCAACAGGGAAATGGCGGCTGGTGTAATGCCTGAAATGCGTCCGGCCTGGCCGATCGTCGCGGGCCGTACATCCTGCAGCTTCTGACGTACTTCATTCGACAATCCCTTAACCTCCAGATAATCCATCGCGGCCGGCAGCTGTGTAGTCTCGTGCTTCAGCGCCTTATTGATTTCATCCTGCTGGCGCGAAAGGTAGCCGGAATACTTACTGTTGATCTCGACCTGTTCCAGCGCTCTTGGCGAAAAACCTTCCTCGTTTTCGAGCAGTGGCATCAAATCCGCAATCCCGATCTCAGGACGACGCAACATTTCTGACAGCCGATACTCTCGTATCAGCGGTGTCGTCAACAGCGGCTTGAGCGTTTCTTCTTCGACTGTGTCCGGGCGCACCCAGCCGTCTTTCAATATCTGATTAAGCCGCTCCAACTCTTCCTGGTATTGATTGAAGGCAACCCAGCGCTGCTCATCCACCAGACCCAGACTGCGACCGATCTCGGTCAGCCTTAAATCGGCATTATCTTCACGCAGAATCAGGCGGTACTCCGCCCGACTGGTAAACATTCGATACGGCTCACTGGTGCCGCGCGTGATCAGATCATCCACCAGCACACCCATATAGGCCTGGGAGCGGGACAGCGTTAACGGCTCTCTACCGAGCACCGCCGCTGCGGCATTCGCTCCGGCCAGCAGACCCTGTGCAGCGGCTTCTTCATAACCGGTAGTGCCGTTTATCTGCCCGGCAAAATACAGCCCTTCAAAAAAATGTGTCTGCAGATCGGGGCGCAGATCGCGCGGATCAAAAAAATCATACTCGATGGCATAGCCAGGGCGAATGATATGCGCCTTTTCAAAGCCCGCAATACTATGGATCAGACGCTCCTGAATATCGTAGGGCAAACTGGTGGAGATACCATTCGGGTAAACCTCTGAAAGATTCAGGCCTTCCGGCTCGACAAAAATCTGATGCGAGGTTTTATCCGCAAAGCGTACCACCTTGTCTTCAATCGATGGGCAATAACGTGGCCCGGTGCCTTCAATCACACCGCTAAACAGCGGGGAACGGTCCAGACCGCCACGGATAATGTCATGTGTCTGTTCACTGGTATAGGTAATGTGGCAACTGACCTGACGCGGATGCAGATCGACCGAGCCCATGGTAGAAAATACCGGCAGCGGGTCATCGCCGGGCTGTTCCTGCATTTTGGAGTAATCCAGTGTTTTCCGATCCAGCCGCGCAGGCGTTCCGGTTTTTAACCGCCCCATGCGAAATGGGCGTTCACGCAGACGGGCTGCCAGTGTGGTTGCGGGTGGATCACCAGCGCGGCCACCGCTGTAATTGGCCTGACCGATATGAATCTTGCCGGCCAGAAAAGTACCCACCGTCAGCACTACTTTGGATGCATAAAAATTGAGACCCATCTGGGTCACTACACCTTCGATACGGCCGTCTTTTTCGATCAGATCGGTAACCGGCTGCTGAAACAGCGATAGATTAGGCTGATTTTCCAGTACTTCACGTATCGCCGCACGGTATAACTGACGATCCGCCTGCGCTCGTGTTGCGCGTACTGCCGGCCCCTTGCGCCGGTTCAGAATCCGAAACTGGATACCGGCCCGGTCCGCCGCCAGCGCCATCGCGCCGCCCAACGCATCGATTTCTTTCACCAGGTGGCCCTTGCCAATACCGCCAATCGCCGGGTTGCAACTCATCTGCCCGAGCGTATCGATATTATGTGTTAGCAATAAAGTATTCGCACCCATGCGCGCAGCGGCGAGCGCCGCTTCGGTACCGGCATGACCACCACCAATTACAATCACATCAAAACGTCGAGAGAAATCCATCAGCAGCAACCTGTATTAATTAAGCAGACCATTTTAGTCGGTTTTTGATTGAGGTATCAATTCACTTTTGACAGCAGCGGTGACTATCTGCATATTAATCATCCCGCTTAACCCTGAACACCCCAACTAATGACAATCAAACACGGCTTTTTCGCTCTACTCTTTTTGGCCCAGTCAGCATTCGCCTCCAGCCCGGTATGGCTGGTTGAAGCAGGACCCAACCGGCTTTTCCTGGCAGGCACCATACATTTACTACGCGCCAGCGATTTCCCATTACCGGCCTCGTTCGAAAGCGCGTATGCACAATCGACTCAACTGGTGTTTGAAACGGACATCGATAGTACCCGGCAGACAGCCTTTCAAAACCAGTTGATAGCCGCCGTCAGTCTGCCTCCTGAGCGCCAGATCAGTGATTTTTTCAGCCCTCAGACCCTGCGCAAACTGGAGACTTACCTGCATTCCAGACAACTAACGCTGAAGCAGTTCAGTCATTTCAAACCTTCGATGCTGAGCATGACCCTGACGCTGCTGGAGCTGAGCAAGCTCGGCATAGGCAGTGATGGCGTAGATCAGTATTATTACGAGCGCGCCAGACTCGACCACAAACCCACTCTGGCGCTGGAAAGCGTGCAACAGCAGATTGAGTTTCTCGCCAGTATGGGCGAAGGACAGGAAGATCAGATGATCGAACAGACGCTGGAAGACATAAAAACCCTGCCCGTGGAGTTTCCACTGATGATCCAAAGCTGGCGCGACGGGGATAGCAAACAGCTGGAAACCCTGTTTATTGAGCCGATGAAAAGTGAGTTTAATGCGGTCTATCAGCAGTTACTGGTTGAGCGTAATCAAAACTGGCTGCCGCAGATCAATGCCCTGCTGCAAACCCCAGACACCGAGATGGTCCTGGTAGGCTGCGCTCATCTGATCGGAGAAGACGGCCTGGTCGCGCAGTTAAGGAAGGCCGGACTGCGCGTCACTCAGCAGGACTGAGCCCCTCAGGCCATGACACTCACAGTGTGGATCCTGTACCAGCTTGAGGGTACGAATATGCATGTTCTTCGCATCCAGCAACAGTAATCGGCCATCCAGCGTCTGTCCGAATCCAGCAATCAGCTTCAGCGTTTCGGTCGCCTGCATCGCACCGATAATACCCACCACCGGTGCCAGCACGCCATTTTCGGAACAGGTCAACTGCTCATCGTTGGCACTATTTCCGTACAGGCACTGATAACAGGGGCTGCTAGCCGTCACATTAAATACACTCAGCTGCCCTTCCATCCGAATCGCCGCGCCCGACACCAGCGGCTTTGCGCTGCGCAGGCTGATTTCATTGATCAGCTGACGGCTGGCAAAGTTATCGGTGCCATCCACAATCACATCACATTGTTGCGCCAGCTCCAGCAGGGCCGGCTTATCCAGACGCTGGCTGATGGCATCGATCTGGATGTCTGAGTTCAGCGCCACCAGGGTTTGTCGTGCGGATTCAGCCTTGTTGACCCCGATACGGGACTCGTTATGCACGATCTGGCGCTGAAGATTGGTCCAGTCCACCCGGTCAAAGTCGTTCAGAATCAGATGCCCGATACCCGCTCCCGCCAGATAGTATGCGATCGCGGAACCCAGCCCTCCCAGACCAACCAGCAGCACGGTTGCATTTTTTATTCGGGTCTGCCCGGCCAGATCGATATCAGGCAACAGGATTTGCCGCCCATAACGCAGAAGCTGTTCGTCATTCATCAGACAGGGTATCCATTGGGGGACGGGGTAAAATCACAATAACTGGAAGAAGTGCTGCAAACAGGGTTCAGCAGGCGGGTGCGTTAACGGTAATTATTCCAGTATTTTTCCGGCTCATCATGCGGTAACTCGGCATCGATATCACACACCAGTGCCTGCTTCTCTTCATCCACATGCAGTTTTTCGCGCACATTGTCTTCCAGATACTGAAACATCGTACGACGCACTTTGGAAAACATCGAGTCATCCAGGAAATAACCCAATTCGCGCAGCAACTCTTCTATCAGTTCAAACGACAGATATTCCAGCGAGTAGGTTAGCGACAGGCGATGCGCAGAGATCGCTTGAGCATCGTGCACACCCTGAATGCCACGCAGGGCAATACAGGCTTCCTGCGCCGTGGACTGTTGGTCACCAGGCACCAGGCAAACCATTCTTTTTCGAATATGGATCTGCTCAGTCATGCCGCAAAGCCTACGATGCCCCTGTTTAAATTACAACAATTTATTAGGTGCTATTGATTATATTCTGGCCAGCGTGAGGCGTGGGAGGTGATTAAAATCGCGCAGGGTTCTGATGTCTTTAAAATGCGCATCCTGCAACAGCGCAGTCACCGATGACTGCTGATCGTAGCCATGTTCCAGCACAATCCAGCCAGCAGGTTTCAAATGTCCTGTGGCGTCGTTGATAATCAGTTCCAGCGCTTCCAGTCCGGTTTCACCACTGCTCAGCGCCTGACGTGGCTCAGCCGGTAAATCCCCCTGACTCAGGTAAGGATCGGTGGCCGCAATATAGGGAGGGTTAGACACAATCAGATCGAACAGCCGAGATTCGGTCTGCCGATACCAGTCAGACTGGATAAATTCAATCTCAAGCTGGTGCTTGTGCGCATTCGCACGCGCCACGGCCAGCGCCTCGGCACTGATATCGGTTGCGCTAATCTGAGCCGCCGGCGCATGTTTCTTTAATGCCAGCGCAATCGCACCAGTGCCGGTGCCCAGCTCCAGTATATCCACTGAACTGCGCCCCTCGATCAGCTCCAGCACGGTATCGACCAGTAGCTCGGTTTCTGGACGCGGCACCAGTGTCGCCGGTGTGGTGATCAACTGCATCGAGTAAAACTCTCTATGCCCGACCAGATACGCCACCGGCTGTGGCTGCAGTCGCCGCCGCACCAGCTCACGTAAGCATTCCTGCTGCTCAATAGTTGGGATCTGTTCCGGCCAGGTCAGCAGGTAGCTGCGGTTTTTGTCCAGACAGTGTGCCAGCAGAATCTCACTATCCAGACGGGCGCTGCAACTGTTCGAATAAAGCTGTTCAGTGGCCCACTCGAGTAGCTGCTTGATGCTTTCGCTCATACGCTGCCAGAGTAAAGATTAGCGGTACTTAATAGTCATCAGACAGATTGGCCAGCTGTTCGGCCTGATGTTCATTCAACAGCGGCTCTATCACCAGACTCAGGTTGCCCTGCATGATATCGTCCAGTTTGTACAGGGTCAGATTGATCCGATGATCGGTCAGGCGGCCCTGCGGATAGTTATAGGTGCGGATACGTTCGGAACGATCTCCACTACCTACCAGAGACTTACGTTCTGCCGCCTGCTCCATATCCTGTTTGCGCTTTTCCGCATCGTAGATTCTGGACTGCAACAGGGACATCGCGCGCGCCTTGTTTTTATGCTGAGAACGCTCATCCTGGCACTCGACCACCGTACCGGTCGGCAGATGGGTTATACGGATAGCGGAATCGGTCTTGTTCACGTGCTGCCCACCAGCGCCGGAAGCACGGAACGTATCCACCCGGATATCGGCCGGATTGATATCCATTTTTTCCACACCTTCCGCTTCCGGAATCACCGCAACCGTTGCCGCAGAGGTGTGCACCCTGCCCTGTGATTCGGTTTCCGGCACGCGTTGCACCCGATGCGCGCCTGACTCAAACTTCAGGTTGGAATAGGCGCCCGCGCCGACAATACGCGCGATAATCTCCTTGTAACCACCATGCTCGCCTTCATTGGTATTCAGCACTTCGATCTGCCAGCGCCTGATTTCTGCATAACGGCTATACATGCGGAACAGATCACCGGCAAAAATAGCCGCCTCGTCACCACCGGTTCCGGCCCGGATTTCAAGGAATACATTGTTATTATCGTTCGGATCTTTCGGTAACAGCAGTTTCTGCAGATCCAGCTCAAGGCGCTGCATGCGTTCGCGCGCATCATCGATTTCGGCCTCAGCCATGGCGCGCATTTCCGCATCATTTTCGCCCAGTAACTCTTGTGCTGCGACGACATCCTGTTCCGCCCCCTGATACTCATCGAAGACTTTAACTACATCCTCCAGTTGTGCATATTCCATCGACAGGCCGCGAAAACGGTTCTGATCGTTGATCACTTCCGGCTCGGAAAGCAGCCCCGCGATCTCTTCATGGCGTGCGCTCAATAGCTCGAGTTTGGATAGAATGGATGCCTGCATGGATAGATATGTCCCGGAAAACGGCTGGTTTAATTAATTAGGGTGATTGATCAGCGAATGCAACAGGTCGATCAGCGGTTGATCTTCTTCTTTCAGTGCTCTGCGCATTTCGATGGTTGGACCGTGCAGCAGTTTATTGGTCAGGTTGCTGGCCAGAGACTCCAGCACCTTATCCACGTCTTCCCGGCTCTCCAGCATACTACGCGCTTTCTTCAGACAATCCTGCTTGATCAGCTCGGCTTTCTGGCGTAGCAGGCGAATTTCATCCGCCGACTTATGGGTTCTGACCCAGTGATCGAAGTGCACTACCTCGGTCTGGATGATATCCATCGCCTCGGTGGCCGCCTCTTCGCGTGAACGCCGATTCTCGTCGATAACCTCTTTCAGATCATCGACGGTATACAGATATACATCATCCAGATCACCGACTTCGGCCTCGATATCTCTGGGCACCGCCAGATCCACCATGAAAATGGGCCGGTGCTTACGCTTTTTGAGTGCCGACTCAGTCGCACCCTTGCCCAGTATCGGTAACTGACTGGCGGTGGAAGAAACCACGATATCGGCAAACACCAGCTGTTCGGGAATCTCGCTGATGGAGACCGCTTTTGCGCCCAGCTGATCGGCCAGCGCCTGCGCTCGTTCGAGTGTGCGATTGGCAATCGTAATACTGCCAATATTCTGCCCTTTAAAGTGACGCGCAGCGAGTTCGATGGTTTCACCCGCACCAATCATCAACGCTTTCTTGTTAGATAAGTCGCCAAAAATCTGCTTCGATAGAGATACTGCTGCAAACGCGACTGACACTGGATTGGATCCTATCGCGGTGTCGGTACGCACCTTTTTTCCGACCGTGAAGCCATGCTGAAACAGGCGCCCCAATACGGTTTTAACGGAGTTATTAGCACACGCAGTATCGTAGGCAGATTTCAACTGCCCCAGAATCTGTGGTTCGCCCAGCACCATCGAGTCGAGGCCGCTGGCAACCCGGAAAAGATGCTCAGTCGCTTTATTTTCACGGTACTGGTAGATATAAGGCTCAAGCTTCCCCGGTTCCACAGCATGGAACTCGGACAACCAGTGCATCAGGGAATTCTGGTATTGCTCGCCGACCTCGCAATACAGCTCGGTACGATTACAGGTAGAGACGATGACCGCCTCGTTAACTTCCGGAAGATGAACGGCCTGATACAGCGCATTAACCATCTGCTCCGGAACAAACGTCACTTTTTCACGGATTTCTACCGGTGCAGTCTTATGATTAATTCCCAGTGCGATTAGGGGCATGCGCTCAATTCAGTCAAAAATTAACGCGCAATTTTCAGGCATTGAAAGCCGAATAGCAAGAATACTAAACACCTTCTTAACAACAAGCCGATAAAAACATGGAACAAAGTTCGCTTGTATTGATCTTACCAACTCATTTAACAGATTACCCTTCTCGCAATATTGCGTGGATGCTACACTCAATCGGATCGACAGTGCTTAAAATTTACTCAGGTTTTTATATGCCTTTTAAACAGTTTCCCGGCTACCAGCAAATCTTCACCGCCCTGATTGGCAGCCTGCTATTATCGTCCTGCGCCAGTATCAGCGGCACCGGACAGAGCAACGATCAGCCGTTACAACGCCCGGCTGAACGTATTTACACGCTGGGTGCAACCACATCGATGGACAAAGACCCTGTCTATCAACTGCTGGTTGGAGAACTGGCCGTAAACACCGGGGAATCGTCACTGGCCGTGGACACCTACCTGAACCTGGCCCTCAGCCTGGATGATCCCAGGATCGCCGAAAGAGCGGTGCGGATTTCTATTTTTGCGCAGGACCTGAATGCCGCTCAGATGGCAGCCGAACGCTGGCTACTACTGCAACCGGATAACTCGGAAGCGATGCAGGTCATTTCTGCGATATACATTCGACAGGAAAATGCCGACCGGGCCTTTTACTATCTGGACCGGGTCATTAGCCTGCAGCCACAGATTTCAGATCAGACTTTTGTGGCGATTCTCGGCCTGCTGGCGCGCGAAAAAACCACCGACACCCTGCTTAAGGTTTCCAAACGGATCGCCGATAGTTACAGCGGTTACGCTTACGCACATTTTTTACACAGTCATCTGGCATCCCGCTCAAACCGCCTGGAAGAAACCCTCGAATACCTGGATAATGCACTGGCGATCAAGGATATCCTGGATGCTCATGCGCTCAGAGCGCAGACCCTGATAAAAATGGGCCGCCGTAATGAAGCGGTCATCAGCCTCAAGCGAGCCGTTTTAAGCCAACCCGATAACAAGCAACTACGCCTGTCCTACGCGCGCCTGCTAGTGGATGTGAAGGAGTATGAGGTGGCGCGCATTGAGTTTGAAAAACTTCAGCTACTGGCACCGAATGACCCGGATTTACTGTATACCCTCGGCCTGCTATCGCTCGAGTCTCAACGCTTTAAGTCCGCCGAAAACTACTTCCGCAGCCTGCTCAATACCGGATTGCGCATCGGCGAAGCACGCTACTACCTTGGCCGCATCAAGCAAAGCCAGGGTGAATATCAGCATGCCATCGAGTGGTATATCACAGTCGATTCCGGCGAGTATGTGTTTGATGCGCAGATGCGAACCGCACAGCTGATCGCGTTGCAGGGCGATACCAGCGAAGCTCTCGATTTCCTGAAAAAAATCACTTCGCAACACCAGTCCAAGTCCTCTCTGGTACGTATCTACCTGACCCGCGGCGAAGTATTGAAGCACAACAAACAGTTCGGAGAAGCGATCCAGAATTACAGCGAAGGACTGGAACTCATTCCCGGCAACACCGATCTGCTGTATGCACGCGGCCTGACCGGCGAATCGATTGGTAATGTCGAACTGCTGGAAGCCGATATGCGCACAATTCTGGAAACCGAACCGGATAATGCCCATGCCCTGAATGCCCTTGGATTCACCCTCGCCGATGTCACCGACCGCATCCAGGAAGCCTATCAGTATCTTGAGCGTGCGATACAGATCAAACCGGAAGACCCCGCCATTATCGACAGCTTTGGCTGGGTTAATTACCGACTGGGCAACTATGATGAAGCCATTCGTCTGTTAAAAACAGCCCTGTCGCAGGTCGAAGATGGCGAAATTGCCGCCCATCTGGGTGAAGTGTTGTGGGTTAGCGGGAATCACAAGGAAGCCCTCGGTGTATGGAAGAGTGCGCTTGAAAAGACCCCTGACGATCCATTTATCCTGAAAACCATGAAGCGCTTTAACCAGCAATAACCGCCCCGGTAGCGCGTTGATTTACAGACAAACAGTCGGCTCAGGAATGCGCGCCTGCAGACATACACACCCGACAGCCGCTTCAGCAACCGGCTGGCCGCATAACACTCAACGACAATTACCCATGCACTTTTTTTTCCTTCTGCCATTACTCATCATGCTCCTCAGCAGCTGCGCGACCACTGCACCCGAACCCGAACTAACCACGCCGCAAAAACTGCAGCTTTGGCAACAGCGCCAGCAACAGATGTCCAGCTTCCAGACCTGGGGCATACGCGGCCGGGTCGCCCTGTTCATCGATAATGACGTCTATAACCTGGGCCTGAACTGGATCATTGCTGAAGACCATTCCACCTTAAAACTGGAAGCGGCGCTCGGCCAGGGCATGATTCAGCTGCAAAGAAACGCTGCCGAAGTTTCACTGACGACCTCCGAAGGCGACTCCTATTACGGCCAGAATGCCGAACAGGTACTACAGCAGTCCACCGGCTGGTCGATACCGGTTGATGGACTGGAATCCTGGATCAAAGGCATCAACCACGCGCAATCCAGCTATACCCAGACGCTCGATAACACGGGCCTCGCCAGCACCCTGACCCAGGATCGCTGGAAGATTAACTACCTGGATTACACCCGGGCAGAGCTGGAGCAGTACAACAACCCGCTGTTGCCCCACAAAATCTATATGAAAAGAGACAACATCGCGCTCAAAATCGTGATTGACCAATGGCAGCCCGAGCAAAACAGCTCCAGCTCCGATCTGTTTCCGGCGTTTCCCGAATAGCCATGCAGCAAACCCTGCAACTGCAATCGCCGGCCAAACTCAACCTGATGTTGCACATCACTGGTAGACGCGAAAATGGCTATCACAACCTGCAAACGGTGTTTCAGTTCATCCAGCTTTATGATGAGCTGAGTTTCGTTAAAACAGCGCACTCCATCCGTCGCATCTGCGGCAATGAGGGCGTCGACCCGCAACAGGATCTGATCGTGCGCGCGGCACAGCTGCTACAACGCTATAGTGCCACCCGCCAGGGCGTGGATATCTCGATAGAGAAAAATATTCCGATGGGTGGAGGGCTGGGCGGCGGCAGTTCGGATGCAGCCACCACTCTGATGGCACTCAACAAACTGTGGGAACTGGGATTAAGCCGCAGCGAATTACAGCAGATTGGCCTGCAACTGGGCGCCGACGTACCGGTATTTATTTTTGGCCAGTCGGCCTGGGCGGAAGGGGTTGGAGAGTACCTGGAGCCGATAAATTTGCCCGAATCATGGTATTTAATCCTGCATCCGCAAATTTTTGTGTCAACACAGGAAGTTTTTTCATCTAAGCATTTGACACGCGATTGCCATCCTATCACAATACGCGCCTTTCTGGACGGCAGCGGTGAAAACGTCTGCCAGACAGTCGCCTGTAGACTCTACCCTGAGATACAGCTTGCGATAGACTGGCTTACACAGTTTAGCCCGGCCAGAATGACAGGAACTGGTTCCTGTATCTATGCGATTTTTGATAGTGCTGAAAAAGCAAATATCGTAAAATCGCAAATTCCTGATCCCTGGATCGGGTATGTAGCCAGAGGGATGAATATCAACCCTGTTGCTAGCGCCTGTTTTGAGTCAGGCAATTGAATTATTGGGCCGTCGCCAAGCGGTAAGGCACTGGGTTTTGATCCCAGCATGCGTAGGTTCGAATCCTTCCGGCCCAGCCATATTGAGTAAACTGTTAAAGCCCGTTAGCTTTTAACTACGGAGACTGAGGCAGGATTTGAACCGAAAAAAGGTTCGACTAACTTTGTCGGGAACAAAGTTAAACGCGTAAGCGGCCCGTAGGGTGGAGGACAGGAGTCCGACATAATCCTTCCGGCCCAGCCATATTAAAATCACTGCCGAAGTTTAGTTCGTTTAAACGACGAAGACCGCGGCAGAATTTGAACCGTAACCGGTTCAACAAAAATCAAGCGGATTGATTTTTAAACGCCAACGGCGGCCCGCAGGGGCAGACAGGGATAGCCAGAAAACGGTTTTGCTTTAACCAAACTCACTGTGTCAGCAGGGTGCAATACAGGATGTATTCTATTTACCCTTCCGACCCAGCCATTTTAAAATACAAGCGTTGAAATCAGATGGTCGGTAACGTCACACACGACATGATGGTGTTTACGGGAAATGCTAATCCCGATCTGGCACATGCTATTGCCAGACACCTGGACATTCCAATGGGTCGCGCTAGTGTCAGCTGCTTTAGTGATGGCGAGATATCCGTAGAGATACGCGACAATGTGCGCGGCAAGGATGTCTTTATCATCCAGCCCACCTGTAAACCCACCAACGATAACTTGATGGAACTACTGGTCATGATCGACGCGGTTAAACGCGCATCGGCCTACCGCATTACTGCCGTTATCCCCTACTTTGGTTACGCCAGACAGGATCGCCGGGTTCGCTCACAACGCGTGCCGATTACCGCCAAGGTGGTCGCCAACATGCTAACCAGTGTCGGCGTTGACCGGGTACTCACCGTCGATCTACATGCCGACCAGATTCAGGGCTTTTTCGACCGACCGGTGGATAACGTTTACGCCTCGCCGATACTGATGGGCGATATCTGGAAACAGGAATACCCGGATATGATCGTGGTTTCACCGGATGTGGGCGGAGTGGTACGGGCACGCGCCGTCGCCAAACAACTGGGTGATGCCGAACTGGCGATCATCGACAAACGACGTCCGAAGCCCAATCTGGCTCAGGTGATGCATATCATCGGTGACGTCAAGGGCAAGACCTGTATCATTGTAGATGACATGGTGGATACCGCCGGCACCTTATGTCAGGCCTCGAATGCACTCAAAAAACATGGTGCGGCCAGTGTATTTGCCTACTGTACGCATCCCGTGCTATCCGGCAATGCGATAGAGAATTTAAACAATTCAGTCATCAACAAACTGATTGTAACCGATACCATTCCACTGTCTGAGGCTGCTCGGAACTGTGAAAAAGTCAGAACGGTATCGATGGCCTGGATGCTGGCGGAAACCATTCGCCGCATTCACTTTGAAGAATCAGTCAGTTCTCTTTACATGGACTGACGATCCTTTCCTGGTCGCAAGGGAAGGAAAAATCACCTCCGGGTGATTTTTTATTTTAACTTATAAAATCTGGAGTACAGCTATGTCTGCAAAAATTGAAATCCATGCTGAACCTCGTTCTGACTTTGGGAAAGGTGCGAGCCGCCGCCTCAGAAAGACCGAAATGGTTCCTGCAATCGTTTATGGTGGTAAAGAAGAGCCGGTATCGGTTTCTCTGCTACACAATGAATTCATCCACCAGCTTAACAACGAAGCCATCTACACTCAGGTATTATCGCTAGAACTGGGCAAGAAAAAGGTTGACGTTATCCTGCGTGATTTACAGCGTCATCCCTATAAGCACCGTATCCTGCACGCCGATTTTCAGCGCGTTGATAACGAACATGCTCTGCATATCACGGTGCCTATCCACTTCCTAAATGAAGACATCTGCCACGGCGTCAAGCAAGACGGCGGCCAGATCAACCACCTGATCAGTGAAGTTGAAATCATTGCATTTCCTAAAGATCTGCCTGAATTTCTGCAACTGGATCTTGCCAACCTGGCACTCGGTGAAGTTCTATACCTGTCCGACATCAAATGCCCTGAAGGCGTCGAGATACTGGAACTGACCCACGGCGAAGAGCACGATGCCGGCGTGGTTACGGTTAACGTCACCAAAGCCATGTCAGACGACGATGCGGAAGCCACCGATGAAGTAGAAGCGGATGCTGAAGCTGCTGGCGCCAAAGAGGCTGACGAAGAGTAACACTCGTTGGCAGTTCGACAGGCCGATATACACCTGATAGTCGGCCTCGGGAATCCCGGGGCTAACTATCAGGCTACCCGTCACAATGCCGGATTCTGGCTGGTGGATCAGCTGGCACAGGATCATCATGTCAGCCTGCGCAATGAATCACGCTTTTTCGGTGAAACGGCGAAATTCAGTGCCTACGATAAAGATATCTACCTGTTAAAACCCGCCACCTTTATGAATCGCAGCGGCCAGTCGGTTGCGGCGCTGGCCAAATACTTCAAGATTACGCCAGAACAGATTCTGGTGGTACACGATGAGCTCGATCTGGAGCCAGGCGATAATCGCCTGAAACAGTCCGGTGGCCACGGAGGCCACAATGGTCTACGTGACATCATCAATCACATCGGCAAAGATTTTTATCGACTACGCATCGGTATCGGCCACCCCGGCGATAAAAACCAGGTAGTCAACTACGTATTACACACACCTTCCAAACTAGAGCTGGAAGGCATACAGGATGCAAACCAGCGTTCTGTCAACATCATGCCTACCTTGCTGTCAGGCGAGCTTGAAAAAGCCATGCAGCAACTTCACAGCAAATAACAGGAGTCACCATGGGCTTTAAATGCGGCATCGTCGGCTTACCCAATGTCGGTAAATCAACCCTTTTTAATTCGCTTACCAAAGCAGGCATCGCGGCAGAAAACTATCCGTTCTGTACCATTGACCCCAACGTCGGCATCGTCGAAGTACCCGATCCACGTCTGCAACAGCTGGCAGACATCGTAAAACCGAAAAAAACCATCCCCACCACGATGGAGTTTGTGGATATCGCGGGCCTGGTCGCCGGCGCCTCCAAAGGCGAAGGCCTAGGCAACAAGTTTCTCGGTCACATCCGTGAAACCGACGCCATCGCACAGGTGGTACGTTGCTTCGTAAACGATGACATCGTACATGTCAGCGGCACCATCGACCCGCTCAGCGACATCGAAACCATCAATACCGAGCTATTACTGGCGGATATGGAATCGATCGAACGCCAGACCCTGCGCGCGAGTAAAATGGCCAAATCCAACGATAGCGAAGCGAAGGCCAAACTCGCCTTCATGCAACGCATTCAGGCGCACGTATCGGAAGGCAAATCCGCACGCAGCATGGAGATCGACAAAAACGAACTGCCCTGGCTGCAAGAACTACACCTGATCACCGCCAAGCCCACGCTGTATATCGCCAACGTCGCAGAAGACGGGTTTGAAAACAATCCCTATCTGGATGCCGTGCGCGAATACGCCAGCCAGGAAGGCGCCGACGTCGTGCCCGTATGTGCCGCCATAGAATCCGAAATCGCCGAACTCGACCCGGAAGAAGCGGAAGAGTTTCTGCAGGAACTGGGACTGGCAGAGCCCGGCCTCGACCGCGTAATCCACGCCGGCTATCACCTGCTCAAGCTGCAGACCTACTTCACCGCCGGCGTACAGGAAGTGCGCGCCTGGACCATTTCGGTAGGCGACACTGCACCCAGAGCCGCAGGTGTGATTCACACCGATTTTGAAAAAGGCTTTATTCGTGCCGAAGTCACCGCGTTCGAAGATTTCATCAAATTCAAGGGTGAACAGGGTGCGAAAGACGCCGGTAAATGGCGTCTGGAAGGCAAGGAATACATCATGCACGAAGGGGATGTCGTACACTTCCGCTTTAACGTGTAAACTGCGGGTCAGAAAAAGCGCGTTACACTTGACAACAGGGGCGTGAACAGGGAGAATTCCGCCCCTTCAAAATCTGCACCAAAAAATATAGGCTACGTAGCTCAGCTGGTTAGAGCACATCACTCATAATGATGGGGTCCCCTGTTCAAATCAGGGCGTAGCCACCATTTTTTTCTTCACAAAACAATCTCTTAAGAAAACCTACTTTTTGCAGTAAAGCCTCAGCTAGTCTGAGTCTGTGACACGTGAACTACGGGAAAACTGGAATATTTTATTTCGTGATTAGGAGTAGGATGTTTATATTAACAACTGGTTCAAAAGGTTGAATTGTAGTAAGTATAGTGTGAAGGTAACCCACATGAATATAGAGCATAAGCTTCAGCAACTACTTGAGAGCGCTGGCGAAACAGAAGTAATTGAGTTTAAAGAAGCTAAAAATAATTATGACCTCCATAAATTGGGCAAATATTTCTCTGCCCTAAGTAATGAGGCAAACCTTAAGGGAAAAAAGCAAGCTTGGCTATTGTTCGGCGTTAATAATGATCAATCTGTCATGGACTCTCAGTTCCGCCCTCAGGCGAAAAAACTGCAGTCACTAAAAAAAGAGATCGCCGATAAAACCACAAACCGCCTTACATTTGTTGATATACATGAAGTACAGCATGCTAATGGCAGAGTAATTCTGTTCGAGATTCCTGCTGCTCCGCAAGGATTTCCAGTCGCATGGGATGGTCATTATTATGGTCGTGACGGAGAATCATTTGGGCCACTCAATCTTGAAGAAATTGAGCGAATCCGGGCCCAGAGCCGTGGGCATGACTGGAGTGCTGAACTTTGCCAAAATGCAACAGTTGATGATTTAGACGAAGAAGCCATTCGAATTGCCAGAAGAGAATATACCACTAAGCACTCGAAGCTTTCTGGAGAAATTCAAACTTGGGATAATATTAAATTTCTCAATAAAGCCAAGCTAACCATCAATGGAAACATTACCCGTGCAGCAATTCTTCTACTTGGCAAATCAGAATCCTCTCATTGGCTTAACCCAGCGTCAGCAACGATCACCTGGATTCTGAAAGATCGTGACGGCATGGAACGAGATTATGAACATTTCTCTTGTCCTTTATTAGTTAGCGCAGAACAGGTATTTAATAAGATACGAAATTTGAAGTATCGCTATCTGGCAGAAGGGACGTTGTTTCCAGAAGAAGTGGATCAATACGACCCTTATATCATCAGAGAAGGACTGAACAACGCGATTGCCCACCAGGATTATGAAGCTGGAGGCAAAATTACTGTCATAGAGTTTGAGGATGGCCACTTGTGCTTCAGTAATCTTGGTAGCTTTATTCCTGGTTCGGTTGAGCAGGTGATACATTCAGATGCGCCGGAATCACGATATCGTAATCGATTTTTGACGGATGCCATGGTTAACCTGAATATGATTGACACCATAGGTAGTGGCATCAAAAAGATGTTTATCATACAAAAGAAGCGCTTCTTTCCGCTACCTGAATATGACCTCTCAGACGACCGTGTACAGGTCACCATCACGGGCAGAGTGGTTGATATGAATTACGCACGTAAACTTGCTGAGATACCGAATCTAACCCTCGATGATATAATTCTGCTAGATAGGGTTCAAAAGCATAAATCACTAACCAATGAGCAAGCCAAGCGCCTTAAGCAGCAAAGTCTTATAGAAGGCCGTAAACCGAATTTCCATATCTCTGCTCGTGTTGCTGATCACAGCGGTGATAAAGCTCAGTATATTCGTAACCGAGGATTTGATGACCAGCACTACAAGCAGTTGATTTATGAATATATTGAACGTTTTGGCAAGGCCAAACGTTCAGATATTGATACTTTACTTCTAGACAAGCTCCCTGATGTTTTAGATAAAACCCAGAAGAACCATAAAGTGAAAAATTTGCTGCAGGCCTTGAAACATGAAGGCTTGATCAAGCCCGAGGGGAAATCCTGGCGAATATCTAAATCCCAAACTTAGACATTTTTTAGATATTTTTAGACATTTTAGCTTATCGTGGTGGCTATTTATTTTTCAGTTATTAGGTACTTGCTATATAAGCACTGATAATAAGACATGTTAATTGACAATGAACTGGTGGAGATCGAAAAGCGCTTACAGAAGCTTGAAGAAGAAAAGCGCACTTTGCTAGCACGTCAGGCTGCACTATCAAATAGTGAACCCACTATAACCGAGGAGTCATCAATTCCTTGCACCAGGGAAATGTCACCTCAGCAGAAAGTTAAGCTTTTCCGTAGTTTATTTAGAGGTCGCGATGACATTTATGCTCTACGTTGGGAGAACAAAAAGGGTCGTAGTGGTTATTCGGTAGCCTGCTCTAATGAATGGGTTTCTGGCCTGTGTAACAAACCCCAGGTGAAGTGCGGGGATTGTCAAAATCGATCGTTCAGTCGCCTGGATGACCGGGCGATTTATGATCATCTCGCAGGCAAATGTACACTGGGGCTATACCCGCTGCTTGGCGACAATAATTGTTGGTTGCTAGCAGCTGACTTTGATAAATCAGACTGGCAGCAGGCAGTTTGTGCTTTTCGGTCGGCGTGTCAGGATTTCGGAATATCTTGCGCAGTGGAACGTTCTCGCTCAGGTAACGGTGCCCATGCCTGGATATTTTTCGATAACCCAATTGCCGCTAAAGATGCCAGAAAACTGGGCTTTGCCCTGCTGGATAAAGCCATGGAAAATCATGCTGGTCTATCCTTTGATTCCTATGATCGTTTATTCCCCAATCAAGACTTAATACCCACCGGTGGATTCGGTAACCTGATTGCTTTGCCTTTGCAGCATGGCCCGAGAAAAATAGGCAACAGCGCATTTGTTGATGAACGCCTCCAGGCATTTGCAGACCAATGGTCTTTCCTGGCATCGATTAAAAGAGTACCAGCCATGAGAGTTAATTCCTGTTTGGAAGCAACACTTACAGGGACTACAGAAATAAAGGATGATATTAAACCATGGGAAAAAGGTCTTCCCGTTGGCAATGAACCCATTCCAGACTGCCCGGCTATCATAGAACTGGTTTTGGCTAACCGAATCTATATCCCCACAGAAGACCTTCCTCAAGTCTTGTTAGCAAGGTTGAAACGTTTAGCCAGCTTTTCAAATCCGGTATTCTTCAAAACACAGGCGCTGCGATTTTCAACTCAGGGGATTCCACGGTTTATTTGTCTGGCGCATATAGAGCAAGGCTATCTTTCGCTACCCAGGGGCTGTATAGATGAAGTGATTTCCGTTCTCAATGAACAGTTAATTGAGATTAAAATCAACGATAAAAGACGACCTGGTATTCTTTTAAAAGGGATCAAATTCAAAGGAGGGTTGCGCAAGGATCAAAAGAAAGCCGTAGCCGATATAAACCGGCACGATGTCGGTATTCTTCATGCACCTACGGCTTTTGGTAAAACAGTAACCGCCATTGGCCTAATTATTAAAAGAAAGGTTAATACATTGATTCTTGTTCACAGTCGGCACTTACTGGATCAATGGAAAGAACGACTAACCAGCTTCATCGATGGAGCAGAAATTGGAGTTATCGGCGGTGGTAAACGTAAGGCCACAGGGCAGATTGATGTAGCAACCTACCAAAGCATGATAAACCGCAGCGATAACTCCGTTGATGACACGCTATTTGATTATGGCCAGATTATTATTGATGAATGCCATCACCTTTCCGCACCAAAGTACGAAGCACTGTTAAATGAAGTCCATGCAAAATATGTCGTCGGATTAACCGCAACGCCTCAAAGACAGGATGGACATCAACCCATTGTTTTCATGCAGGCAGGCCCCATTCGTCATTCAGTCAAAACGGATAGTCGGCATCATTTTGAGCAACGGGTAATTGTTCGGAAATTATTTAATACCCCACCTATGGAGTTGACCCATACTGAAATTCGTCCACATATCGCAGACATCTACCGATGGTTAACGGAAAGTGATGAACGAAATAAGAAAATCATTGAAGATGTAGTTACTGAAATCAACAACCAACGAAACCCATTGATTTTAACCGAACGTCGCGAGCATGCATTGGCATTAGGTCAATTGTTAGGGGAAAAAGACATTAGTTATCAGGTTTTGAGAGGGGCTATGAAAGTCAGGGAGCGCAAGGCCGCAATGGACGCACTAGATGAAACTCAAGTACTTGTTGCCACAGGCAAATATATTGGGGAAGGCTTTGATCTGTCAAAACTGGACACCTTATTTCTTGCTCTACCTATCTCATGGAAAGGTTCATTAGCACAGTATGCAGGACGAATTCACCGGCAGATAGAAGGTAAGGATAGAGTTTTCATTTATGACTATGTTGATATGGCACTGCCAACACTTCAAAGGATGTTCCAGCGCCGAACAAAGGGCTATGAAGCCATGGGATACACAATGACAGATGGCAATGAGCAGTCATTGATCCAGTCGAAAATGGTATTTCCGGCTAAGCAATAAATTACATCCATTTTTCAAGTCAATCGCGCTTGCTAAAAACATCCTGCTGATGGGAAATCGCGGCAGTAACTTTTTATTGCTTTGAAAGATTTGAGTCTCCATAATTAAAAGGCGTTTAAAATAACAACAAAAGGATAAAATCGTTGGAGAACACCGATATTGATTTCAGCGATTCGATCGCTATAATAGATCGCAACAATACCCGCCCAGGCTATGTTCTTCGGAATACCCTCAAACTGGCGGGTTATTTATTTATAGCCTCCACAAAAGAATAAACTTCAGCACTTATCCATGAAGTTTGAAAAACCCCCTTTAACTTTCGCAGAACAACTTGCACTGCTGATCGAACGCGGATTAATCGTGCAAAACACGGATAAAGCGCTGCATTACCTGGCCCAGCTCAATTACTATCGCCTCGCGGCTTACTGGCTACCCTTTGAAACCAGTCGAGAACCCCACCAGTTCGCTGAAGGTACGACGTTTGATCTTGTGCTGGATCACTACCTGTTTGACCGTGAACTTAGATTGCATGTACTGGACGCGATCGAACGCATAGAGATTTCGTTTCGCACCCAATGGGCTTACCATATCAGCCACCAATATGGCCCGCATGGATACCTGGCCAATAATCCATCTATTAGAAAGAGTGAACATCGATTACGAAAAGACACGCAAGACCTGTTAGAGCATGTAAAACGTTCTGATGAAACATTCATTGCTCATTACCGCAACAACTACGATGAAGACCTGCCGCCCGCCTGGGTGAGCTGCGAAGTCATGTCACTCGGATTATTATCGCGTTTTTACAGCAACCTGCGCGGTTATCAGGTACGCCGTAAAATCGCCGCGACCTACCAGTTTGATGAAGGCTACCTGGAAGGTTTTATGGAACATCTTTCTTATGTGAGGAATGTCTGTGCGCATCATAGCCGCTTATGGAACCGGCACCTGAGTAAAAAAATGCCCTTACCCAGAGGTAAACCCGCCGGTTTAAAAGACAATATATTCGTCGATGAAACCCATCAAACGGAACATAAAATTTACAACACACTGGTTCTACTGCAACACTTGATGACCATTATCTGCCCGGATTCCCACTGGGCCAAAGAGCTGAAACAACTGATTGAAAAATACTCCATCAATACAAAGTCGATGGGCTTCCCGGAAGACTGGCAAACGCGCCCGCTCTGGACACAGGTATTTAATATTGCGCAATGACAACATGTTGAAAACTATCCATGCCCATTCTTGACTGGTTAAACAAAGACGCCGCGATACGCAGCGCAAAGCAGGTGCCTTACCGCCTGTTGCAAGGGGTGGAAGAGCTATCTTATGGCGACCCCGATAATCGCAACATGCTGATTCAGGGTGATAACCTGGAAGCCCTGAAGGCACTGCTACCGCTGTATGCCGGACGGATAAAATGCATCTACATCGATCCGCCCTACAATACCAAATCTGCGTTTGAACATTACGATGACAACCTGGAGCACAGCAAATGGCTGTCGATGATGTATCCGCGCCTGGAGTTGTTACGTGAACTACTGGCAGAGGACGGCAGTATCTGGGTGTCGATTGATGATAATGAAGGACATTATTTGAAGGTAATAATGGACGAAATTTTCGGTCGTAAAAATTTTGTTGTCAACGCTATATGGCAAAAGAAATTTTCTCCACAAAATGATGCTAAATGGATTAGTGACAGTCACGACCATATTATTTGTTACTCTAAAAATAAATCTAATTGGACTCCATACCCATTGCCTCGATCAGAGAAAATGGATAATCGATATAAAAATCCAGATAATGACCCTCTAGGCTCTTGGGCTTCAACTGACTTGACACGTGCTGAGCATAGAGACAGAGACTACTGGGCACTGAAAACACCTTCAGGTCGAGAAGTCTTTCCAGCTAAAGGAAGAAGCTGGAGCCGCCCCAAAGAAAACATCCAAAAACTTCAATCGCAAGGCAGGCTTTGGTTCGGCCCTAATGGCGATAGAATGCCTAGGCTTAAAAAGTATTTAAAGGAAATGAATGGAGGCGTCACACCACAAAGCCTTTGGCTGCATCACGAAGTTGGGCACAATCAAGAATCAAAAAAAGAAATAATATCTTTAGGCCTCGGGGAGGTATTTTCGACACCGAAGCCGGAAAGATTGATAGAACGCATCATTCAAATATCAACGTATGAAAACGACTTAATTCTAGACTCCTTCCTCGGTTCAGGCACCACCGCCGCAGTCGCCCACAAAATGAACCGTCGCTATATCGGCATCGAAATGGGAAAACATGCCGAAACCCATTGCCAGCCACGCCTGAAAAAAGTCATCGACGGTGAACAGGGCGGCATTTCCAAAGCCGTGAACTGGCAGGGTGGAGGTGGTTTTCATTACTACCGCTTAGGCCCGACCCTGTTTGATGAATACGGCGCTATCCGTCCCGATATTGGCTTTACCGAACTGGCCACCCATATCTGGTATCTGGAAACCCATACCCCGCTGATCAAACCACGCCAATCAGCCTTGCTAGGTCTGCACAATGGCACAGCCTATTACCTGCTGTATAACGGTATTCTGGGAGATCGTCGCCCACAGGGCGGCAATGTTCTCACCGGCCCCATTCTTGCCGAGCTGCCCGCACATGATGGCCCGAAAGTGATTTATGGTGAAAGCAGCCGTCTGGGGTCTGCGCGCCTGCTGAAGGAACAGATCAGCTTTAAACAGATACCCTATGACGTAAGGACGCGCTAATGTTTCAACTCAAAAAATACCAGCAACAAACCATAGCCGCTCTGGAACAGTTTCTGGCCGATGCGCGCCTGATGCCGGTGGAACAGGCCTTTGAGCGAAGCCTGCAAGCACAGGGCAAAGCCCTTTTCCCTTATCGTCATTATGATTTTGCCCAGGTGCCGTACGTGTGCCTGCGCCTGCCCACCGGGGGCGGTAAAACGGTGCTGGCGTCGCATGCCATCAAGGTGGCGACACGCGCTTATCTGGAACAGGATTACCCGATTGTGTTGTGGCTGGTACCGACCACGACGATCAAACAGCAAACCCTGGAAGCGCTCAAACAATCCGGCCACCCCTACCGGGCAGAACTGGATCGTGCCTTTGATCAACGCGTGCGCATCTTCGATGATAGCGAAGTCACCCAGATCCGCGCGCCTGATATCGGCGCGCAAACCATCGTGATTGTCACCACACTGGCCAACCTGCGCGTTGAAGATACCAGCGACCGTAAGGTGTATGCCTATCATGAAAATTTTGAACCGCACTTTGCCGGCGTAAACCCGAAGGACGACCGGCTGGAACGAGTCACTGAAGGCGACCTGAAGGAAAATGGCCTGAGTAAAGGAGACCTGGGGAAAATTAAATTCTCCTTTGCCAATCTGTTAGCGCTGCATAATCCGATGCTGATTATGGATGAAGCGCACAATGCGCGTACATCCCTGACCTTTGAAACCATGAAACGGGTACACCCTGCCTGTGTCATTGAGCTGACTGCCACGCCGGATCAATCCATGACTTCCGCCTCTAACGTGTTGTATCACGTTTCCGCATCAGAATTAAAAGCCGAAGAAATGATCAAACTGCCGATCATGTTGACGGAACATAACGACTGGCAGGCCGCCGTCAACGATGCCTGCCTGACGCGTAATAAACTCGCCACCGAGGCGCAGAAAGAGGCGGCTTATATTCGCCCTATCGTGCTATTACAGGCCGACAAGAAAAACGGTGAAGTCCCCTGGCAACGTCTAAAGGATTACCTGATAGACGAACTCAAGATTGACGAAGAAAAAATCGCTATCGTTACCGGCACCCAGCGCGAACTGGATGGCATCAATCTGTTCGCCGCTGACTGTAAAATCGAATACATTATTACCGTCGAAGCCCTGAAAGAAGGCTGGGATTGCTCCTTTGCCTATGTATTCTGCTCGGTGCGTGATGTACGCTCCAGCAAAGACGCGGAACAACTATTAGGCCGGGTATTGCGCATGCCCTATGCGCGCCGATGCAGCACCGAAGCACTCAACCGGGCCTATGCTCACCTGGCTTCACCGCGTTTTTCAGAAGTCGCCAGACTGTTAACCGACAAACTCATCAACATGGGCTTTGAGGCCATGGAAATAGCCGCCAACCTGCAGCATGGTGTAGCGGATGATTTGTTTGGCCCTGGCCAACACTACACCCCTGCGCCGGAACCGCCACTGGTGATTGAGCTTCCTGCAAAGCCTGAACTCAATGCGGAATACCCCGCAGCGCTGGATAACCTGGCGATTCAAAAAGTGGAAGCAGGTTATCGCCTGGAAGTAACCGGAAAACTGGACGAAAGTCTGCATAAAGCAATTCTGAAGCCATTCACCGGTCAGCAAAAAAAAGAGATTCAGCAACAGATCGAACAGCATAATGCCCGCGTCGAAGCGGCTTTATCGCCGTCACAGAAAGGTATCGCTTTTGCTGCCTTGCCGCAGCTTTGCTTCTCTCAGCAGGGAGAACTGGAACTGGTCGAACCGGAAAGCTTTTTATTTCTAAACGGCGACTGGTCACCGCTGGACTTTCCCATTGAACTATCGGGATTCTCCATCAAACAAACCGATACGACCTTTGAAGTTGATATTGAAGGCAAGAAGGTCAGTTATCACATTGCAGAAGAGAAAGAGATTTATAATCTTGATCTGGTGGAAATGGATGTGACTGAAAACGATCTGGTGCGCTGGCTGGATAGACAATTACGCAACCCATTGTTAAACCAGTCCAACATGCACCAGTTTCTGATTAA
This sequence comes from Gammaproteobacteria bacterium, assembly GCA_014382695.1. Lineage (GTDB taxonomy): Bacteria > Pseudomonadota > Gammaproteobacteria > JACNJF01. Next base: position 1,937 of record JACNJF010000024.1, on the reverse strand, counting down.
AACCATTTCACACTTGATCGGTGACAAGGGATTCACATTAACCAGCCTGGTCAGAAGTAAATTCCTGTTAGTGAAAGCCATTCGTCAGCGTCTGGCCCAGTTGCAGAGTAAAGCCGCCGAGTCGGGTTTTCAGCAATCCATGTTTTCCGAAAACACGCCTATGGAATCTAGCTTTCAATATCGCTTTGAATTTAAGCCGGGCCTCTACCCTGCTCGACCACCTTTTTACAGTGGTCGATATAAATTCCGCAAACACTACTACCCCATCATTGAAGACTTGAAAGTTGATGGCGAAGAATTTTTATGCGCCCAGGCCATCGATGCTAACGCGAAAATCCGCCATTGGGTGCGTAATCTGGTGGACCGACAACAGGCATCCTTCCGCTTGCCACTCGGTAATGGCTGGTTTTATCCTGACTTTGTAGTAGAGCTAAACGACGGCAGGCTTATTGTCATCGAATATAAAGGAGGGGTCTATAAAACCAATGATGATTCGAAGGTAAAAAATGCCGTCGGTGAACGCTGGGCTAAAGAAAGTGCAGGCACATGCCTTTTCCTGATGGCGGTTGAAAGTGATGCAAAAGGGCGCAACGTGTATCAGCAAATCGATAACATAATCGGCTAAGCTAGCGTACAGTTATTGACAGAATGCCGGGGCTCGCTGCGTTTAACCCTTCAATAGCGCAGTAACCAATTAAAATGCTCACAGAGGAATCAATGATGAAAGCCGTCGCACTCACACACTATTTACCCATCGGCGACCCCCGTTCGTTTCTGGATGTCGAACTGGCTAAACCCGCTCCCGAAGGACATGACCTTCTGGTTGCGGTTAAGGCCGTTGCGGTCAACCCGGTGGATACCAAGGTGCGCCGCCCGAAAGATCTGGTGGAAAAAACCCCGCGCGTGCTGGGCTGGGATGCGTCCGGTGTGGTTACCGCCGTGGGTCAGGATGTCACTCTGTTCCAGCCCGGTGACGAAGTCTACTATGCGGGCGACATCACGCGCTCCGGCAGTAATGCCGAGTTTCAACTGGTGGATGAAAGGATTGTCGGTCACAGACCCAAATCACTCTCTCATGCAGAAGCCGCAGCATTGCCGCTGACCACAATCACCGCCTATGAAGCCTTCTTCCACCGGCTTCGGATTGATCGCGACGGTGCCGCTAAGGGTCAGTCGATATTGATTATCGGTGCCGGGGGTGGCGTAGGTTCTATCGCCATCCAGCTCGCCAGACAGGCTGGACTGGTCATCATCGCCACCGCTTCCAGGCCTGAATCCAGCGCCTGGGTGAAACAGCTCGGTGCCGATCATGTAATCAACCACCGTACAGATATGGTGTCCCAGATACGCGCGCTGGGTTTGCAGTATGTCGACCACATCGCCATCTTCAACGATATGCGACACTGGGAAACTGCGGTCGAACTGATTCGGCCACAGGGAGGCATCGTCACGATCGATGATACCGAGCTGCCGATGCCGATGCAGGGTATGAAGATGAAAGCAGCCAGCCTGCACTGGGAGTTTATGTTCGCACGCTCCATGCACCGCACAGCGGATATGATTGAGCAGCACAAATTGCTCAGTTATGTCGCCGGGGAAATCGATGGTGGACGTATTCGCACCACCGTATCGGAAATACTGTCACCCATTAATGCACACAACATGCGCCGGGCACACGCCCTGGTGGAACAGGGTAATGCCATCGGCAAAGTCGTGCTGAGTGGCTGGGAAGCCTGAACCAGTGCGATGTTTCAGAACTCAGCGAGGATTCAGCATGATGCCCAGGAATTATTATGCTGCACTGCACAATAATTGTTGACTCCTGATTTTAATAAGCGCATAGTCTACCTAATGCTGCAGTGCAGCAATTAAATTTCATTCATAATTAACCCAGGAATAACCACCATGACTAACATCCCTAATATTTTCGACCTTGA
>JACNJF010000106.1 GCA_014382695.1 Gammaproteobacteria bacterium | reverse complement strand
ATATTAAATATGGTAGCGGGGGCAGGATTTGAACCTACGACCTTCGGGTTATGAGCCCGACGAGCTACCAAACTGCTCCACCCCGCATTAGAGGAGCGAGAGTTTAGCCATGTTGGTTACAGAACACAAGCAGTTTCGAGCATCAATCTGGATTAGTTTTGACGAAGCAGGAAGGATTTAAAAATATCCTGTAAAAACTCACGCTAGCGATTATTTTAATCGCATCGGCTCAGGATTTAATGTGATAAACCGTTTGCGTTGGAAATGCAAACTCAAGTCCAGCCTGATTAAACTGACGTAATATTTCCATGTTGATCAGGGTCTGGGTATCGGCAATGCTTTCACCTTTTCTGATGTAGTAGATAAACATGACATTCATCGCAAAATCTCCAAACGCATTAAACGAAATCACCGGGTTATCCTCGGTACTGGAGTTTCCCTGATTGATTGTTTTGAGTATATCCATAGCCGTTTGCAACTGCTCAGGTGACATACTGTAGGTCAGCCCCAGATCAAGCTTGACCTTGCGTGAAGGCTCGCGCGAAACGTTTTCAACCGGCGCATCGGCAAACTTGGCATTCGGTATCGTGACGATGCGCCCTTCCAGCGTTTTCAGACGAGTACTTCTGACCCCGATCTCGATCACCGTACCATCAAAGCCAGCGATTTTGATTCGATCGTTAATCTTAAACGGTTGATCGGTGAAAATGGTAAAACCACCAAAAACATTGGATACCGTATCTTTGGCAGCCATGGCCAGCGCCAGGCCACCGATACCAAGCCCGGCAATCAGAGCCGCAACATCGTAACCCGCATTATTAAGACCGATTATGATCGCCATCACCCAGATAATCATCTTGATGCCCTTACTTAAAATCGGCAGCAACTGATCATCCAGATCGTTTTCGGTACGACTCGCCAGAGGAATCATATATTCACGGTAAAGCGCATCAAACAGACGACTCAATAACCAGCCTATCAGCAGGGCAACAATCACCTGATAGGCACTGGCGACGATTTTTGTGACCGTGGCGGAGAGAACCAGTGACTGCAGCGCAAACCAGATACCCAGCACGACAACAAGGAAAACCACCGGCTCTTCAACCATATCAACAATGATATCGTCCAGCTTATTCACTGATTTAGCAGTAAACAGACGGATAAATCTTGAGAACACCCAGTAAATAACCTTACCCAGCAGCAACGAGAGAACGATGATCGATAATGCAATCAACCAGTTTTGCAGTGAGTTGCCATAGTAATTCTGTGTCAGTATTTGTTGCATGGTAATTCCTGAGTTTTTCCTGCCCGTTAAAATTGGGCACAAGAATAACAAAAACCGAACTGATTTCTATCTTGTTTTTATAAAAGCTGTCTGCTATCCATTTCCGCCACCGCTGCCCAGGGTAAAAGTCGATGATAATCCACTTAGGCCCATAGACCTGAGCTGCGTCACATTCACCACAGATCCAGATAAAAGAATAAGTCATAGCGTTGGATTACTGCCGATTATGACGGTTCTTCTATCAAGCAATAGGATCGAAAAACTACAGAACTTGTTTAGCGACTAAATATAAATTAATACTAAAAGGTTTAAAGTATTTCTAAATACCAATATTTTTGTGATAATCCGCAAATAACAAATAACTTTATAACTAAACTAATCAGGGGTTCATTATGGCCAAAAAACTCGGCCTTATCAGCATACTTATCATCTTTATCGCCGGTATTGTTTTTACCGGTTTTTTTAATATGGGACTTTCAGCGACCAACGAAATGGAGTTTTGCACTTCCTGCCACTCCATGCAGGTCAATTTCGAAGAATATCAGGATACGGTTCATTTCAAGAATAGGACAGGGGTTCAGGCAACCTGCTCAGACTGCCATGTACCAAAAGCCTTCATTCCCAAAATGGTCGCCAAAATCGTCGCTGCCAAAGATGTCTATCATGAAATACTGGGGACTATCGACACCGAAGAAAAATACGAAGCCTATCGCTGGCAGATGGCTCAGTCTGTCTGGCAAAAGATGAAAGCCTCCAATTCACGCGAATGTCGCAGCTGCCATGAATTCAATAATATGGAACTCAGCCTGCAGGACCGTTCAGCACGTAACAAACATGGAACCGCCGAAGACAAGGACAATACCTGTATTGACTGCCATAAAGGCATCGCTCATAGCGAACCCGATGAACCGGACGACTGGGATGAGGATGAAGCACCTGTACACTGGAGCGTAACCGTCTCTAACTGGTTCGCTCACATTGATAACTGAGTGAACATGTGTGATCTATCGTCAAACCATTCACTTAAAAAACCTGGAATATAGAATGCAGATAACATTTAATAATAAAATATGGCTTTCCATGCTGGCCATCGTGATGTTACAGCTGGCACCGGTTCAAGCCACTCTAGCTTCAGCGGATGTTGAGCTTAGAAATGCCGCCATGATCGATGACTTTGAAGCGGTTGAAAATCTATTAAATCAGGGCGTCGATGTTAACAAGACGAATGAATTTGGCCGCTCAGCCTTGATGAATGCCGTTGAAAACGGCAATATCATTACCGTTTCCTTGCTGTTATCACGTGGAGCCAACGTCAATCAGACCACGGTAGCCGGCTGTACGGCTCTGACTTTTGCCGCAGAAAACAATCAATCCGAGTTATCGGCACTGCTGCTGGAACGTGGTGCCGACATGAATGCACGTACACGCTCCGGCTGGGATGCGCTGATGATCTCTTCGCGTTACGGCAACAAAGAGATGGTTGAGCAGTTATTATTCAAAGGCGCATCAACCCGTCAGACCGATCAGTTTGGTCTTACCGCTCTGGCGATGGCGGCACAATTTGGTCACCGTGACATCACTACCCGTTTACTAAAATCCGGTGCGCTGGTGGAAGTAGCCGACAAGCATGGTAAAACACCTCTGATTCACGCAACCAGTCATGGTCACCTTGGGGCTATGCGTGCGTTGATCGAAGCTGGCGCTGATATCAACAATGCGTCATTCGATGGTGCCACACCACTGATATGGGCGGCAGGTGAAAACCAGCTGGAAGCCGCCAGACTTTTACTTAACCATGGTGCGAATATCAATGCACAGGACCTCAGAGGCATCACGCCGTTAATGGAATCCATCGCAACACGTAATGAAGATCTGGTGCTGTTACTGATGAAAAAAGGTGCCGATACTCTGCGGGTCAACAAGGAAGGAAAAACAGCGATCGAAATGGGTAGAGAATGCCGCAAAGAAAGTATCAGAAGCCTGTTCCTGACTAAGTAAACTTCACAACCTGGGGAGCGCTCTAATTTGAACGCTTCCCTTTTTTCGACTGAATAATATTTAGAATCAAGCCTTACTTGACTACATTCAAATAATCACCGATACGTACGAAGCGCGGAAAATCAGGATTCACCCAGTCAGCAGGTGCCAGCTTTTCAGCCGGTGGTCTTAATCTGGACACATAAGATAGAACGGCAAGCTCATCCTGCAAAGAAAAGTGCTGGATTTGTTTAGTCATTTTACGGTCTGCATTACGTCGTTTACCCACTCTTATCCACTCAAACTGACGCATCAGGTAGTTAAAATGCTGCCCCTGAATCATCGGTGAATAGTCCTCCGCTATTCCTTCACCTCGTTTTCCATGACACTCGACGCAGTCCCGTTTATAGAGTTCCTCTCCTGCCAGTAAAGTAACTTCAGGTCCAAGCCCATTTTCAGAGGTCATTGGAAGTCTGGCGATATACTCGGCCACATCCGCAATATCCTGAGCACTGCCCAATGCTCGACGCGAGGCAAACGCACGCATAATCGGGTTATCCCGGTTACCAGCTCTAAAATCGGCCAGTTGTTTAATAATAACACTGCGTATTTGCCCCGCTATCTGGGGATAATTACCGGAAGGAGTCCCCCACCCTTCCGGACCATGGCATACCACACAATTACCATACAGCTTTTTTCCATTCTCAGGATTAGGCGTTAAGGTAATGGCGAGTTCGAATTCTGGATTTGACGGAATAGGAACCTCTCTCTCAGCCCATAAAGGTGACAGAAAGACCGACATTGCAATTACAACGGATAGTTTAGTAGGGAGACCTGTCTTCATAATGTATATATCTTGGTTATTTGATTGGCTTACTCTGCAAACGGCTAAAAGCAGTTCTTTTATTATAATTGTAACCGCCTTTTGAGCTTCAGCCTTAATATATATCAGGTAGCTTGCCACTGAGTAGAGAGTGCTGAGGTATAGTCGCGTTAAATATAATTTAGATTAATTCCTGACATCCCGCTAATTTAATCCCTAAACCCAGTTTATTTATTGTTTTAGTCACTCGTTTAAAAAATAATATTTTATTTGTCCCAATAGCACTGATTTCAGGCAATTTTACTGCTACGATAATCGCAAAAGGAGCTTCAACCTTTTAAACATAATGCCTTCTTTCGAAAGATCGGGTGGGTATAGATTAATTTACTTTCAGGTGAAAATTATGAGCAAAGAGCAAAAAACCAATAAAGAAGTTAAAAAGAAACCCCTGTTGACTGCGAAGGAAAAGAAAGCGGCGAAGAAAGAGAAGAAAGACACTAAGTAGTGTGTTTAATTACACTATTTTGCAATCAGGAGCATTACCCCTGACAGCAGAAAGATCAGTACAAACTGATCTGTAGTTTTCTGCAGGGTAATGATCCTGTTGTTATTTTATTCCGATGCTGGTGAAGCAGAACAATGAATAATCTGCTCTAAAGAACTAGCGTTGGAGCATCAGGCAAAAGCCGCTACACACCATGCCATCAGCAGGGATGGGAACAGGCCAAGAAGCAACAGGCTAAGACTATTTGCACTCAGCAGGATCTTGACATCCAGCGCCTGTTTAATCGTAATCACCTGCTGTTCCGGCTTATCAAAGTACATCACCTTAATCACGCGCAGATAGTAGAACAGCCCGATCACTGAAAACAGCACCGCCAGTATAGCCAGCCACACCAGATCAACCTGAACGATAGAGTTGATAATCGTCAGCTTGGCATAAAAGCCTACCGTTGGAGGCACGCCCGCCATCGAAAACATAGATATCGCCAACATCGCGGCATACCAGGGATTAGAGTCATTGAGGCCTTTCAAATCAGCTATCTCACCAGCCTCGAAACCATCCCGGTTTAACAGCATAATGACCGCAAAGGCGACGGAAGAAGTGATTGCATAGGTGACTGTATAAAACATCGCTGAAGAAAAGCCCAGTTCGTTACCAGCCAGCAGTCCGAGCAGGATAAAACCAACATGAGAGATGGTTGAATAGGCCAGCATACGCTTAAAATTTGTTTGCGCGATGGCAACAATATTACCTAATGCCATAGAGGCAATCGATAACACCATCAGCATTTGCGACCAGTCGACCTGTAAATCAGACATGCCATCAACCAGTAGCCGGATCGCCATCGCAAAACCGGCAATCTTGGGGGCCGTACCGATAAACAGCGTGACTGAAGTGGGTGAGCCCTGATAAACATCGGGTAGCCACATATGAAACGGAACAGCTCCCAGTTTGAACGACAGCCCGACCACGATAAAGGTTAATGCAAAAGCCATCATGACTGGATTTTCAGCACTCTGCTGCTTTATTACAGTAGCAAGCTCTGTGATATTAAGCGTACCGGTAACACCGTAGAACATGGAGATACCGTATAACAACAGACCAGAAGCCAGAGCTCCCAGCACAAAGTATTTCATCGCCGCTTCGGATGATCTGGCTGAATCCCGGTTAAACGCAATCATCGCGTACAGCGACAGAGATAGAAGTTCCAGTCCGAGATAGATCAGCAGAAAGCTATGCGCCGAAATCATGATCATCATGCCGAGCACAGCGAACAGGCCGAGTACATAGTACTCACCCTTGTAGATATTCAGATCCTTCAGGTAGTCACGGGAATACACAAACACCAGGAAAGTCACCAGATAAACCGATAGCTTCAGCACGACCGCCATTTTATCCAGGATAAAACTGCCACCAAAGGTACTGACGCTTATCGCAGGAGCCACACTCAGCGTCGCTACGGCAACCAGTATCAGTGTCAGCAAAGATAGCAGTAAGGTAAAACCGCGTTTTTCCTGAGGTAGAAACAGGTCAACAACCAGTACCAGACAGGCCATTCCCAGCATCACCATCTCAGGTAAAGCAGGTAACAGGTCAGGTTGAATAAAACTTGTCATGAAAGTTCCTATCCTAAAATATACTAAAGTTTTGAAACACTTACGTGTTGCAACAGGTTACTAATCGTCGAATGCATTACATCCACCAGAGGATCAGGCCAGACACCTAATAACAACACCGCAATCGCCAGTAACGAGAGCATGAAGAATTCACGCCTGTTGATATCGGTTAAGGCCTTCACGTTATCATTCGCGATATCACCAAACACGACGCGCTTAACCATCCACAGGGTATAAGCCGCACCCAGAATCAACGTGGTAGCCGCCAGGAATGCAATCCAGAAATTGGCCTTGAAGCTGGCCAGTATTACCATGAATTCACCGACGAAACCGGAGGTGCCGGGTAAGCCGGCATTCGCCATCGCAAAAAACACCAGGAACGCAGCGAACATTGGCATGGTATTCACTACGCCGCCGTAATCGGCGATCTGACGACTATGCATACGGTCGTACATGACACCAACGCTGAGGAACATCGCACCTGAAATAAAACCGTGAGAGATCATCTGTACCATGCCGCCTTCAAGCGCCAGTGCAGCACCCTGACTATCGCCACCGGCAGTGATGCGGAAGATGATAAAAAAGCCCAGGGTAACGAAGCCCATATGTGCGATCGACGAATAGGCGATCAGTTTTTTCATATCCTGCTGCACCAGTGCCACGAAGCCGATATACACCACGGCGGTTAAAGACATGGTCAAAATCAGCCAGTCCAGATGCGAACTGGCATCCGGTGTAATCGGCAGGCTGAAGCGCAGGAAGCCATAGCCACCGATTTTCAGCATGATCGCGGCCAGTATCACCGAACCACCGGTAGGCGCTTCGACGTGAGCATCCGGTAACCAGGTATGCACCGGCCACATCGGTACCTTAACCGCAAAAGCGCCCAGAAATGCAAGAAAAATAAGAATCTGTTCGTTCAGACTGAGTGGTAGTTTATGCAGATCCAGAATCGCAAAACTGCCTGACTTGGAATACATATAGATCAATGCCACCAGCATCAGCACCGAACCGATAAAGGTATACAGAAAGAATTTCAATGTTGCATAGATTCGATTCGCACCACCCCAAATACCAATAATCAGAAACATCGGTATCAGCATCGCTTCGAAGAAGATATAAAACAGGATCGAATCGAGCGCGGCAAAGGTTCCAATCATGAAACCTTCCATGATCAGGAAAGCGGCCATGTACTGGGAAACCCGGTATTGAATAACTTCCCAGGCCGAAATAATAACGATTACGGTGGTAAAACTGGTCAACAGAATCAACGGCATCGAGATGCCATCCACGCCCAGATGGTAATAAATATTAAACTCACCGATCCACAGATGGCGTTCGCTGAACTGCATCAGATGGGTGGCTGAATCAAACTGGCTATACAGCGGAATAGAAACCAGAAATGTCAGCACTGAAAACAGCAGCGCTATTTTTCTGGCACCGGAAGGCTCTTTATCGCCCGCAAAAAGCACTACAATGCCGCCGATAATCGGCAGCCAGACCACGAGGCTTAATAAAGGTAAATCTGCAAACATACTCATCCCCGTGCCCATCAACCTAATATCGCCCAGCCCAGTAACAGGATCAGACCTGTCACCATGGCAAAAGCATAATGATTCAGATAACCGGTCTGAACACCGCGAATAGCGCCTGAACACCAGCCTACAACCCTGGCACTGCCATTCACCAGCAGACCATCAATCAGAATACCATCCCCGACACGCCACAACAGCTTGCCAATTACCTGACTGCCACCGGCAAAAACGATTTCATTGAAGCGATCGAAATAATATTTCTGCTCCAGTAATTGATGCAGCGGTGCCAGCTTCTGGCGAAAGGCTTCGGCAATCGAAGGTTTTTTCAGATAAATATACCAGGAGGAAATCACACCCAGAGCAGCCAGATAAACCGCCGGACCGGAAAAACCGTGTAGTACAAAAGAAAACTCACCGTGATAAAACTGCTTCATCAGCGCAACGGTATCGTGCTCACGCAGTGTCAGAAGAACGTTATCAAAGTAGTGACCAAACACGATAGCATCAACCGTTAACCAGCCAATGATAGCCGATGGTATAGCCAGCAGTACCAGCGGTAACCACACCACGGCTGGAGGTTCATGCAGATGCTCTCTGGTGTGTTTATCCATCCGCTCTTTGCCATGAAACACCAGAAAGAACATACGGAAGGAATAAAAGGCGGTTACAAAAACACCCAGCAGCACCATCACATAGGCGAAACCAGCACCGGGTAGACTCGAATGATGCACCGCTTCGATGATTGCATCCTTGGAGAAATAGCCGGAAGTGCCAGGGAAACCAATCAGTGACAGTGAACCGATGAGTGATACCCAGTAGGTAATCGGCAGATACTTTTTGAGCCCGCCCATCTTGCGAATATCCTGCTCATGATGCATCGCGATAATGACCGCACCGGCCGCAAGGAACAACAAGGCCTTGAAGAAGGCATGTGTCATCAGATGGAAGATTGCGACCGAATAAGCCGAAGCACCCAGTGCAACCGTCATGTAACCGAGCTGTGACAATGTCGAGTAGGCAACCACCCGTTTGATATCGTTCTGTACGATACCAATCAGCCCCATGAAGAAAGCAGTAATCGCACCGATAATCATCACGAACGACAGCGCCACTTCAGACAGCTCAAACAACGGCGACATCCTGGAAACCATAAAGATACCGGCGGTAACCATTGTCGCCGCATGGATCAGTGCAGAAATCGGGGTCGGGCCTTCCATCGAATCGGGCAGCCATACATGCAGTGGCACCTGGGCTGATTTACCCATCGCGCCGATGAACAGTAAAATACAGGCTACCGTGATCACCGACCAGGGACTGCCAGTGAAAATCTCCATGGTGCTAGATGACATCACATCCGCCTTGGAGAATACTTCGTAGTAATCCAGTGATCCGGTATACATCAGCACGCAGGCAATACCGAGCAGGAAGCCAAAGTCACCAACGCGATTCACCAGAAAGGCTTTCATGTTGGCATAGATAGCAGTTTCCTTCTTGTACCAGAAGCCGATCAGCAGGTAGGAAACCAGTCCAACCGCTTCCCAGCCGAAGAACAGCTGTAAGAAGTTGTTCGACATCACCAGCATCAGCATGGAGAAGGTAAACAGCGAGATGTAGCTGAAGAAACGCTGGTAACCCGGGTCTTCACTCATATAACCGATGGTATAGATATGTACCATCAACGACACGCCGGTGACCACGGTCATCATCAGTGCGGTCAGGCTATCGATCAGAAAGCCCACTTCAAAGCGAATACCATCACTCACCATCCAGGTATACACCGACTGGTTATAGATAGCCGCGTGATCGATCACCACGTCTTTTAACACGATCAGGGATAGTACGAAAGAAGTTGCGACACCCAGGCTGGTGACCCAGTGCGCCGATGTGCGGCCGATCTGTTTACCAAAGAAGCCAGCAACGATCGCACCCAACAGTGAGGCCAGAGGAATGGCCAGATATATCGATTCCATACCTAGCATTACCCCTTCATCTCGTTAATATCGGCCACGTTAATAGTCTGCTTATTTCGAAACAGCACGACCAGTATGGCGAGGCCTATAGCCGCTTCGGCAGCCGCTACGGTTAGAATAAAAAATACAAAAACCTGGCCTGCCAGATCATTCAGAAAATGGGAAAAGGCAATAAAATTCAGATTCACCGCCAGCAACATCAACTCGATCGACATCAGCAGCACAATCAGGTTCTTACGATTGATAATGATACCGGCGATACTGATGCTAAATAGTATAGCGGCCAGTACCAGATAATGATTTAACGCGATACTCATTGCTTTTCAGCCTCCATCTTGACGATACGCAGGCGATCCTGCTTACGGACTTTCATCTGTTCTGACGGATTTTGATAGCGCGTACCCGGACGTCTACGCAGGGTCAGCGATATGGCCGCGATGATCGCCACCAGCAGAATGACAGCGGCAATCTCGAATGCGAACACATACTCGGTGTACAGCACCTTGCCCAGCTCTTTGGTGTTGGAATAATCTGCTGCTTTGGCCACCGGAGCGGCCATCGACTCCAACGAGAACTGATTATCCGAAACCACCTTATAAATCAGACCAAACATGATCAGGGCAAGTGCGATACCAACCGGTAGAAAACGGATGAAGCCTTCACGTAGACGAGCAATGTTGATATCCAGCATCATCACCACGAACAGGAACAGCACCATGACCGCACCGACATACACCAGGATCAGCGTAATCGCGAGGAATTCGGCTTCCAGCAGCATCCATAGGCAGGCGGTGGTAAAAAAGGTCAGCACCAGAAACAGAGCCGCATGCACCGGGTTTCGCACCGTCACCACCGAGGCTGCAGACAGCACCGTGCTGATCGCAAAGAAATAGAAAATAATAGAATCAATAGCCATAGTGTCCAATAACCTTATCGATAAGGAGCGTCAGCTGATCGATCAGCTGCCAGTTGAGCTTCATAACGGTCACCGATCTCAAGTAACTTCTCCTTGGTCATGATATTTTCGCCACGATTTTCAAAGTGATATTCGAACACATTGGTTTCAACGATCGAATCCACCGGACAGGCTTCTTCACAGAATCCGCAGTAAATGCACTTAAACAGGTCGATGTCGTAACGCGTAGTACGACGTGAACCATCCGCACGTTGCTCCGATTCGATGGTAATCGCCAATGCCGGGCAGACCGCTTCACACAATTTACAGGCTATACAACGCTCTTCGCCATTGGCATAGCGTCTTAACGCATGCAGGCCGCGAAATCTCGGGCTGATCGGTGTTTTCTGCTCGGGATACTGCACCGTAATTTTCTTTTTAAAGAAATAACCACCGGTCACACTCAGACCTTTCAGCAACTCCAGAAATAGATAGCTTTTCAGGTAATATTTTATTTTTTCGATCACGCTGTCATTACCTCCTTAAGCAAACCAGGGGCCGACTTTATAATAGACCGCAATCCCTTCCACCAGTAACCAGACGATGGTCACCGGTATCAGCACCTTCCAGCCCAGACGCATAATCTGGTCATAACGGTAGCGCGGGAAAGTTGCCCGGAACCACAGGAACAGCAGCATAAAGAAGCCGGTCTTGAGGAAAAGCCAGAGAATACTATCGCCCATCAACGATGGAAAAGGCGATAACCAGCCGCCCAGGAACAACAATGAAGTCAGCAACGAGATCAGGATCATGTTGGCGTATTCACCGAGGAAGAATACCGCAAACGTCATACCGGAATATTCAACATGGAAGCCGGCTACGATCTCTGATTCGCCCTCGGCCACATCGAACGGTGCACGGTTAGTTTCCGCAACACCCGCAATAAAGTACACCATGAACAGAGGAAACAGCGGGATAAAGAACCAGTTATACACCGAACCTGCCTGACTGTTGACGATATCACCCAGATTCAGACTGCCACCGGCCATCAGCACGCCCACCAGCGCAAAACCCATGGCGATTTCGTAAGCCACAATCTGTGCTGCGGAACGCATCGCTCCAAGCAGTGCATATTTTGAATTGGAAGCCCAGCCGGCAATGATCACGCCGTAAACACCCAGCGAGGTCATCGCCAGGATATACAGCAGGCCAGCATTAATATCACTGAATACCAGTGTATCGTTGAATGGAATCACCGCCCACGCCGCCATCGCTGGTGCAAACGCGAGTACCGGTGCAATCAGAAACAGGTAGCGGTTCGCGTTGGTCGGAATAATGATTTCCTTGAACATCAGCTTGAACATATCCGCGAAAGGCTGAAACAGGCCTTTCGGGCCGACCCGATTGGGACCAACCCGGATCTGCATATAGCCGATCACCTTGCGTTCGGCAAAGGTGTAATAAGCCACTACGATAAATAACGGCAGCAGAATGATTAACGCCAGCACAACATTCGAAATCAGGTACTGAAACCATTCCGGCCAGAAATACTGCATCCACTCAGGCAGATAGGAAACAAACGTAGCGATAATGTCCTTCATCACACCTTCTCCACGTCAACGCTGCCAAACAGAGTCGACAGGTTTTTAACCGACTCAAGCCCGGTCGGCATCCACACACAACCGGCAGGCACATTATCATCAATCAACAATGGTAGTATTGCGGTACCCTCACCCTGTTTTACATGCACCTTACTGCCAGTGCTTAACGAGAGTTTTTCGGCCTGCTCTGAACTCATGCGCAAACAGCCTGCATCGCGCATATTTACCGTTGCCTGTAATGCGGCAGAGTTTCTGACCATCGCATCCACCGCATAGATCGCAGTTGACGAAATCTTCTGAAGGGCTCTCGGTCGTGTTGGTAGCTTATTCTGTCCGGACTGGATCGAAACAAAGTTATCCAGTGTCAGATTTCGGCATTGCTCTTTCAATTCGTTACGTACAGCCGTTGAATCTGCATAGTCGATGGCATCGCCCGGTAACAGCAGTTGCGCCAGCGTGGTTAATATCTTCCAGCCCTGACGACTTTCGCCCGCGGCCTTTGCACAGCCCTTAAAAGACTGCCAGAAACCTTCAACGTTTACGAAGGTACCTGAGCTTTCCAGATAGGTCGCCAGTGGTAGAATTAGATCCGCATGCGCGGCATTAAATGCATTACCGAAACTGCTGATTGCAATAATAAAGTCGTTATTATCGGCCAGTTGCTGCAGAGAGGTTTCATTGCTGATATCGAGCTCTGGATCGACTCCCATGGTGACTAACACACGATGCTTTGCGGTCAGGATTTCAGAACTATTCTGCCCTGCACGCTCCGAGGTAGAACCAGTGGCGGTACGATGCGGCAAGGCACCGGCCAGACAGGCACCGGCACTATTAGCCGATTCTGACAGATAACCCAGGCTGGACTGACTCATACCGGCAATCGTTTCTGCCAGTTGCATCAGTAAACCGTATTGTGGATGTGAAACCGCCTGTACCCCGACGATGACGGCGGATTGCTCGCCCTTAAGCAGCGATTTAGCAATCGCATTATGTTCTTTTTTGGCTTTGACCTTATCCAGCAACTCACTCAGGTCTTTACCCGGTTCGGTTTTGCTGGCCGTTGCCAGTGCCACCAGCACACTTGCCAGTTCATGCAGCATCTGCTCGGCGCTGCCGGCCAGATCCTCAGTCAGATCATAGTTATACTGACCCGTGAGGGTTGAAATTGAAGAGATCGTCGCGCCATTATGCACCACGGCCTTACGCAGACGGTGATTCAGTATAGGTTGTTCAAGACGTAGATTCCCGCCAATCAGTAAAGCACTGTTGAGTGTATCCAGCGATTCGATGGAGCGACCAAGCCACGGCATCACCGGGGTATAATCCTGCACCGAGAAGTCGATCTGTCTGAGTCGATGATCGATATTATTGGAACCCAGTCCACGTACCAGCTTCTGCAACAGGTAATGCTCTTCCAGGGTACACTGAGGACTGATCAGTGCCGCCAGATCGCCTTTCTGATTCGCCGCAGCCTGTAACTTTTCCAGTGCCAGATTGATCGCCGTTTCCCAGTCAATTTCCTTCAGCTTGCCTTTTTCACGCAGCATCGGTTTGAGCTGACGTGAAGCATGCTCCAGAGAGCTATAACTGAAGCGCTCACGATCTGCAATCCAGGCTTCGTTAATCTGCTCGTTATCACGTGGCACCACGCGCATCACCTGCTGATTGCGGGTATGCACATACAGATTGGATCCGACGCAGTCATGAGCCGCGACCGTCGCATGTTGAATCAATTCCCACGGACGTGAAGTGTAACGGGACGGTTTAGCCGTCAGCGCGCCAACCGGGCACAGATCGATCACGTTGCCGGAAAGTTCAGAACTGACCGCTTTCTCAATATAAGTGCCGATCTGGGTATATTCTCCACGACCGGTGGCTCCCAGTTCGGGTAATCCGGCAATCTCTTCGCCGAATCGCACACAACGGGTACACAGGATACAACGGGTCAGATCGGTAGCGATCAGCGGACCGATATTCTTGTCGCAGACCACTCGTTTCTGTTCGGTGTATTGCGATATATCACCGCCAAAACCCATCGCCACATCCTGTAACTCACATTCACCGCCCTGATCGCAGATCGGGCAATCGAGCGGATGATTGATGAGCAGAAATTCCATGGTGGATTTCTGTGCAGAAAGCGCTTTGGTAGAGCGGGTTCTGATCACCATGCCAGCATTCACCGGGGTAGCACAGGCCGGCATCGGCTTGAGTGCTTTTTCCACTTCCACCAGACACATACGGCAGTTTGCTGCGACCGACAGTTTTTTGTGGTAACAGAAACGCGGGATGCTGATATTGTTTTCATCCGCCACATCAATCAGCATTTGACCCGGTTTCGCCTGGATCTCCTGACCATTGATAGTGAGTGTAATGGTATCGCTCATGGTTGCCTTTTACCTTTTATGCGCAGTGGCTGTCAGCCAGTCAACTGGCGCTAATCATCGAACGTTTATGTTCGACATAGTATTCAAATTCAGGACGGAAATGCTTGATAAAGCTCCACACCGGCATCGCCGCGGCTTCACCCAGAGCACAGATCGTTCTGCCTTCTATCTTATGCGAGACATCTTCCAGCATGGTGATGTCTTCCGCACGGCCTTTGCCTTCCACGATTCGGGTCAGTACGCGGTACATCCAGCCGGTGCCTTCACGACAGGGGGTACACTGACCACAGGACTCGGAAAAGTAAAAGCGTGAAATGCGTCGTAGTGCGACCACCATATCGGTGCTTTCATCCATCACGATGACGGCACCGGAACCCAGCATCGAACCGGCTTTGGCAATCGAATCATAATCCATGTTGCAATTCATCATC
Organism: Gammaproteobacteria bacterium; assembly: GCA_014382695.1. Taxonomy (GTDB): domain Bacteria; phylum Pseudomonadota; class Gammaproteobacteria; genus JACNJF01. The sequence goes on along the minus strand of JACNJF010000106.1, from coordinate 75,833 downwards.
ACGTCGCCCGGTAACACCGGCACCGATGATCCGCCCGGAATAACCGCCTTCAGCTTACGCCCGTCTTTAACCCCACCGGCCAGAGCCAGCAGGTCCTTGAACGGGGTACCCATATTGATTTCAAAGTTGCCCGGTGCATTCAGATGACCCGACATCGAGAACAGCTTGACCCCGCCATTATTCGGAATACCCAGATCGGCAAACCACTTTCCGCCGTTGCGGATGATGGCAGGAACCGAAGCCAGCGACTCGGTGTTATTGATGGTGGTCGGACGGCCATACAGACCGAAGTTGGCCGGAAATGGCGGCTTGAAACGCGGCTGCCCTTTCTTGCCTTCGAGAGATTCCAGCAGGGCGGTTTCTTCACCACAGATATAGGCACCGGCACCGAGGGTCGCATACAGATCGAAATCGACCCCGCTGCCCAGGATATTCTTGCCCAGAAAGCCCTGTTCGTAGGCTTCTTTTACCGCCTGTTCAAAGCGCAGATAAGGCTCGTCCATAAACTCGCCGCGCAGGTAGTTATAACCGACCGTGGCACCGATACAGTAACCGGCGATGATCATCCCTTCCACCAGCGCATGCGGGTTGAAACGCAGGATATCGCGATCCTTACAGGTGCCAGGTTCGGACTCATCCGAGTTACACACGATGTATTTCTGGCCGGGCGCCTTGCGCGGCATGAAGCTCCACTTCAGGCCGGTCGGAAAACCAGCACCACCACGACCTCTCAGACCGGAAGCCTTAACCTCTTCGATCACGTCTTCCTGAGGTATTTTTCCGTCCAGTATCTTACGGATCGCCTGATAACCACCGGATTTGATGTAACTCTCCAGTGACCATGGCTGATCGTATTGTAAGGTTGCAAAACAAACTTCATTGGCCATGCTTATTCCAGCCCATCCAGAATTTCATCAATCTTTTGCGGTGTCAGTTTTTCGTGATAGACGTGATTCACCTGCATCATCGGACCAGCAGCACAGGCCGCCAGACATTCTTCTTCCGGTTTCAGGTAGATGCGACCATCAGCAGTACTTTCCCCCACCTTGCAACCGAGTTTTTTCTCGATGTAGCTGACCACACTGTCAGAACCCATCAGCATGCAGGAGATATTGGTGCAGATCGCGACGTTATGGCGACCGACCGGTTTGGTTTCGTACATGGAGTAGAACGTTGCCACTTCATACACCTGTATCTTCGGCAGGCTCAGATAGTCCGCAACTGCATCCATCAGTTCAGTGGTCAGGAAGCCCTGATTCTGATGCTGTGTCGCACTCAGTGCAGCCAGTACCGCAGAGCGTTTTTTGTCTGCAGGGTATTTTGCCAACCAGTGATCAATCTCTTCACGGGTATGCTCATTCAATAGCGTGTGGGTAGTCGTATCAGTCATTATCGATCAATCTCACCAAATACAATATCCTGGGTTCCAATAATGGCGACGACGTCAGCCAGCATATGGCCTTTGGCCATTTCATTCATACTCGACAGATGGGCAAACCCGGGGGCGCGAATCTTCAGGCGGTAGGGTTTATTGCTCCCATCGGAGATCAGGTACACCCCAAACTCACCTTTTGGATGCTCGATGGCGGTATACACTTCACCGGCCGGCAGCGTATAGCCTTCGGTAAACAGCTTGAAATGATGGATCAGACCTTCCATATCCGCCTTCATTTCTTCACGTCTGGGCGGTGTCACCTTATGGTTATCACTCAGCACCAGACCGGGGTTCGCGCGTAACCAGTCCACGCATTGTCGAATAATACGGTTGGATTGACGCATCTCTTCGATGCGCACCAGATAACGGTCATAGCTATCGCCATTGGTGCCAACCGGGATATCAAAATCCATCTCGGCATACACTTCGTACGGCTGTTTTTTACGCAGATCCCATTCGATACCAGATCCTCGCAGCATCGGCCCGGTAAAACCAAGCTGATAGGCGCGCTCGGGCGATACCACACCGATACCAACGGTACGCTGCTTCCAGATCCGGTTATCGGTTAACAGGGTTTCGTATTCATCGATATAAGTCGGAAAGCGCTTGCAGAAATCATCGATAAAATCGATCAGACTGGATTGGCGATTAGCATTCAGCCGATCCGCATCCTTTTTACTGCGCCATTTGCTGATTTCATACAACGGCATACGATCCGGCAGGTCACGTGCCACACCACCCGGACGGTAGTAACCGGCATGCATACGCGCACCGGAAACGGCTTCGTACATATCCATCAGGTCTTCACGTTCGCGAAAAGCGTACAGGAACATGGTCATCGCGCCGACGTCCAGCGCATGGGTTCCGATCCACATCAGGTGGTTCAGAATACGCGTGATTTCATCAAACATAACGCGAATGTACTGCCCGCGTATTGGCACTTCCAGCTGCAGCAGCTTTTCAATCGCCAGCACATAGCCGTGCTCGTTGCACATCATAGAGACGTAATCGAGACGATCCATATAACCGATCGACTGGTTATAGGGCTTGGATTCGGCCAGCTTCTCGGTCGCCCGGTGCAGTAATCCGATATGCGGGTCCGCGCGTTCGATCACTTCACCATCCATCTCCAGCACCAGGCGTAATACACCATGCGCAGCGGGATGCTGAGGACCGAAATTTAATGTGTAATTCTTAATCTCAGGCATTATTTGGCAGCCTCTTGCGGATCATTTTTCAGGTAACGATGATCTTCCCGAATCACCCGAGGGACCAGTACCCGTGGTTCGATCGATACCGGTTCGTAGATTACCCGCTTCTGCTCAGGGTCATAACGCATTTCAACATGCCCGATCAGAGGGAAGTCCTTACGGAAAGGATGCCCGATAAAGCCATAATCGGTCAGTATGCGGCGCAGATCGGGATGATTGCTGTACAGAATCCCGAACAGATCGAACGATTCGCGTTCATACCAGTCGGCCGAGGACCACACTTCGGTAACCGAAGGAATCATCGGAAAGTCATCGTTTTCGGCAAACACACGAATTCGCAGACGACGGTTATGGGTGTAGGAGATCAGATGCATCACCGAGGCAAAACGCGACATCCCGGTTGCAACCGCTTCCAGCTCATCACCAAAGGTCAGATGTCCCATGCTACCCGGCTCGACCGCACGGCTGAATCCTGAGTGACTGGCTTTATCGGTCTGCCATTCAGATTGACCCAACTGCGAATAGTCGACACCGCACAGGTCAATCAGTTGCTGATAGGCGAAATCCGCTGTATCGCGTAGTGCGGTGGAGACCTCGATCAGCGCAGCAGGAGCAATATCGATGGTGATCTCTGCATATTCGAGAATCAGATTCTGGATTTTATCGCCAAAGTGTTTCTGCAGCGCGTCGGCATGCAGCTGTAAGGATTCAGACATGATTAGCGGGCTATGGTATTGGTACGTTTAATCTTGCTCTGTAACTGCAAGATACCGTAAAGCAGTGCTTCTGCGGTAGGCGGGCAACCGGGTACATAGATATCGACCGGTACCACACGATCACAGCCACGAACTACGGAATAGGAATAATGGTAATAACCACCCCCATTAGCGCAGGAACCCATCGAAATAACCCAGCGCGGCTCTGCCATCTGATCATAGACCTTGCGCAACGCGGGGGCCATTTTATTCACCAGAGTGCCGGCCACGATCATCACATCGGACTGACGCGGACTCGGACGGAACAGGATACCAAATCGATCCAGATCGTAACGCGAAGCGCCTGCCTGCATCATTTCAACCGCACAACAGGCCAGACCAAAGGTCATCGGCCACATCGAACCGGTACGTGCCCAGTTAATCAGCTTGTCGGCACTGGTAGTGACAAAGCCCTGCTCTAAAACACCTTCTATTCCCATTCCAGCGCCCCTCTTTTCCACTCGTAGATGAAACCGATGACCAGAACCCCAAGGAAAATAGCCATAGAAACCAGTCCAAAGGTACCGATTTCATCCAGCACGATGGCCCACGGAAACAGGAACGCGATTTCCAGATCGAAAATAATAAACAGGATGGCAACCAGATAGTAACGTACGTCGAATTTCATCCGACTGTCTTCGAACGCTTCAAATCCGCATTCGTAAGGAGAGTTCTTTTCCGCATCGGGGCGTGAGGGCCCTAACAGCTTACCCAGTATGATAAATGCAGAGCCCATAACGGTGGTAACCATCAGGAAAATGAGAATGGGTAAATAGTTACCTAGCATAAAATTTGCTTGCCCCTGTGCTTAACTTGTCATTTTAGTAATGAGTCGGCGAGTCTATTGCCCAGTGTTAACAGAGTCAAGGACAAGTTAAATAACGATTCCTTATGACTAAATAAGTGTTTTTATTCAGTTTCTATAGCACGACTATGAATGCGCCTGCGGCACAGGAAGGAAAGCCCGAACAGGGGCAAAACAATTCATCTGATAGATGCACTGAGCCGGCTCAGACTCCAGGAAGAACCCGACAGGACCTTCAACTCGATCCCCGAGACTCACCTGTTGCTAACAGAATAACCCCGCAACAGGCATCCTTGCCTGCAACAGGGTCGTAAGAGAAGTACTGTCGTTTTTTAGTCTGCCTGACGCCTTAAAAAGGCGGGTATTTCCAGATATTCCAGGCTAGTTTTATCCTGCCCTATTTCAATACTGTCACCGACTACTTTTTTGGTGGACGAACCGCGAATAACGGTTGGCTGATCCAGCTTGGAGTAATCGACCTTACCGGTGCGGTCAGGCTTGATGAAAGAAGGTTCCACTTTAGTCGCTTTTTTCTTGCCTTTACCCAGACCTGTTGCAACTAGCGTTACCCGTAACTCACCGGAAACCATTTCTGAATCGATTACGGTGCCGATTACGATGGTTGCATTATCGGAAGCCATTTCGGTGATAGTAGAACCGACATCATCCAGTTCACCAATCGCCAGATCCAGACCAGCGGTAATATTCACCAGTATGCCCTGAGCTCCGGAGATATCGATATCTTCCAGCAGTGGTGAAGAAATCGCGGCAATCGCGGCTTCCTTGGCACGGCCTTCACCGGTAGCGATACCGGAACCCATCATTGCCATACCCATTTCCGACATAACGGTTCTGACATCGGCAAAATCCACGTTGATCAGACCGGGACAGGTAATCAGCTCTGCGATCCCCTGGACTGCTCCTCTTAGAACATCGTTGGCCTTCAGGAAAACTTCCAGCAATGACGTCTCTCTTCCTAGTACCGGCATCAGCTTGTCGTTCGGTATCGTGATCAGAGAGTCCACGATAGCAGCTAACTCTTCAATGCCCTGATTAGCCTGCGCCATGCGCTTGCCGCGTTCAAAGCCAAACGGCTTGGTCACCACGGCAACCGTTAGCACGCCCATTTCTTTAGCGATCTGAGCGATTACAGGAGCCGCACCGGTTCCGGTACCGCCACCCATACCGGCGGTAATAAACAGCATATCAGTGCCGGATATGGCTTCCTGAATGCGCTCACGATCTTCCATCGCAGCCTGACGTCCAACACCAGGGTCTGCACCTGCGCCCAACCCTTTGGTGATGCTGCTACCAATTTGAATAGTGGTTTTAGCATCCATTTTCTTGAGTGCCTGTACGTCAGTATTGACACACATAAAATCGACACCTTCTATACCGGACTCGACCATATGCTGCACAGCGTTACCGCCGCCGCCGCCGACTCCGATTACCTTGATTACCGCATTTTGCGAAAATGCATCCATTAATTCGAACATGAGATCTCTCCTCTTACTTTGATTGACAGTTAATACTTAAAAATTACCCTGGAACCAGCTTTTCATTTTCTCCCATAAGCTGTCTCCAGCGTTTTCTTCCAGCTCGCGGCTGGAGAAACTGGACTTCTGCTTGTGACCAAACAGCAGTAATCCGACGCCGGTTGCATGGATCGGATTACTAATAATGTCGATCAGACCGGAAACATGCTGTGGTACGCCCAGTCTGACCGGCATATGAAATATTTCTTCTGCCAGCTCGATTACCCCTTCCATCTTGGAACTACCACCGGTCAACACGATACCGGCGGCGCAGATGTCTTCGAAGCCGGAACGTCTGAGCTCCGCCAGCACCAGACTCAACAGTTCTTCATAGCGCGGCTCGACCACTTCGGCCAGGGTCTGGCGCGCCAGGCGACGCGGTTCGCGATCACCTACGCTGGGCACTTCGATGGTTTCATCGCTTGTTGCCAGCTGACGTAAGGCACAGGCATATTTAATCTTCAGGTCATTCGCGTACTGGGTTGGTGTGCGTAATGCGACCGCAATATCATTGGTGACCTGATCACCCGCAATTGGAATCACCGCGGTATGGCGGATCGCGCCATCGGTAAATACCGCGATATCGGTGGTGCCACCGCCGATATCGACCAGACACACACCGAGTTCTTTTTCATCATCGGTTAACACTGAGGCGCTCGACGCCAGTTGCTCCAGAATGATGTCATCCACTTCCAGACCACAACGGCGTACACACTTGATGATATTCTGTGCGGCACTCACCGCACCGGTGACCAGATGCACCCGGGCTTCCAGACGCACACCAGACATACTGATCGGGTCACGGATACCTTCCTGATTATCGATCAGGAATTCCTGCGGAATAACGTGCAGGATGCGTTGATCGGCCGGTATCGCTACCGCTTTTGCTGCATCGATAACACGCGCCACATCCGCAGCGGTCACTTCCTTATCTTTTACCGCGACGATACCGTGCGAATTGATACTGCGCACATGACTACCCGCGATACCCGCATACACCGAACGAATCTGGCAGCCGGCCATCAGCTCCGCTTCTTCAACCGCACGCTGGATAGATTGTACCGTAGACTCGATATTGACTACGACACCTTTCTTCAGGCCACGCGAAGGCTGAGTCCCTATACCGATGATTTCAATCTGCCCATCGGCAGTCACTTCTCCAACTATTGCAACGACTTTTGATGTTCCAATATCGAGCCCCACGATCAGATTATTTTCTGTCTTCTTAGACATTGTTGTTGCCTCGTTGCATTATTTCATCCTGCTGTTTTTGATACTCGTCTTTCCAGGCGATAGCAAAGCCATTGCTATAGCGAAAATCGATATATTTAATCTGTTCAGTTTTAGGTTTAATCTGTTCTGGATAGACGGCTATTAAATGCCTGATCTTCATATCACTCTGCTCACTACCAATATTCACCTTCAAGGTCTGATTCAATAAAAGACTGAGCGCCCCTTTACTGTCTTCCCTAAATTCCGTTACCACAATATTCAGCCCAACCAGCTGGCGCTGCAGATTCAGGTAACTGCGCAGCAATTCGGCGGTTTTACCGGAATAACCATTGATTTTTGGCAAGCTGGCAAAATCGGCAACCCGGGCACTGAATATCTCTGCCTGGGTACTCAGCAATTGATCATCATCCCATCTCGCGAACGCCTTTTTTTCGCGCACATTCACCTGTAACAGATTCGGCCAGATGCGTTTGATCGAAACCGTCTGCACCCAGGGCTGCTGTCCGATCAGATGCTGTATCGACTGTATATCCACCGAGAAAAAATCCTGCCCCAGATACACCGATAACTGGCGCTCGATCAGATCGCTATTGAGCTGCTTGAACTCACCCGAAATTTTTATTCTTTCAATCGGTAACAGCACCTTGCCATGCAACATAATCGACAACATCAGAATTGTGCTAGCAAGGGTTAAGCCCACGATCACCTTCGGTTGCCAGAAGGGTTTTAACCAGCTCAGATCGAGTGGTGTATCGGACTGCATTTTACTCGCCTGCATTTTCTTTTTTGGCTTCTTTTTTAGCGGCTCAGGCGAACGACTATTCACTGCAGCAGTTTTGTTCAGGCTAAACAGTTTAAACATGTTGCACCTCCTCTCTGAGCGTCAGATGAATCAACTTTAAAACCAGTTGCTGGAAACTCAACCCGGCCTGTTTCGCGGCCATAGGTACCAGGCTGTGATCGGTCATGCCCGGCACCGTATTCACTTCAATCACCTGAAACCGGCCCTGCTCATCACGCATCAGATCGACTCTTCCCCAGTCACGCACTTCACACACATCGATGGTCTGAGCAACGATTTCATTGAGGCTCTGAAGAGGTTGTGGATCCAGCCCGCATGGACAGATATAACGCGTATCGCTGGCTTCGTATTTTGCCGAATAATCGTAAAACACATGCGGCGTTTCGAGTCGAATGGCCGGTAACACCGTATTGCCCACCCAGGCGACGGTATACTCAGATCCGCTTACCCACTGTTCGGCCAGTACCGCACCGTACTGTGCAGCAAGTAAAAAGGCAGCCTCCAGTTCCTCTGCGCTGGTAACCTTGCTCATACCAATACTGGAGCCTTCATTTACCGGTTTAATAATCAGTGGCAGGCCGATTACATCCAGCGCCTGCTGACAATCCTGCAGAGTTTTCAGTTGCATGAAAGCCGGTGTATGGATACCGCTACCGAGTAACAGTCGCTTGGTCATCAACTTATCCATGGTTACCGCAGAGGCTTTCACGCCACTCCCGGTATAGGGTAGATTTAATATCTCAAGTATTGCCTGCACTTCGCCATCTTCACCACCGCGTCCATGCAGAATATTAAACACTCTATCGGCCTGCAGATCCTGTAACTGGACCAGCCTGTCCTGATTCAGATCGACCCCAAACGCATCGACACCGGCGTCCAGTAAAGCCTGTAATACGAAACTGCCGGATTTCAGTGACACTGCCCGCTCTGCAGAAGTGCCGCCCATCAGAACAGCGACTCTGCCACATTTTGCTGGTGTATCTGGCGCAGGAATCAAATGATCAAAATTCATAATTTCTCTCCGATAATTCTTACTTCAGTTTGCAGCTGTATATGATGCTTTTCGCTAACTTCACGCTGGATATAGCCAATCAATTTCTCAATATCGGATGCACTCGCCTGGTCGTCATTGATAATAAAGTTTGCATGCTTTTCAGAAACACAGGCACCCCCTATACAAAAACCTTTCAGGCCACAGGCTTCAATCAGTCTTGCCGCATAATCACCCTCAGGGTTCTTGAATACCGAACCACAGGAAGGCAGCCCGATAGGCTGCGAAGAATTTCTTTTTGCCAGCAATGGCTTGATAACAGAGGGCTTATCATTGAGTTTTATCGGGAAGCTGAAAACACCCGCACTGAACCATTCATCCTTAGCCAGATCCACCGAGCGATAACTTACTGCAAAGCTGGCCGCTTCACGCTCAAACAGATTGCCCTGCCGATCCATCATTTCTACCGATTCTACAAACTGCCAGGTTTCACTTCCAAAAGCTCCCGCATTCATCGCCAGCGCTCCACCCACGGTACCCGGTATCCCGGCCAGAAATTCAGCCCCATCCAGATTGTGTTGCTGGCAAAAACGGGTCAGCTTCGCACAGCTCACACCGGCTTCCGCATACACCAGTTCCTGTGGCAGAAGCTGCAATTTATTAAGCCGGTTCAGTGCACCGATTACCACGCCTTTTAATCCACCATCTCGCACCAGCAGGTTACTGCCCAGACCAATCCAGTAAACTGGCAGTTCGGCACTGGTTTGTGCCAGAAACGTCTGTAAATCCTGTTTATCTGCCGGCATGAAATAGGTTTCAGCCACGCCACCCGTCCGCCAGCTGCAATGCTTCGACATAGGCTCATTGCTTAGCAGTTGACCACGAATTCCGTGTTGAATCGCCATTTTATTCACCCTGTAAAATCCGTTTTATAGCGTTTTAAAAAGTCGACCGCGAACGCACCGATACTACCGGCTCCGAGGGTGACCACCACATCATCACTCGCAACCACGGTTTTCAGCACATCTTCCAGCTCAGCAATATGCTCGACAAAAACGGGGTCAATGCGACCACGGGTTCGGATCGCACGGCACAGGGAGCGGCTATCCGCATCCTTGATCGGCTTTTCTCCAGCACTATACACTTCCAGCAACACCAGTTGATCCACTTCGGATAACACACTGGCAAAATCCTCAAACAGATCACGTGTACGGCTAAAACGGTGTGGTTGAAACACGACGGTTAAACGGTTATCTGGCCAGGCCGCCCGAATCGCTTCGATGGTGGCTTTAATCTCATTCGGGTGATGACCATAGTCATCGATATGACGGATCAGCTTGCCGTCAAAATTAATCTTTTCAGTGACCTGAAAACGACGCCCGATACCTTCGAACTTTGCCAGCGCCTGTTGCATTTCGGCAGCGGTAACTTCCAGTTCCCAGCCTACTGCCAGTGCTGCGGTCGAATTCAGTACGTTATGTTTGCCGGCCATATTGAGTACGATATCGAACTCGCCCTGATCCGGAAAGCGGACCTTGAAATGGGTTCTTACAGTATCGGCCCTGACTTCGCTGATACGCACATCGGCATCTTCAGAAAATCCATAAGTCAGCACCGGGCGTGCCACCTGGGGCAGAATTTCACGTACCACAGGGTCGTCGATACACAGCACGGCTAACCCATAAAATGGCAGATGATGCAGGAACTCAACGAAGGTATGCTTGAGTCGCTCAAAATCCCCTTCATAGGTCGAAAGATGATCCTGATCGATATTGGTAACGATCGATATGATCGGCTGCAGATACAGAAACGAAGCATCGGATTCATCCGCTTCAGCCACCAGATACTCACTGTCGCCCAGTTTTGCATGACTGCCGGAGCTATTTAGTTTGCCACCAATCACATAGGTCGGATCAAGTCCGCCCTCCGCCAGTAACGAGGTAACCAGACTCGTCGTCGTGGTCTTGCCGTGGGTACCGGCGACCGCAATACCTTTTCTGAAGCGCATCAATTCAGCCAGCATTTCTGCCCGTCTGACCACCGGTATACGCAGTTCCTTGGCACTTTTAATTTCCGGATTGGTCTGGTCGATAGCGGTCGAAACCACCACCACATGACAATCCGTAATATTTTCTGCACGGTGCCCGATATGCACCTGAATGCCAAGATCGGCCAGTCGCTGCACAGTGCTACTGTCATTGATATCCGAACCACTGATTCGATAGCCGAGATTATGAAAAACCTCCGCAATCCCGCTCATTCCGGCGCCACCAATGCCAACAAAATGAATGTTTCTGATTCTTCGCATCAACTGTCTGGATGTGCGTGTCATTGCAGCGCCTCCGCTAATAATCCTGCTGCCAGCTTCTCGGTCGCATCGGTCAAAGCCATTTTTCTGGCCTGTATCGCCATCATTCTTAATGCCTCGCGCTGACTGGAAAAATGCTTTAATTGCTGCGCTACGGTGGCAGCATCAAAGCGGTTATTTCTGATCACAATGGCGGCATCGGCCTGTGCCAGATAGCCCGCGTTATAGAACTGATGGTCATCCACTGCATACGGATAGGGCACCAGTATCGAGGCCACGCCCGCTGCTGCCAGCTCGGCAATGGTAAGCGCCCCGGCACGACAGATCACCAGGTCGGCCCATGCATAGGCGGCCTGCATATCATCGATAAAATCAACTACGTCAGCTTCCAGCTGATGGCGCTGGTAAAGTGTGTTGCAATCCTGCACATGCTTTGCTCCACACTGATGCCTGACCACGGGTCTAAGCGCAGGGTCGAGCAGGGCGATACCGGCAGGGATCGCATCGTTGAGTGTTTTGGCACCCAGACTACCGCCCAGTACCAGCAGCTTCATGCTTTCCTGATCACGCCCCTGCAGGCGGGTTTCAGGTGGCTCTATGCCGAGGATATCCTGACGCACCGGATTACCGATAACATGGCTTCTTTTGACGCCTTTGGCGGCCTGCGGAAACGCAAAATAATTCAGCCGGGCAATGCGACTGAGTAATTTATTGGTTAACCCGATCACCGCATTCTGCTCATGAATGACCACCGGAATACGTATTAGCCAGGCCATCAGTCCACCCGGCCCGGAGGCGAACCCACCCATGCCCAGTACCGCACGAGGCCGATGCTTTCTGAGTAACTGTAGCGCTTCCAGACAGGCCTTCAGCAGCCTGAAAGGAGCCATAGCAAGCACGCCCAGTCCCTTACCACGCAGTCCTTCGATGGAAAGCCACTCAATCGGAAAATTTGCAGCCGGTACCAGACGAGCCTCGATACCGGAACGGGTCCCCATCCAGACGATGGTTTCCCCCTGATCACGCAGATAATTTGCCAGCGCCAGCGCCGGGAATACATGTCCGCCGGTGCCACCGGCCATAATCATGATAGGTTTGCGCATCGAGGCCATTATTGCACCACCATACGCGGGTTTTTTGGACTCTCTAGATCCGCCTGCTGCACCTTGTTTTCATAAAAAACTCTCAGCACCAGGCCCATTGCAAACGACATAATCAAAATACTGTTACCGCCATAACTGATAAACGGCAGGGTCAAACCTTTGGTTGGCAACGCACCCATATTCACACCGATATTAATCACGGCCTGGATACTCACCAGCAACCCTACCCCGTAAACCAGATAGGCACCAAAAGGCTTACCGCTTAATAATGCGACCTTTCCAATCTGAAAGCAGCGCAATACAAACCACACATAAATCAGGATCAGGAAGATCGCACCGATCAGACCAAACTCTTCTGCATAGATTGCAAACAGGAAATCAGTATGGGCTTCAGGTAGATAAAACAGTTTCTGGATACTGCCCCCAAGTCCGGTGCCAAATACGCCACCGCTGCCGATCGCAATCAGCGACTGAGTTAGCTGGAAACCACTGTTAAAGGGGTCGGCCCAGGGGTCCATGAAGGAAGTGATACGGGCCATCCGGTAGGGTGATAACAACGCCAGCAGCACCATGATACTCAGCGTGCCCAGTACAAATAGCAGGAACTGGCCAAAGCGCACGCCACCCAGAAACATCATACCCAGTCCCGTCATCAATAATACCGCTGCGGCACCGAAATCCGGTTCCAGTAACAGCAGGCCACTGGCCAGCGCCAGAATAATCATCGGTTTGATAAAGCCCATCGATCCGCTTTTGATTTCATCGGAACGGCGAATCAGATAGCCACTCAGATAGATGATTAGAAAAAGCTTGGCGATTTCAGAAACCTGTACCGTAAAAAATACCATGTCTAGCCAGCGGGTAGATCCATTGATGGTTCGACCGACCCCCGGCACCAGCACTAGCGCCAGCAAAAACAGTGAGCTAAGCATCAGGGTCATGCCATGCTTTTCCCAGAAGGAAGTCGGAATACGGTAGGCTATCCACATCAGCAGGACACCCAGCAGCAGGCGCAAAAACTGGCGCTTGCCAAAATAAAACGGATCACCCATTTGCACATCGGCAACTCCGATTGAGGCCGAAGTAACCATCACCAGACCAATCCCTGCGAGTAAGCCAAAAATAAGCAGAATCTGGCTATCGATATGACCCGGAATGGCTGAAAATTTTAGTGGTTTCAGCTGGGATGCGCGAAACGCCTGTGTATTCATGACAGCTCACCGACCAGACGGCAAAAATGCTCACCCCTCGCGGCGAAGCCACTATACATATCCAGGCTTGCACAGGCGGGGGACAGCAATACCAGATCACCGGTAAGCGCCAGTTGATGCGCACGTTGCACTGCCTGATCCATGTTTTGCACCCGCTCAACAGCTACACAGTGTTGCCAGTTTTGCAGCAAGATATCGGCGTCCTGTCCGAACACTAAAACGGTTTTAACATGTTTTTGCAGGCTCTCGCACAATGTTGACACATTGGCACCTTTAGCCTGTCCACCGGCAATCAATATGATCGGCTCATCGATGCCATCGATGGCGGCTTTGGCAGCCCCGGTATTGGTGGCCTTGGAATCATTGATCCAGCTCACGCCATCAATCTCGGCTACCCATTGACTGCGATGAGCAAGTCCAGCAAATGCTGTCAATGCCTGCAGTATGGCTGACTTCGAGATGCCCGCCAGCTGCGCCATCGCTATCGCCGCCAGACAGTTAGCCCAGTTATGCCGACCTTTCAGCTTCAGCTCGGAGGTCGCGATCCACTTTTCACCGTGTACGACCAGCCAGGACTGGCCATCTTCTATCACCGTATAGGGCACGTCCGGGTCTGTTAAGGAAAAACGATAATCCTGCTCATCATTAAACGTGCAGGGATCATCCTGATTACTTACACAGTGCTGCGCATGACGGTAGATCGATTTTTTGGCCTGCTGATATTCAGCAAAGTCATGGTAGCGATCCAGGTGATCTTCGGACACATTCAGCACGCTCGCCACTGCCAGATTCAGACTGTACGTAGTTTCGAGCTGAAAACTGGACAACTCCAGTACATACAGCTCAACATCGTCCGAAACTAGATCGAGTGCGGCCACCCCGATATTGCCTCCCACGGCGACCCTTTTAGCGTCGGCGGCAATCATTTCGCCGAGCAGAGTGGTCACGGTACTTTTACCGTTTGAACCCGTAATCGCCAGCACCGGACTTTTTACTGCTTCTGCAAACAGTTCGATATCACCAATTATACGCTTGCCTGACTGTGCCACTTTTTGCATCAATGGGGTATGCAGTGATAAGCCGGGGCTTAGCACCAGACAGTCATACTGCTTAATCAGCTGTTCGTTTAACTCACCCAGCACCAGCTCGACTGCAGGGAATTGCTGGAGCAATGCGCTTAGATAAGGCGGTTGCTGTCGGCTATCCTGAACCGCACAACGGTAACCGTGTTGCAGCAGGTATTTAGCCGCCGAAAATCCAGACATGCCAAGACCAACGACCAGATAGCACTGATCCAGGTGCAGGGGATGCAGGGCGGTTGCTGAATTCATCATCTGACCTTCAGACTCGCCAGACCGATTAACACCAGGATGACAGTGATGATCCAGAACCGTACAATGATTCGGGGTTCAGGCCAGCCCTTTAATTCGAAATGATGATGTAACGGCGCCATGCGGAAGATGCGTCGTCCGGTTAATTTATAAGATGCCACCTGTAACACCACGGAGATGGTTTCCACCACGAAGATGCCGCCCATGATGAACAGTACCAGTTCCTGACGTACGATGACCGCAACCACGCCTAACGCCGCACCCAGTGCCAGCGCCCCGACATCACCCATAAAAACCTGAGCTGGATAGGTATTAAACCAGAGGAAGCCCAAACCGGCGCCGACAATGGCACCACAGAACACCACCATTTCACCGACACCGGGGATATACGGAATCCCCAGATAAGCCGCAAAATTGGTATTCCCGGTGACATACGCAAAAACTGCCAGCGCACCACCGACAAGTACCGTAGGTAGTATTGCCAGACCGTCCAGACCATCTGTCAGATTGACCGCATTGCTACTACCGACAATCACAAAGTAAGCCAGCAGGATATACATCCAGCCCAGATCAAACACCACGGACTTGAAAAATGGTACGATAAGCTGGGTTTCGATCGGCACCGTGGCCGTTGAAAAAAGGACATACGCAGCGGTGAGTCCAACCGCGGATTGCCACAGGTATTTATAACGCGCAGACAGTCCTTTTGAGTTACCAAAGACGATTTTCTTATAATCATCCACCCAGCCAATCAGCCCGAAACCCATAGTCACGAATAACACGATCCAGACAAAACGGGAAGATAGATCACTCCACAGCAGGGTACTCACCACGATAGCGATGAGAATCAACGCGCCACCCATGGTGGGCGTCCCCGCCTTACTGAAATGCGATTTCGGTCCATCATCGCGGATGCTCTGACCGATATTGTAACGACTTAGATAACGGATCATCCAGGGACCAACCAGTAACGAAATCAACAATGCGGTCAGTACCCCCAGTATGGTTCTCAGGGTCAAATACTGAAACAGATTAAATCCACTGTAAAACTGGGTCAGATAACTGGCGAGGCTATACAGCATGATTGGCTCCTTTATTAATTGGAAATGGCGTTATTAACTCGACCAGTTTTTCCATCCCTGCACTGCGTGAGCCTTTCACCAGTAGATTTACACCCTCACCCAGCTGACCTGCCAGAGCATGAGCCATCTCTTCATGTGTGTCGAAACAGTATCCATCTTCACCAAACAGCGACGCAGCCTGGCAGCTCATAGCGCCAATCGTATACAGTTTTTCAACACCCATCGCGCGCGCTTCAGCCACCGCTGTTTGATGCATTTGCAGTGACTCGTCTCCCATTTCGGCCATATCACCCAGCGCTAGCCAGGCATGCCCGTGCAGAGCGCACAGCACCTTGAGCGCCGCTTTAAGTGAACCCGGGTTGGCATTGTAGCTGTCATTAATGATCAGGCTGTTATTCACTCCGCTGACGAATTGCTGGCGGCCTTTTACACCCGCAAAACCCTGCAGGGCCTGACAGCAGCTTGCCGCATCAATGCCGCAGGCTATCGCCAGCGTAATAGCGGCCAGCGCGTTTTGAATATTATGCTCACCATAAACCTTCAGTTCGCAGGTAAACGCTTGCTGCTGGTAATCAAGCTGTAACCGAATGCCATCACTCAACATGGCCCCTTTTGCGCTCACATCACTCGGCTGCTGACTGGAAAAACGAATCCTGCGCTGACTCGATGCAACCGACATCCAGTAGTCACAGAAGGGCTCATCCTGATTAAACACCGCAATCGCATCGCTGTTGCAGTACTGATACATCTCGCCCTTCGCCTGTGCGACGCCCTGTAATGAGCCAAAGCCCTGTATATGCGCGGCCTGGGCATTATTCACATACACCACATCCGGTTCGGCTATGCTTAGCAGGTTTCTGATTTCCTGTGGATGATTCGCGCCCATTTCAATCACCGCATAGCGATCCTGAGCGGAGAGCTTAAACAGGGTTAAAGGCACGCCGATATCATTGTTAAAATTACCCGGCGTCACCAGCGTACTGGCCTGCGATGACAGGATTCTGCCGAGCATTTCCTTCACGCTGGTCTTACCATTGCTGCCGGTAATCGCAACCACTAACGGATTAATCCTGGTGCGCCAGTAGTTAGCCAGCCGGGCCAGAGCCAGACGTGTATCTGACACCACAATTTGCGGAATATCGAGCGCCAGCTCATGCTCCACAATGGCAGCGACAGCGCCTTTGCTGGCAGCTGCAGCGGCATACTCATGACCGTCAAAAGAATCACCCTTGAGCGCAATAAAAAGCATCTCTGCGCAGGACTTTCGACTATCGATCTCGACCCCGCTAAAATGAAAATCCAGATGCTCCAGACTAGTCTGTGGAAACACGCTGAATAATTCCTGAGAGCTCATATGAATCATAGTGAAACCCTCTTCTGAAAAGCCTGCCTGACTACATAACGATCGCTAAATGGCAGGCGCTGATTTCCCACAATCTGATACTCTTCATGCCCTTTGCCGGCTATCACCACCAGATCCTGCGGCGTTGCATCCGCCAGCGCGATTTCAATGGCTTTTTGCCGGTCATGGATCACTCTGGCTTGTTCCGGAGCGGAAAAGCCTGACAGAATATCTCGCATGATGTGTTGTGCTGACTCGTTTCTGGGGTTGTCATCGGTCACAATCACCTGATCGGCCAGTCGTTCCGCCACCGCTGCCATTTTGGGGCGCTTGCTCTGATCACGATCACCACCACAACCAAAAACGCAGATGAGACGCCCTCTGGTGTAATTTTTTAGCGAACTCAGACAGGCTTCCAGCGCCTGCTCGGTATGTGCAAAATCGATCACCACTGCGGGTAACTGAGAACTTGAAGGAAAATATTCCATGCGTCCAGGAATAGGCTGCAAATTCTGCATACTGGTTTCAATCTGCTGATGCTTAAAACCAAGCTGCAACAATACCGATAGACAGGCCAGCAGGTTATCAATATTGAATTTCCCAATCAGACCGGTCTGGATTTCAAACAGGCCATTTGCGGTCGAAGCCGATATTTTAATGCCCTGCGGCATCATTTCACTAAACACCAGATTCACCTGAGAAGGCTTATGATTGGCAAGATCGGCACTATACCCCATCACTTTGTTACCTTTATGCATAGACTGGAGAGACCGACCAAATTCATCCGCCAGATTGAGAACTCTTGCCGTCAGGCCAGGCATATCGAATAGACGTGATTTGACATCCCGATACTGTGCCTGATCGCCATGATAATCGAGATGATCGCTACCCAGATTGGTGAGCACGGCCACATCGAAATGACAGCCGCTGACCCTATGTTGTTCGAGTGCATGTGACGACACTTCCATCACCACATACTCACAGCCAGTTTCCGATAGTTCAGATAGAATCGACTGTAATGTAATCGCATCCGGTGTGGTAAAACGGGTCATTTTTAATTTGTTGGCGATACCATAACCCAGTGTTCCAACACTGCCCGCTTTCTTACCCATGCGGGTTAAGGCCTGCACCAGTAAATGGGTGACGCTGGTTTTCCCATCCGTGCCAGTGACACCGATCAGCTTAAAATTTTTGCTCGGATCAGCGTAAAATTTTGCCGCGATAAGTCCACAATTGAACGCCAGATCTGGTATTCCTATAAATTCGACCGCATGTGTTTTTTGCAGCAATAGAACCCGCTGCTGACAGTAGTGATCATCGGCATCATAGATAACCGCAATCGCTCCCGCCTTAATCGCAGCGGCTGCATAATCGATCGCATGCTGGGTTAACCCCGCCTGCGCCACAAATAGATCACCCGGATTTACCTGAACGCTGTTACCGGTAATACCGGTCACTTCAACATCCGCTAACACTCGATCAATCACAAAGTCTGATAATAAGGTCTGCAGAGTTATGCCTGATTGTCGTCTTAAAGAAGCCATCATAAAATCGCCCTCGTCGCGACCCTGACGACTTCCCCGCTGCTCGGCAAGTCATCCGGCGATATATTCATCAGACGTAAGGCATGGCTTAACACTTCCTGGAACACCGGTGCAGCGACTATGCCCCCATAGTATCCATTCTGACGCGGTTCATTGATCATCACTGCCATCACCAGTCTGGGATTACTGACAGGCACCACACCCGCGAATACGGCCACATAACTGTCTTCGAGATAACCACCGGCGCTACTCTTTTTAGCCGTACCGGTCTTGCCTGCAACACGGTAACCGGGAATGGCCGCCTGTTTAGCCGAACCTTTCGGGCCAACCACTTCTTCCATCATCTCTAACACCATCCTGGCGGTGGCTGCCTGCATAACCTGAGTAGACTCGGCAGGTTGATCACGCCTGAGTAAACTCACATCCTGAATTCTGCCCTCATTCGCAAACAGCGAATAAGAGCGCGCCAGCTGCAGTGTTGAAACGGAAAGACCATAACCAAATGCCATGGTGGCCTGATCCAGTGGCTGCCAGTTACTGTAATGATTAAAATAACCGGATGATGAAGCCGGAAAACTAACCCCGGGATGCTCACCAAAACCGTAATTTTTAAAGGCCTGCCATAGATCCTGCGGCTGCATGGAGAGGGCAATTTTTGAAGCCCCGACATTACTCGACTTACGTAAGATACCAGCCAGATCCAGCACCCCATAATTGCTAAAATCACGGATTGGAAACCCGGTCACTTTCATATAACCGGGAGCCGTATTGATGCGACTATCCTGACTATATAATTTTTTATCCAGTGCGGCAGCCAGCGTGAATGGCTTGATCGTAGAGCCCGGTTCAAACACATCCGTTATCGCTCGGTTGCGGCGACTTGCGGCGGATTTATCTTTATGTTGATTCGGGTTATAGGACGGCAGATTGGCTATTGCCAGAACTTCACCACTTTTCGCATCCAGCAATACGGCACTGCCTGATTTAGCATCATGATACTTGATCGCCTTTGCCAGGCTGCGATAAGTTATATACTGCAATCGCATATCGATACTGGTGTACAGATCATTACCCGCGCGCGCCGCTTCAACCTGTGAAATATTCTCAACCACTTCACCTTTACGATTACGCAGTATTTGACGTTTGCCGGCACGAGCCTTCAACCAGTCCTGGTATACCAGCTCCAGACCTTCCCGGCCCATGTTGTCGATATCGGTAAAACCGAGCACGTGCGAAACCACTTCTCCAGCCGGATAAAAGCGCGAATACTCACGCTGAATATAGACCCCTTCCACACCCTCAACCGCCTTGCTCGCTAGTTCGGGCTTTATTTGCCGCTTCAGATAGACAAACTCCTTGTCCGCGCGTTGCTTTAGATTATCCACGGTGTCTGCAAAATTTAGACCCAGTGACTTCGCCACCTTTTTAAGCCCGTTAATATCCTGCAACACCAGTTTTGGATTGACCCATACCGAATCAACCGGTGTACTGACCGCCAGCGGAGTACCGAATCGGTCCATAATGGTGCCTCTGTAAGCCGGTGTTTCAATCGTTCTTAATTGACGCTGACTACCTTCATCGAGTAGAAAGTCCTGATTAAAAACCTGCAGATAGGCAGAGCGTGCAATCAGACCTGAAAACAACAACGCAATCAGGGTCAGCACAAAATAGTGTCTGGTCGCAAAAAAAGAGCTGGTAGGAACGCTATCACTCATAATCAATCAGGGTCACGATCTGAATATTGTCCGGTAAAACCATATTGAGCCGTTTGCTCGCCACAGACTCTACATTTGCCTGGGTCATTAAGGTACTTTGCTGAATCTGCAAACGACTCCAGTACAGAAGCTTCTCGTCCTGTTGTTTCTGATTGAGCCTTAGCTCAGAAAATAGAATGCGACTCTCATGCTTCACATAGATCACTGCCATCGAACTACCGATGACCACCACGGTCAGCAGTAAAACCCAGTAGATACGCTGCATCAGGACACCCGCTCAGCGACTCTCAGAACCGCGCTACGTGAGCGTGCGTTCTGCTTTATTTCCTCCACTGTTGCCTTTACCGCTTTTCCGATACTGCGCAGTCGCACAGTCACTGCAATATCACTATCACGTACCGGCAAACCTCTGGGTATGGCGGGCGCGGTTGATTGTTTTTTTACAAAGCGCTTAACCAGACGGTCTTCTAGCGAGTGAAAACTGATCACCAGCAATCGACCACCGATCTTAAGCACCTCAAAAATCTGCGCCAGAACCTGCTCAATATGTTCCAGCTCCTGGTTTACCTTGATCCGGATCGCCTGGAAGCTACGCGTAGCAGGATGCTTCTTTTCCTTATAGGCGGGTACGCACTCACTGATAATTCGGGCTAGAGTCGCCGTATCCAGAATCGGCTGCTGCTCACGGAATTGTACGATGCGGCTGGCGATCCGGCGTGAAAAGCGTTCTTCACCCAACTCCCACAACACATCGGCGATCTCTTTTTCTTTCGCGCTCATCAGCCATGCGGATGCGGAGATTCCCTGTGCAGGATTCATCCGCATATCCAGCGGACCATTCTGCTGAAAGCTGAAGCCGCGACTGGCATCATCCAGTTGCGGCGATGAAACACCGAGATCCAGCAATACACCATCCACCTGCTGAGTTAAGCCCAGGCGCTCAATACAGGCCGACATCTGAGAATAATCGTCATGGATAATGGTGACACGCGCGTCATCTGCATGCAGTTGCCTGGCAAATGCAATCGCCTCTGGATCTTTATCCATCACCACCAGTCGCCCATGTTCATTTAGTAATGCCAGAATCGCTGCAGCATGACCGCCACGACCGAAAGTCCCATCCACATACACGCCATCAGGCTTGACCTGGAGACACTCAAGCACTTCCTTAAACAGGACTGGTTGATGGGAAAACACGGATTGGCTCATAACGACAACTCCGCCAGCGCCGCAGGAATATCCTCATCATCATCTTCTTCCATGCACAGCTTGTCCCACAACTGCTCATCCCACAGCTCAAACTTATTGCCCTGCCCGATCAGCACAACTTTTTTGTCCAGCCTGGCATAATTTCTCAGGGGAGCCGTCAACAGCAGACGACCGCTTTCGTTGACCTCGATATCAGTGGCATAACCAATCAGTTTGCGTTGAATGCGTCTGACCGCTTTATTCACACCACCGGGCAGAGCATTAATTTTTTGTTCGACGATTTCCCATTCATTCAACGGGTAAATCAGCAGGCAGGGCTGGTCGATATCGATAGTCACCACCAGCTGGCCATTGCAGATTTCAGACAGCAGCTCTCGATAGCGCGCAGGCAGAACCACTCTGCCTTTCGCATCTAAAGATAAATTTGAAGCCCCTCTGAATTTCAGCACTTTCTAGACCCTGTTATCCACTTTATGACACATATCCCCACCAATTTACACAGTATGGCTCCAAAGCACCACAAGTCAAGTAAAAAACCACTTGGCAGAATAGAATTTCTTTAATAACAACAAGGACTTAGCAAACTTTTTTATGACGAACGGGCAATCCCATTTAAAAACATATATTAAACAGGCATAGTTAAAGTGAAATATTAAGTACTACTAATGTAACGGGGAAAATTCTGAAAAAATTAACATGGGTTACCACATTTTCCCGCCGCTCAGGGTAAAAAATGAGCAGACGGGAAAGGTGGAATTTAGATAAGTCAGCCTGTAAGCCGGGTTCTGTCGAGGATAATCATTCATCTGGGAGCCCTGTCACCAGGACCCTCATGCAACCAACCCGAAAGCAGTGCGGGCAGCACCATAGCTCTCCTATTTGGTCTTGCTCCGGGTGGGGTTTTCCCTGCCACGACTGTTGCCAGTCGCGCGGTGCGCTCTTACCGCACCATTTCACCCTTACCGTCCAGCAAGCTGTCCGGCGGTATATTTTCTGTGGCACTTTCCGTAGGCTCGCGCCTCCCAGGCGTTACCTGGCACCCTGCCCTGTGGAGCCCGGACTTTCCTCCAGCACCTGACGGTGCCAGCGATTATCCAGCTGACTTGGCGCGCATGATACCTGAATTGGGGGCAAAAAAAAGCCCGCATTACGCGGACTTTAAAAATCAGTATTTTTTATTTACAAAGAAGATCCGTCCACCCTGAAAACACCTTCAGTAATTGAAACCGCAGTCACACCGTCACTATCACTAATAACGGTGCCGGAGAACGTTCCTGCATACACACTACCGACGGAAGTGACGCTAATGGTGCAGCTTCCTTTGCTCGCATCGGCTTTATGCGATCCAGGCAGGCTGAGCCACATTTCGACCAGGCGGAATGAATTCGGGCCCGCTCCACAGGTATAGGTTCCCGTGGTATTGATCGGGATCATTCTTAACTGATCGGTAACACCGGTTCCCAGAAAAGCCAGATAGCGTTCAGTGCCCAGGCCTGTGATGGCCAGTGCAATACCGGGTAAGGTTGGGGTTGCTGTGGTTCTCTGAGTTACCACGCCATCCAGCTTAAATGCCAGCCCGAACTCTCCCGCCGGAATTTCCGGCGCGCCAGTAGTGCTGCCACCACCATTACCCGTAACCGGGGTAAACTGGCCGAGGAAGGTACCCGCTGTAGAGGCAAACACATTCACTTCATGAATCGCATTATTCAGTACCGACAGCTCATATTTATAGGTTCCGTTATCCCATATATAAGGTCCAGGCGTCGCACTACTGTTATCGGTAAAGGTTGGCGCCACAACGGTAAACGACTCGGTCAGAAACAGCATACCGCTACCGCTGAAAGTGAATTTAACGACCTCGCCGTTACTATAGGGGGCACCTGCCGCCGCACAACAGAATTCCATGTCCACAACCTGACTAGCCACATAGGAAGGCAGTGTCCCGATGTCGCCACCGCTGCCCGCTCCACCGCCAACCACAAACTGACTGAAATCTATACCGGGGTTGAAAGAAAATGCAGAAGCCCCGGTAACATTGATAGTGATAATACCCGGGTCACTACTGTCGATGCTGATACCCGCATTATCCAGCACCTGATCGATACCACTACCGTCCGCATTAAAAGCGGTTTTAAAAAAATCAAAACCATTAGCCACGCCGGCGCTGGAATAGACACTGGCCAGATTGGCATTCACTTTTGCTTTCGCTTCATTCAGCCTGGTTTCGGTAATTCCGGCATATGAATCCTTAAACGAACTAAACAGACTACTTAAAGGCGTATAGGTACTGCCATTCCTGTTCGCTTCGTGCAGCGCCAGATTGGTCAGAGGCGTTATATTGCTGATACCTGCTTCCGCTGCAAACGAATACAACGGTTCACCATCGGTTTCCACCTTAAGCATAAATGGTTTTGCCGATACCGTTACCGTTACACTGTATTTACCATTCGCATCCGTCGTAGTGGTGACTGATGCACCACTCTTATCGACTATAGTCACCTGTCGACTGGCCAGAGCCGCTCCCACCGCTGCAGTGCCACTCAGGGTCGCTGTAGTATTGGCTGGAGCGTCGTCGTTGTCCGATCCTCCGCAGGCCGATAATATAAAACCTGCCATCAGCAGAATAAATAGTTTGACAAAACTGGATTGGATTAACTTCATGTCGCCACCTCAGATTATATAGAAGCACTTAATCTAAACCCGTCTGGAACAGGAATGTACCCCTTGAATCAGGGGTACAGGCGAATTCTGTATGCTGGATCGACTCAGTTCAATCCCAGGCGCGCAGCTTCCAGCGCGACCTCAGCGCGCGAATTGACCTGCAGTTTGCGGTACACTTCCTTGATGTAACCCGCCACGGTATGTGGACTTATTTCCATCTTGCGTGCGCACTCCTTGACGCTATAACCCTTTGCGATCAGTCGCAGCGTTTCCTTTTCTCTGTCGGTCAGTTTCACCTCTGTCTCGTCATCGGCCGGTTTCCGAAAAAAATCAAACAGACGATAAGCGATTGCCGGCGAAAGTGGGGGCTTCCCATTGACAATGCCCATCAACAGCGACTTTAGTTCCTCTTCTGTCTGATCCTTCAATAGATAACCATCGGCGCCAGCCTTGAGCGCAGGAAACAAAAAATCATCGTCCTCAAAACTCGAAATCACCACACACGGAACATCGGGATTGATATGCTTGAAAAGCCGGATTAATTCATCCCCTCTACCATCCGGCAGACTTAGATCGACCAATAACAGATCGATCGAGCTATCGATATACTGCCGCGCCTGCTCCACGCTAACGGCCTCCACAAAGCGGGCGTGGGTAAACACCTCTGCCACAAATCGGATAATCCAGGCACGTATTTCAGTCTGATCTTCAACTACTAATATTTTATCCATTACACTCTTCCCTCATTGTCAGCCTCAAGCTCAATTCAACCGCGTTATTTCCCTGCATATTCCATTCGAGCGAAGCATCCAGCTTGTGTGCGCGTTTGCGAATATGATGCAGGCCACGACCTGCTACCCAGGTTGCAGGAGGCGCATTCACGCCATCGTTATTCACGCTCAGAACCAGTTCATGCTGGTCGGCGCTAAACGCTACCTTAATCCGCCTGGTGTTAGAGTGGCGCAGCGCGTTGGTCAGGGATTCGCGTAGAATCTGGCCCAGATTGAGTCGTTGATTTCCATCGATCACCCAGCACTTATCGCGCAATTCATTCTCTATTAACCATTCCAGAGCAACCTTTGACTGTTCCGCCTGCTGTCGTGCATCCTTATGCCATTGATCAATAACATGCATCAGTGGCGCTTTTTTACCTTCCAGAGCGGTCAGAATGTCGCGTAATTCACGCCAGGCGGAAGTCGCAATCAGCGCGCTTTCCGGCTCTGTATTCTGGCGCATAATCGATAACAGACGCCCGCCCAGCGTA
Source organism: Gammaproteobacteria bacterium (assembly GCA_014382695.1). Lineage (GTDB taxonomy): Bacteria > Pseudomonadota > Gammaproteobacteria > JACNJF01. Next base: position 50,296 of record JACNJF010000106.1, on the reverse strand, counting down.
TCGTGCATATCCTGCTTGATGCGTTCCCGCTCCTGACGAATCGCATCGTCTCTGGCTTCGCGCGCGATATAGGCCTGTTCGAACAGATTCATTAATGCCTGCACAATCTCCACATCGGCAGATTGAAATAACTGACGGCCCTGTCCCGGACATTTTAGAAACAGGGTCTGGCTGGAACGCGGGAACGGTACATGCAGACTGAGTCCGTTTTCATAGATAGCCACCAGCGGATCGAGCTCATCCCTCATCAACGTCGACAATGGTGAAAAGATCGTTACCAGACAGGCGCGGTTTCCAGCCAGCAGATCATCAGCCGTTCTGGCCTGTGCAATACTGCGAACAACCATCGGTAGATAACTCTCAAGAGAACTGTCGCGGATCGAAAGAAACCGGGTAAGCAGCCACTGGCGTAGTGGAAAGTAAAGCCAGCCGGTAATACCCAGTGCCAGCCAGAGGGATTGGTCCTGAGACAGGTTCAGCAGCGAAATGAATAGAATATCAAAACCAATCAGTATGATGCCGACTGCAATCCAGATCCACACCTTGAACCACCAGCGATCCAGCTCGAACAGCTGGTAACGGATGACACCGATGGCCAGACTCAGGTAAATACTGAGGAAAGCGACAAAAGCGAGTCCCTGAGAAATCAGCGGCGCGGACCCGAATAACGGTGGCACAAAAACCACCCCTACAAACAAGCCACTGCCAGCGACTATAACCAGCAGGAACCATTTGATCGACTGACGGTAGAGCAAATTTCAGGCAGATCGCTTCCAGTGCACAATCAACAGTACAAAACCGAGTACGAGCATCAGCAGGGGAACAATTCTGGTGCTCACATCGAGATCAGGAAACCACTGCACGGTATCCACCACCCAGCACAGATACATCAGCGAATAAAACAAAGCCGGGAACGGGAATGTCCATAAAGGCTGTGGATAGCACCACACCAGCGACACAATGGCCGCCATCACGATGTACAGCCCAAGATGATCAACAACCGATAACACCCTGAACAGTTCGCCATCCAGCGCCAGTTCCCGGCTGCTATAGATGGCAGCGGGGAAGATGACCAGCGCGAGGAAAACGCCAATCAGAAAATAATGTAGTGCGGAACGGTCGCGTTGTCGGAACAACCAGACAGCGGCCCCCACTAGCAGACTGAAACTGGCAACGATCAACTGAAACCAGAACATCAGGGGTAAATCACTCCAGACGGTTTTGCGCGGCGCCAACGAAGAGCTAGCCTGATCTGCCCAGAACAGTTCGACGCGAGGGTATTGCAGTAAATCGAACAGCATCGACTGGCGTTGCATGAAACGGTTATATTCACTGTAGCGGGTCAGCAAATCGGGCTCTTCGAGTAAATCTTCAGCTTCAAGCTCGAACCGGTATTCTGCAGTAGCCAGCGCAGTCAATTCACGAGGCACCTGCTGATCGTCCAGGGAGGACGGGCTGGTTTCAGTCGCAAAGATTTTACCGTCCACCAGTTGCAGCGAAATACCAAAACGCGGCTGCTCCAGCATGAAGTAAATCAGCAGCGCATTAAGCACAAAAACCAGTGTCAGTAAAGCCAGTATCGACTGCCGAGGTGGAAGCGCAGGTAAAGTCAGTTTGAAGGGGGCAGATAAACCTTTCAAGAATCTCAAGCTCGGGTCCAGGAGTCGCTAGTCTATGCCATTAGCACCGGGTTTCACCACCCCTGAAACAAGGGGACGGCGTAATACCTTACAGCCAAAGAGGAGGTCCAGGCCGGCTCAGGTTTGCTCGTTTTCGCTAAGCAGCAATGCCTGTCGGTACAGTTCATTTTTCTTGCCGCCGCTGATTTCAACCGCTAGTTTGACGGCCTTTTTTAATGGCATTTCAGCCATCAGCAGTTGCAGTAGTTTCTGTGCATTAAGTCGTACCGACTCGTCCTCTTCGGGTGCAGGATGATACATCAGCACCACGAACTCGCCCTTCTTTCGCAGCGGGTCATCGCTAAAGATCTGCAGACATTGCTGTGCCGTACCGCGGATAAAGGACTCATGGCGCTTGGTCAGTTCTTTCGCCAGCACCAGCTGGGAGGCGGGCATCAATTCGTCGATCTGCTCCAGCAGGCGTTCGATACGATGGGTAGACTCCAGCAGCACATGCGTACCGCCGATTTTTTTCAGCGCCTGCAGACGCGTCAACCGGTCTGCATTTTTATGCGCCAGAAAGCCATGATAGCTAAACGAATCGGTGGCCAGACCAGCTGCACTGAGCGCGGCGATGATGCTGCTGACACCCGGTATCGGAGTGACCTTATATCCGGCTTCGATCACCGCCCTGACCAGCGGAAAGCCAGGATCCGAAATCAGCGGGGTTCCAGCATCCGAAACCAGTGCAATCTGCTGGCCCTGCGCCAGCAATCCGAGGATCTGATTCACTCGATCCTGTTCATTGTGCTCATGCAGCGACAACATCTTTTTGCGCAGCCCCAGATGCGCCATTAAATGCTGGCTATGACGGGTATCTTCGGCCGCTACCAGATCGACACTACCGAGCACCTCAATCGCGCGCAGAGTGATATCATCAAGGTTACCGATCGGGGTGGCTACAATATAAAGTACGCCTGACATTTTATTCTTTATCCATGTAAACTAGGCGACCTATTTTATCAGACTCCAGCGTTGCGCTCGTTCAGAATATTGACTTTAGCCATGATTAAATTTCGCCTATCCGGGTTACCCCATTTCGCTCTGTTTGCACTAACCGCGTTACTGCTGGCAGCCTGTCAGACCACCACCTCGGTGATCAAGCCCGACATGACCGTACAGGCCACAGTAGAAGCGAAGATTATTGGCGCAAACTACGAACAGCAGCGCCAGTGGGCCGAAGCCGCCAGTATGTTCCGCCAACTGAGCGAGCAGACCACTCAGCCTGAACGCTCCCTGTATCTACAGAAAACCGCACTGATGATGTACCGTCTGCAGCAAAACGCGGAGATCATCGCTTTTTATGACGGCCTGGCAGAAAACGATTTACTCGAACAGGACGCGATCAATAAAAATGTGTTGCTGGCGGGGATCTATTTTGAACAGGGTAAAACCTATCAGAGCCTGGGCAATCTGCCCGAACTGGACAGTATCAGCAATCCGATTTACAAAGCGATCGCGCTGAATATCCGCTCCAGGGGTGTGCTGGCGATCGGTAAACCACTGGAAAGCGCCAAACTGCGTATCGAGATTGGCCAGCATCTGGAAAGTGATGTTGAAAAACAGGAAAACTATGACTTCATCTGGGATGCGCTTAACCGTATCACCGAACCGAATATCCTGAATGCACTTGCCCAGCAACAGACCATGCCTCTCAGAGGCTGGCTGGAGCTGAATCTGATTGCACGCCGCTCCGACATGCTGCCATCCAAGATAGAACCCTGGATCAAAAAATGGCATGAAATTTATCTGGGTCATGAAGCGTCCATCAGCTTTGCCGATCGCCTGGTCGAAGAAAGCAAGCTGATCTATATCGATCCACTACGGATAGCCCTGTTACTGCCGCTTACCGATAACCTGAAAAACGTATCGGAAGCGATTCAGAACGGCTTTCTGTATGCCTATTACAATGATCCAGAAAGCAAACCCGTGCTTGAAATCATCAACGTGAGCAGTGAGGCACCGCAATTTTTCCAGCAATACCGTGCGGCGATACAAAATGGAGCCGACTTTATCGTCGGCCCTCTCGATAAACAACTGGTCAATGAACTCCAGCAAAACCATAAACTGGAGGTGCCGACCTTAACCCTGAATTATGCCGATGACGAACTGAAGGCGGTTAAGAACCTGTATCAGTTCGGTCTCAGACCGGAAGATGAAGCCGAACAGATTGCTGATTATGCGCTCACCAACGGGCATTACCATGCCGTCACGCTGACCCCGGATAGCGCCCTGGGACAACGTCTGCAGCAGGCCTTTAGCAGCCGCTTTGAAAAGCTTGGCGGACAGGTGGTCGAGAGGGCTTCCTACCCATCCAGCAAAAACGATTACTCACCGACGATCAAACAGATGCTGAACCTGAACAGCAGCGAACGCCGCCACTCCATTCTGGATCAGATCACCGGGCAGACCTCTGAGTTTATCCCGCGTCGGCGTCAGGATGTGGACATGATCTTTATTGCAGGCAATCCACGTCAGGCGCGCCTGATCAAGCCCCAGCTTAAATTCCATCATGCCAAGGATCTACCGGTATATACCACGTCCAGCATTTCCAGTGGGGTTAACGATCAGGATGCCGATAGAGACTTGAATGAGACCCTGTTCGTCGATATGCCATGGTCTCTCAAACAACAGGAAAATAGCGATTACATTGCGGTGAAAAAATTATGGCCGGAACAAAGCGAACAGTACTCACGCTTTTTTGCTCTGGGCATCGATGCCTACAAACTGATCCCATCACTACGCCGCCTGCTGATCAATCCAGAAGAAAAAATCAACCTCAACACCGGTACCATCACGGTTGATTCCAGCGGCAGAGTGCATCGCGAACTGCTGTTAGCAACCTTTAACAACGGTCAGGCCGAATTGCTGAAGAAATCGGTAGAGAGCGTGAAGTAAGTATTCACATGCAGGGAGGCAGAGAAAAGGGCGATTACTTTGAGCAGTTAGCCCTGCACTGGTTACAGCAGCAGGGACTGCGAATGATTGAACAGAATTTCAACTGCCGCTTCGGTGAAATTGATCTGATCATGCTGGATGCGTCGACCGTATGCTTCATCGAAGTCAAATACCGTAAAAACAATGCCTTCGGCGGCACCGCTTTCAGCATTCCCCGCTCCAAGCAGGAAAAGATCACGCGCTCGGCTCTCAGCTTCATTGCCACCCATAAAGCCTGCCAGCACAGCAACTATAGATTCGATGCGCTATTGATCGAGCCTGGAACTTCAGGCACTGAATATCGCTATGAATGGATTCGTAACGCGTTTGAAGCCAGCTCATCAGATTTTTATTAAACTTCTGAGCTCAACTTGCAATGCGCTAAAGCCCATCGTTTACTTAACCACCTTTAATCCAGGCCGGTTTTTTTTATTTTTATCGGCAGCCTCTTTACCTTCCGTGCGGGATGTTCCTGCACTGGCTGATTCACCGGCAAACATCATGCCTTCGCCATCTTCCATACTATAAATAGCCATCACAGCTTCTATTGGAATATAGATATTCTGCGATGCGCCGCTAAATCGCGCAGAAAAAGAAACGTAGGTATTACTCATCTCCAGCCGCTGTACCGCACGCGCTGCAATATTCAGCACCACCTGACCATCCTTATCGATGCCGCGCGGAATCTTCACCTCGGCATTAGTGGTATCCACCATAATGTGGGGAGTCGCATCGTTATCGACCAGCCATTCGTACAGCGCTCTTATCAGATAAGGTTTATTAGAAGTCATCATTGTAAGCCTGCGAATATCATCAAGTTTATTAATAAACACCCTTCTCGCCCTTGAACGACAGGGATGTTGAATGCCGATCATGCCTGGAGCTTTTATCGGCTCCTGGGCTTCAGGGTATAAGGCCCTCCCTGGCCAAACACCCTTCTCGCCCGTCCCTGGGCTTCAGGGTATAAGGCCTTCCCTGGCCAAACACCCTTCTCGCCCGTCCCTGGGCTTCAGGGTATAAGGCCCCCTCCCTGGCCAAACACCCTTCTCGCCCGTCCCTGGGCTTCAGGGTATAAGGCCTTCCCTGGCCAAAAAAAAACCGGTATCACGGATGATACCGGTCTTTAACAGTCGTTGACCAGTAAGCGATGCTTACTCGACCATATCCCTTTCCTGTTCAGACAAACTATGCTGAAACGATGGTCTGGAGAATACTCGCTTCATGTAATCCTTTATCGGCCGAGAGGTTGCTGGTAACTCGATTTCATAATAAGGCAGGCGCCACAGGATAGGGGCAATACTGCAATCCAGCAGACTGAAATCATCCGACAGGAAATAAGGCATGGCCGCAAAAACATCAATCGAATTAATCAGACTTTCGGTTAATGCTTTCTTGGCCTGCGCTTTTTTCTTTTCGGTACCATGTTCAATATCCGGCAACAGGCTATACCAGTCACTTTCAATACGGAACAAACCAAGGCGACTCTTGGCCCGGGAAACCGGATCAACAGGCATCAGCGGGGGATGCGGAAAACGCTCATCCAGATATTCAATAAGTACCCGCGCATCGTATAACACCAGATCTCGATCCACCATGGTAGGTACCGTGGCATAAGGATTTAGATCCAGAAGATCCTCGGGCAAATTATCCATATCCACATCATATATCTCTACAGTGATGTCTTTTTCGGCTAACACGATACGGCTTCGATGACATTGAGGGTCAACCGGTGATGAAAAACAGGTCATCACAGAACGTCTATTGGCTACTGCTGACATATATTTAAGGTTTCCTGATAATTAAATAGCACTATTAATGAATATCTTTCCAGTATTCTTTCTTCAACATGTACGTCAGTATCAGGAAGAAAAACAGGAAAATAAGGACGCCCGTACCAACACTCTGACGTTTCTGTTTGTAAGGCTCAGCCAGATAATCCAGGAAAGACACAAGATCCTTCACTGCCTGATCATACTCTGCGGTCGACATGCTGCCCTTACTGACCTGCTCAAAACCAACGATAACTTCGTGCTGTCCACCATGCCCGTCATCCTTCATTTCTTTTTTGGCTTTTTTTAGTCCTTCCAGACCAACCAGAACATGCGGCATCCCGACAGCAGGAAAAACACCATTATTCACACCCAGCGGACGCGTATCATCCAGATAGAATCCACGCAGATAGTTATACAGCCAATGGGTACCGCGCGAGCGGGCAACCAGCGATAAATCGGGTGGTGCTGTACCAAAAGCAGCTTCCGCATACTCGATAGTCATGGTGGTTGTCATCAGGGAGCCAACCTTGGTTTTATCGCCGTACTTATCGGTGGTAAAAATCAGGTTATTCGACATATCTTCATCCGAAATACCCAGATCTTTACCCACCCGGTTATAACGTGAGTAAGCGGCCGAATGACAGCTCAGACAATAGTTGGTAAATAATGCGGCACCACGCTGCATGGATTCCTTGTCATCCCAGTCAACCGAGATATCATCGTTCGGAAACATTGCTTCACCGCCGGCGGACCAGCCCAGTACCGGGAACAGTAAACTGGCTATAACTATGATCGTCTTTCTCATGATGTAACCCTCTCTGGTACAGGCTTGGTATTTTCATTTTTACTGATAAACCATAATCCAATGAAATAACCAAAATAAGCAAAAGTAAACAAACGTGCGAACCAGGTGCGCGTTTCAGTCGCCGGAATGGCACCCAGATAACCCAGAGCGATAAAACTGATCACAAAGGTTGTCAGCAGCACTTTAAAAGCGGTGGAACGGTAACGAATCGAATGCACCTTGCCGCGATCAAACCAGGGCAACAGGAACAGCACGATAATCGCGGCAAACATCCCAATAACACCCATCAACTTGTCTGGAACCGCACGCAAAATGGCGTAGAACGGTGTGAAATACCAGACTGGCGCGATGTGTGCTGGCGTCTTGAACGGGTTAGCAGGTTCAAAGTTAGCATGCTCCAGAAAATAACCATTCATTTCCGGCATGAAGAAAATAACCACACTGAACAGGATCAGAAAACCAACCACACCTACGATATCTTTTACCGAGTAGTAAGGATGAAAAGGAATACCATCCAGCGGGATACCGTTTTCATCTTTTTTCTTTTTGATTTCAACGCCATCCGGATTATTAGAACCGACTTCGTGCAGCGCCAGGATATGCATCACGACCAGCATCACCAGAATCAGCGGTACCGCAATCACGTGTAACGCAAAGAAACGGTTCAGGGTGGCATCGGAGATAACAAAGTCACCACGAATCCACAGCGTAATATCATCGCCAATCACCGGAATCGCACTGAACAGGGAGATAATAACCTGCGCACCCCAGTAAGACATCTGGCCCCAGGGCAGCAGATAGCCCATGAAAGCTTCCGCCATCAGCGCCAGGAAGATGAACATACCAAACAGCCAGATCAGTTCGCGCGGCTTTTGGTAGGAACCGTACATCAATCCACGGAACATATGCAGATAGACGATGATAAAGAAGGCTGAGGCGCCGGTAGAGTGCATGTAACGAATCAACCAGCCCCAGTCCACATCACGCATGATGTATTCAACCGATGCAAAGGCGGTGGCGCCATCGGGCTTATAATGCATGGTCAGGAATATACCGGTAACGATCTGGAGAACCAGTACCAGCAGGGCCAGTGAGCCAAAAAAGTACCAGAAGTTGAAGTTCTTTGGCGCATAGTATTTGGAAAGATGCTCTTCCCACATTTTAGTCAGCGGGAAACGTGCATCGATCCAGCCCATCAGATTATTTGGTTTACTCATTATGCTTCTCCGTCATCACCGATTAACACCACATGTTCAGCAACAAATCTGTGTGGCGGAATGTCCAGGTTAGTAGGTGCAGGTACACCCGCATAAACACGGCCAGAGAAGTCAAACTTGGAACCATGACAGGGGCAGAAAAAGCCACCCATCCAGTCAGCCGTTATTTCAGGACGATAAGTGGGTGAGCAACCCAGATGTGTACAGATACCAACAACAACCAGATACTCCGGCTTTATCGAACGGGTTTCGTTTTTAGCATATGCAGGCTGAATGCTTTCATTCGATTCTGGATCTCTCAACTGTGAAGTGATTTTACTCAGCGTTCCCAGTGAAGTTTCGTCACGACGAACCACCCAGACTGGCTTACCCTGCCATTTAACTATTATTTGAGCACCAGCCTCCAGCTTACTAATATCGGCCTGGACCGGAGCCCCTGCTGACTGAGCCCGAGCACTTGGATTCCAGCTCGAAAGGAAAGGCACTGCTACGGCGACAACACCCGCACCACCCACAACACTTGTTGCGGCTGTAAGAAAGCGTCGACGGGATTTATCTATACCATCAGATGACATATGAATAACTCTCCAACATATAAGAATTGTTGTATGGTCTGCACGCAATTACAGCTCTACAAACCGGCAAAAAATCGGCGGAAAGAGTATCCTAATTTTGTTATTTAGTCGAGGGCTAATAAGTACTAACCCGGCCTGTGTCAATTTAATGACCCATCCATCAAGGCCCTGCTTTCATCAGGCTCACAGCGCTATACCGGATTATCAATTTCGATATATTCATGATGAATACTAAAGCGGTTCGCGATCACCTGTCCCAGCGCCTGAACCCCGTAGCGCTCGGTCGCATGGTGCCCTGCAGCAATATAATGTATCCCGGCCTCACGCGCGACATGTACTGTCTGCTCCGAAATTTCGCCCGAAATAAACAGATCAACACCCTGTGCCAGTGCCTGATCGATATAGGATTGAGCGGCACCGGTACACCAGGCGATTCGATGAACCGGCTTATTGCTACCCACGATCAACAGCGGGTTGGTATCGATTTTTTCCCCCAGATCATCCAGCACCCTGTCAACACTAACCGACTGGGCAAGCTCCCCGATCCATAACATGCCCTGCTGCCCGGTCACCAGCCAGCCCATACGTTGCGCCAGTTGCGCATTATTCCCTACCGTAGGATGCGCATCCAGCGGCAGATGGTAGGCCAGTAGACTGATGTCATTTTGCATCAGTCTGCGTATGCGATTGCCCTTGTACCCCACCAGAGACTGCGACTCTCCTTTCCAGAAATAGCCATGATGTACCAGAATCGCATCCGCCTCCTGTTCGATGGCCGCATCAATCAGCTTCAGGCTGGCCGTTACCCCGGACACCAGCCGACTGATGTTCGGTTTGCCTTCCACCTGTAATCCGTTCGGGCAAAAGTCTGCGAAATCATCCACACAAAGATAGTCATTACAAAAATGACATAGTTCATCTAATTGCATTATCATCTCCCGCGCCTCATATATTCTCCTTATGATAAAGTAAACCGATGAAAACGCTAAAACTATTCCTGTTCCTGATTCAGTCCGTCTTTTTTGGCCTGATTATTGCGGCAGCCTATGTATTCTGGCAACAGGATTTCGATACCGACAAAATTCTCAACCTGTTACCACAAAAACAGGATCGTATCGATACTGCCGCGCCTCAACTGCCATTCTCAACCGGCCCGGTCTCCTATGCGGATGCGGTAAAACTATCCTCGCCTTCGGTCATCTCGATCTATACCAGTAAAAAAATCCGCCCTAAACTGCACCCGCTGCTGGATGATCCAATCTTCGATCAGCTGTTCGGTGAACAGCTTAAAAACTTAAAGCGTGGTCGCACCGAAACCAATCTGGGATCGGGTGTGATTATTACTCGATCCGGCTATGTTTTGACCAACCAGCATGTGATCGACGGCGCGGATGAAATCCTGGTGTCATTACCGGATGGGCGCAGCAGTGAAGCGGAACTTATTGGACAGGACCGGGAAACCGATATCGCGGTACTACACATACCGCTGAAAGGTCTGCAAAATATTCAAATCGCGAACAATAGCGATGAAATTCAGGTGGGTGACATCGCCCTCGCCATTGGCAACCCGTTGAATGTCGGACAAACGGTGACGATGGGTATCATCAGCGCCACCGGCCGAAACCGGGTCGGCCTGACCACTTTTGAGAATTTCATCCAGACCGATGCCGCGATCAATCCTGGTAACTCAGGAGGCGCCCTGATCAATGCACGTGGCGACCTGATCGGCATCAACACAGCCATCTTCAGCCAGTCTGGTGGCTCACAGGGTATAGGCTTTGCGATTCCCGCCACACTGGCGATCGACATCATGCAGGAGATCGTCGAAAATGGAAAAGTCAGTCGCGGATGGCTGGGCGTGGAAGGCACTGAAATCACCGCTCAGGCAGCGATCGCATCCGGCAATCCGAATGTACGCGGAGTACTCGTAGTCGGTGTCTTTATCGATAGCCCGGCCGATATTGCCGGTGTTCAGACCGGCGACATTATTACCGCTATCAACGACAGTCCGGTTTACCGGGTTAGAAATGTACTGGAAAACATTGCCGGACACCGCCCCGGCGATCAGGTCAAAATCAGCCTGTTACGAGCCGGAAAACCGCTCGACCTGATTATGGTGACCATGGAGAGACCACAGTAGCGTAAACGTGAAAAGCTCCGGCAGCGGCCGGAGCCGTTAATCAACTACTTAATTCGATACTCTGCCGATCTGGCATGCGCGGTCAGCCCTTCGCCATGCGCCATCACCGATGCAACCTTGCCCAGCTCTGAAGCCCCTGCAGCCGAGCAACCGAGCAGGCTGGAACGCTTCTGGAAGTCATACACCCCGAGTGGCGAAGAAAAACGTGCGGTGCGCGAGGTCGGCAACACATGATTGGGTCCAGCACAATAATCACCCAGCGCTTCAGCGGTATAACGTCCCATGAATATGGCTCCCGCATGACGAATCTTTTTCGCCATTTCCGGCGCATCTTCCACCGATAGCTCAAGGTGTTCTGGCGCGACGTAATTCGCGACTTCAATCGCTTCCGCCATATCCTTCACCTTTACCAGGGCACCACGAGCACTCAGCGAAGCATGAATGATCGCCTTACGCGGCATCTCTTCGAGTAGCTTATCGATACTCTTTTTTACCTGAATTAAAAAATCCGCATCCGGAGAAACCAGTATGGACTGTGCATCTTCGTCATGCTCTGCCTGCGAAAACAGATCCATCGCGATCCAGTCCGGATTCGTTTTACCATCACAGATGATCAGAATCTCGGAAGGCCCGGCCACCATATCGATGCCTACCGCGCCAAACACCATACGCTTGGCGGTCGCTACGTAGATATTCCCCGGCCCGACGATCTTATCGACCTGTGGAATGGTCTCAGTGCCGTATGCCAGTGCGGCGACCGCCTGTGCTCCGCCGATGGTGAACACCCTGTCCACTCCGGACAGATGGGCGGCCGCCAGTACCAGATCATTCACCAGTCCATTCGGCGTCGGTACCACCATAATAAGCTCTGCAACACCGGCCACCTTGGCGGGAATCGCATTCATCAACACCGACGATGGATAGGCAGCCTTTCCACCCGGCACGTAGAGCCCGGCTCTATCCAGCGGAGTAATCTGCTGACCCAGCACCGTTCCATCCTCCTCGGTATATTCCCAGGAGCTCATTTTCTGTTTCTCTGCGTAGCGCTGGATGCGTTCGGCGGACGTGCGCAATGCCTGTCTCTGGCCTTCCGGCAATCCGTCAAAAGCGGCTTTCAGTGCACTCATCGGCATCTCCAGCTCCGACATATCAGATACATGCAGACCGTCAAAACGCATGGTAAAATCGATCACAGCGGCATCGCCCTGGTTGCGCACACTGGAAATAATTTCCGATACGGTACTAAACACCTGATCATCAGAAACGGATTCCCAGGATAGTAACTGTTCCATTTCCTGCCAGAAATTCTGATCCTGACTATTTAACTGTTTGATTTTGATACTCATGACGCTCACTTATTCAACGGGTGGATTGATTGCATTTTCTATTTTTGTGATCACCTGTTTAATCGCCCGGTTCTTCATCTTCAAAGAAGCACGATTGACAATTAAACGGGAACTGATTTGCATGATAAATTCCTGAGGAACCAGTCCGTTTGCTTTCAGGGTGTTGCCGGTATCGACCAGATCAACGATCATATCCGCCAGCCCGACGATCGGGGCCAGCTCCATCGAACCATACAGTTTGATGAGTTCAACCTGGCGCCCCTGCTGGGTGAAATAATCTCGCGTAATAGTGGTGTATTTGGTCGCCACCTTGAGCCGGCCAGCGGGTAACTCACGATCGGCAAAACCAGCCGTCATCAGACGGCAGGGTGCAATCTTTAGGTCGAGCCATTCGTAAAGACCTTCTCCGCCATGCTCCAGCAGCACATCCTTACCGGCAATGCCCATATCGGCAGCACCATACTGGACATAGGTCGGCACATCGGCAGAGCGTATCAAGACCAGGTTGATGTTCGGGTGATTGGTTTCAAAGATCAGCTTGCGACTCTTTTCCAGATCGTCGAGAGGCAGAATACCCGCTCGTTCCAGCAGCGGCAGCGTTTCCTTCAGGATACGGCCCTTGGCCAGTGCAATAGTAATCAAATTATTCATGTTAAGTGTTAAATCGAGGGGTTAATCGGTCGTTCTTCGGATGCGTGCCCCCAGACAGGCGAGCTTTTCTTCGATATGATCATAACCACGATCGATATGATAGATACGTTCCACAATGGTTTCACCCTTGGCCACCAGTCCGGCCAGAATCAGGCTCGCAGAGGCGCGTAAATCAGTCGCCATGACCGGAGCGCCATTCAGGTTTGCGACCCCTTTAATAATCGCAGTATTGCCTTCCAGCTGGATATTTGCGCCCAGTCTGACGATTTCCTGAATATGCATAAAGCGGTTTTCAAACACGGTTTCCGTCACCGAACCGGTGCCGGAAGCGACCGCGTTCAGGGCACAGAACTGGGCCTGCATATCGGTAGGAAACGCGGGGTAAGGAGCCGTTCTGATATTCACCGAGCGTGGTTTGCGCCCTTCCATATCCAGCTCAATCCAGTCATCACCGATATCGATGATGGCACCCGCCTCTTCCAGCTTGGCCAGCACCGCATCCAGCAACCTGGGATCGGTATCCTTTACCAGCACCTTACCGCCGGTAATGGCTGCAGCCACCAGATAGGTGCCAGTCTCAATCCGGTCCGGTAAAACACGGTAATCACAACCGGTTAAATTCTCGACCCCTTCAATCCTCAGGGTATCTGTTCCGATTCCTTTGATCTTGCCACCCATGGCATTAATGAAGTTTGCCAGGTCGGTAACTTCAGGTTCTCTGGCTGCATTCTCGATGACACTGGTCCCTTTTGCCAGAGAAGCCGCCATCATCAGGTTTTCAGTACCGGTTACCGACACCTGATCCATCACGATACGGGCGCCTTTCAGGCGTTTGGCGGTAGCACGGATATAGCCCTCTTCCACCCGTATATCAGCACCCATCGCTTCCAGTCCCATCAGATGAAGATTGACTGGACGAGCACCGATCGCGCAACCGCCGGGCAGACTTACTTCAGCCGTACCATGACGTGCCAGCAGGGGCCCCAGCACCAGAATCGAAGCGCGCATGGTTTTCACCAGCTCGTACGGAGCAAAGGTATTTTTAAGATGAGTAGCATCCACCTCGATGCTCATTTTCTCACCGATTGTAATCTGCACCCCCATACGCCCGAGTAATTCCATGGTGGTGGTAACATCATGTAAATGCGGGACATTGCGCACAATAACCGGCCCGTCGGCAAGCAGGGTGCCGGCCAGTATCGGTAATACGGCATTCTTCGACCCCGACGCACGGATAGTGCCGGAGAGTGGAATCCCGCCATTGATAATCAGTTTATTCATATAATAATTTCTGTTTTAAAACGCTGGATCAGAAAGACGGATCAAAAAATGGCGCATTGTAGCAGAACGCCGATAGATAAGTTAATTAGTCATAACCCTAAGTATAAAACTAAATGGACACTAAAGAATCCGCTTAACCCGGACCTAAAACAGGCGCTCACGGTGTGAATAAGCTTCAGTCTTTTCCAGTCAGTAACAGCTCTACCTGACTCAGCCTGGCAATACTGAGTAGTGCAGCCGGCAGGTAAATAAACGAAATGCTTTTATTTTTTTGTGCAGCATTACGCTTCAACTCAATCAATAACGCAAGTGCACAGCTATCGACTCTGGTGACCTGGGTAAAATCAATCACCCAGCGTGGCAAAGCCTTACATTCGCGTGAAAACTGCTTTAATGCAGACATCACCGTGGCCGAGGTTAGCTCACCCTTGACCTGAATATACTGCTTCGTGCTATCGAAGCTGATCTCTACGCCCATCCCCTTAACTCTCCTGCTTATTCTTATCCTGCAGGGTTTTAATCAGGCTATCGACCCCTTTGGCCTTGATCTCCTGTGCAAAACTGGACCGGTAATTAGTGACCAGACTGATATTATCGATACTGATATCAAACACCTTCCAGCTGCCATCCTTGATATACATTTCATAATTGATCGGAATTGGGAACCCGCCCTGCTGCTCGATCTCGGTTCGAATGGTGACTTCACCTTCGGCCAGTTTACCGCGCATAGGCAAATACAGAATTTTTTGATTGGTATATTCGAGCAATGCCTTGCCATAGGTTCTGACCAGCAGATTGCGGAAGGCCTGCACCAGCTTTTCACGTTGCGCAGCTTCAACCTGACGCTTATAACGACCCAGTGCCAGATCTGTCATGCGTTCAAAATCAAAATGCGGCAATACTTTTTCATCCACCATCGCGTACAGCCTGGCAGGTTGCTGCTTATACTCATCCTGATTGGTTTTAATCGTTGCCAGCACTTCATCCGCCGTTTGCCGAATCAACTGTTCCGGTGCCGATTCAGCCGCAAAAAGAGGTGACTGAAGCAGACTCAGCCAGATCAGTATAAACGCCGTAGTTAAAGTTTTGATGCTCATTCATAGACTCCGCTGACACTATTCAATTTCGACACGTGATTATTGTATTCATTCACAATTTTTAAATACTCTGCATACGCCAGTACATACGCCTGCATTGCAGTGAGAATTTTATCCGCTTTCTCCAGCCCTGCTTCAAAATCGGTATAACTCGCGATCATCCAGCGCCGGGCGGCCTGGGCACTGTTCTTCATTGCATCCATCCCGCTGTATTTCGATTGTACCAGGTGATACTGCTCGGCCACCTGAAACGGGATACCCTTACGTGCAAAAGAAGCCTTATGCACCAGCGCATCCAGCTCGGCCTGTTCCTGTGCAACCCGCGCCGGCTGCGCATCCGCTTCCCACTGCCAGCGCATTCCTATCAAAGGTGACACGGCAACATGATTAAAAGGATCCGTGATATACGGGTTATCCAGTCGTTCACGCTCCGGCGCATAAGCCGCAGAACCTGCCAGACCGGCATACACCACTGGCTTACTACTCGCCCGTTTGGCCTCAACCAGTGCACGTCTGGACGCTAGCCCGGCTTCTACCTGTTTGAATTCGGCGCGTCCGGCCAAAGCCAGTTCGATCCACTCATCCAGCGTTCGCTCCGGTAAAGCCACGGCTCGCAGGCGTGTATCCTCCAGCTCGACTGTTTCTTCGCGTGCAACACCCGTGAGCAACTTAATGCCTTCCATAGCGATCGATTCCAGCGCACTGGCATCGGCCAGAAAACGTTCAATCAATCCGAGGCCCGCTTCCAGTGCATAGCGATCCGAAAGCTTCGCTTTACCATTGTCTTCGGCCAGCCATTCCAGCACCAGATCCAGCGCCGACTGCAATCTTTTCTGCGTATCCAGCATCAGATAGCGCCCGTCCCTTGCCGCCAGATAGCCATAATAGGCGCGTACCACATCCAGCTTGATAGCCTCCTTCTCCAGCGTAATATCCTGCTGCTTGATCAGGATATTATGCCGCGCAGCGTCCTGATAACTCTCCAGCTGACCGAAGGTGGTCAGGGGTTTGATGATGCTGAAGGTAAATCCGGTCCAGAACGAAAAGCCATCATCCAGATCATAGGCATCGTCTCTGGGTGTGCAGTCGGCACCGGCACTACAGCTATCCGCACCGCCAGCATAGAAACCACCATCCAGACCGGTCGCCAGCGCCATATACGCATCTACCGAATAGCGCACACCACCGCTGCCTTCCGCTTCCTGCAGCAGCGCTTCGGCTTTACGCACAAAAGCTCTTTTTTCCTCGATACGCGGATCAGCCTGCATTGACATCTCAATAGCCTGATCCAGACTTAAGGTCGTCGCAGCGTTAACCGGCATAAACGGCAGTAACAAACAGATGAAATAGACAAGTTTCATGATCGGATACTATTCGTCTTTGGATTTACTGAACAGAAACTGACCGATTAACTGCTCCAGCACCATCGCTGACTGGGTATGCCGTATCTCAGACTGATGCGCCAGCAGCTTTTCATCGCCACCCGGTTCCAGACCGATGTATTGCTCACCGAGTAACCCGGAGGTAAAGATACTGGCAATCGTGTCGCGTGGAAACTTACTGAATTTCTCATCGATCTGCATGCTAACAACCGCCTCAAAGGTTTCCGAATCATAATCAATCGTAGTCACCTGGCCGATCTTGACCCCGGAAACCTTGACCGCCGAACGCACCTTGAGACCGCCGATATTATCAAAGCGGGCATTCACCTGATAATGCCCGGCACTGGTAAAACTACTCAAGTTACTCGCCTGCATGGCCAGCATAAACAACGCCGCCAGACCGATGCCGACAAACAGACCTACACTTAATTCGATACTGCGAAACATCTTATTTCCTCACTGATACATGATTGCAGTTAATACAAAATCCATTCCCAGTACGGCAAGGGAGGAATGCACCACGGTTCGGGTAGTCGCTCGCGATACCCCCTCCGAGGTTGGAATACAGTCATAACCTTCAAAAACGGCGATCCAGCTAACGATAAAACCGAACACAAAACTCTTGATCACACCGTTTAACACATCGTCATAAAAATCAACCTTGTCCTGGATCTGCGACCAGAACGCACCTGAATCCACCCCCAGCAGGTCAACCCCGACACTATAGCCACCCAGAATACCTACCGCACTGAAGATTGCAGCCAATAACGGCATCGAGATAAACCCGGCCAGAAAACGCGGTGCGATAATCCGGTTGACCGGATCGACCGCCATCATTTCCAGCCCGGACAACTGTTCGGTCGCTTTCATCAGACCTATCTCTGCGGTTAACGCAGAACCCGCTCTCCCGGCAAATAGCAAAGCTGCAACGACCGGGCCGAGCTCGCGAACCAGTGCAAGGTCGACCACCATCCCCAGGGTGTCTTCAGCGCCAAACGTGCTGAGCGTATAGTACAGCTGTAACGCCAGTACCATACCCACAAAAAGTCCGGCAACCAGCGTAATCATCAGGGTCTGAACGCCGACTGAATGAAGCTGTTGCACCACCAGCCGGAAGCGCAGAAATAGCTGTGGAATTCCGGCCAGAATCTTGATTAGAAACAGCGAGCCACGCCCCAGCCGGGTTAGCATCTGGGTCAGCGCTTTCATTTGGTCACCTTCATCAGCTGCTGCTCGATAGTTTCCCCGGGGTAATGAAACGGCACCGGCCCGTCGGCCTGTCCGTCGATAAACTGACGTACCCAGGCAGAATCCGACTGCTCAATTTCCTGTCGAGTGCCAGCAGCCACCACCTTGCCCTGTGAAATAATCTTCACATCATCGGCAATGGACATGGTTTCATTAACATCATGCGACACCATAATACTGGTCAGCTTGAGTGCAGAATTAGTTTCCTGGATCAACTTCACCAGTACCCCCAGCGAGATCGGATCCTGACCGGTAAAAGGCTCGTCATACATAATCATCATCGGATCGAGCGCCAGCGCCCGAGCCAGTGCGACGCGTCGCGCCATCCCACCGGAAAGCTCAGCCGGCATCAGCGTATGCGCTGCACTGAGGCCCACCGCCTGCAGTTTGATCAACACCATGGAGTAAATCATCGACTCACTCAGATTGGTATGTTCACGCAGCGGATAGGCTATATTTTCAAATACCGTAAGATCGGTCAGCAACGCACCCGACTGAAACAACATGCCCATTTTCTTGCGTAGCTGGTACAGCTCGGAACGTTTCAGACGATGCACATTCTGGCCATCCACGATCACTTCACCAGCCTCCGGGTGCAACTGTCCGCCAATCATTTTTAGTAGCGTTGTCTTGCCGGTTCCACTCGGGCCCATTATAGCGGTGATGCGGCCTGCGCTGATATCCATATCGATGCCATCGAATATTTTATTCTGGCCTCGACTGAAATGTAGATTCCTGATTTGAATTAATGCCTGAGTCATGATGTAAAGTGCAATAAATGTGGCGCGAGTCTAACAATAAGCGGCGTTGAACTCCATGCCCAGTTTAATACCCCAGCAACTCCAACAGCGTACGTAATTTAGTCAACTGTGAATAATTCGCTGTTTCACCCTGTAGCCACAGTGTTTCACAGCGCTCAGGGTGATCCCCGACCCATTGCTCGATCCAGCGACGATACTGTTTCAAATCGCTATGCGCCTCCAGTAGCGCTATCCGACAATGTTGATCCGGTTTATCCGGGCTCCACAGAGCATCCGCTGTAATCAATTGTGTGGAATGGACTATGCCAAGGGTGGATAGCGGCTTGAGCCTGGTCTGATCCCGTAACAGTTGAGCTAACGCAGACGGTGGTAACATCAGGCTATGTAGCTTTATCGGTTGCTGATGCAGGGGCGTGAGCCATTGATCCAGCTGCGCCAGCCCGGAAAAGGCCAGCGTCAGCTCAAATTCCTGCGCCAATCCATCGACCAGCTGCTGCAGTTGCTGTATACCAATCCTTCCAGAGGCCAGATCGATAGCGGCCGATGCAAACTCATTCGCGTAATACGATAGCTTCCAGTCCGGCGGTAGATCCTGCGGATAGTAACCCGCATCAGGCGCGAAGCTCTGCCAGTTATAAACGCCCAGCTTAATTGGCATGGCAACAGGATAAAGCTAATCGAAGGAGTAAAAAAGACATCATAAAACCAGCCCAAAATTAAATTCAGCCAAAGATTTTACTGGAAAAACCCAGACTGAATCGTTAGTGTTCGCTCCCTGATTAACTACGAACGAATATTATGGCAGAACTCACCAGTCAAAACAGCTTCACATACCAGGAACTCATCGACGCTGGAAAAGGAAAGCTCTTTGGGCCGGGTAATGCCCTGCTGCCATTACCTCCGATGCTGATGTTCAGCCGTATCACCCATATCACCGAAGATGGCGGTGACCACGGCAAAGGCTATATCGAAGCAGAGCTCGATATTACACCCGAACTGTGGTTTTTTGCCTGCCATTTTGAAACCGACCCAGTGATGCCCGGCTGTCTGGGCCTGGATGCGATGTGGCAACTGGTTGGTTTCTACCTGGGCTGGAAAGGCGGTAAGGGACATGGTCGCGCGCTGGGCTCCGGTGAAGTCAAATTCTTCGGTCAGGTTTTACCGGGCGCCAAAAAAGTCACCTATAAAATTCACGTCAAACGCCTGATCATGCGCAAGCTTGTGATGGGCATAGCCGACGCCACGATGCAGGTTGACGGACGCGAAATCTATAGCGCCAAAGATCTGCGTGTTGGCCTGTTCACCTCTACCGACGACTTTTAATCTGAAGTAATCATCATGTTTTTATCACTGGCAGCCATCATCATCGGCCTGGCTTTACTGGTCTGGAGTGCTGACCGGTTTGTAGAGGGCGCTTCTGCAACCGCCCGTAACATGGGCGTTTCCACGCTGATCATCGGGATTACTATTATTGGATTCGGCACCTCGGCTCCGGAGATCATGATATCCGTGTTTTCCGTGTTTGATGACACCCCCGATCTGGCTATCGGCAATGCGCTGGGGTCGAATATTGCCAACATCGGTCTGATTCTGGGCGTCACTGCGCTGTTTTTACCGATTGCCTTTACTTCCAAACTGTTGAAACGCGAATTCCCTATTCTACTCATCGCCTCTGCGCTGATGACCGGGCTGTTATGGGATGCACAGCTGACGTTGATGGATGGAATACTGTTGCTGGCGCTGCTGGCAATTTCGATGGTTTATCTGATTCACTTCTCGCGCAGCGATATGGATGACACCCTGGCTGACGAGCTGGAACAGGAGATCCCTCGCGACATGCCCACCAAAAGTGCACTGTTGTGGACCCTGGTCGGCTTACTGATCCTGGTTGGAAGCTCCAAACTGCTGGTGTGGGGCGCGGTTAACATTGCCACCCAACTCGGCGTCGGCGAATTAATCATCGGCCTGACCATCGTCGCACTGGGAACATCTCTGCCCGAGCTGGCGGCCGCCATCGCCGCAGCACGCAAGGGTGAACCAGAACTGGTGATCGGCAATGTGATCGGCTCCAATCTATTCAATTCACTGGCGGTGATTGGCATCCCGGCGGTAATGATCGATTTTCAGATATCACAGGAAGCCATCACGCGTGATCTGCCGGTGATGCTGGCACTCACCGCACTGCTTTACCTGTTATCGTATCTACCCAAAAAAAGCTGCTGTATTCTCACCCGCTTTAAGGGACTGTTGCTGCTCGGCAGTTTTGTCGCCTATCAGTCTCTTCTGTATTTTCAGGTTATCGCAGTCTGAAACTATGGCACACTGGCACTCCTTATGAGCAAACACTCCTTTCAACAACTCGGCATCGCCGTTTTAAAAACAGAAGCGGAAGCGATCAACGCTCTAATCGGGCGCATCGACCATAAGTTTCATGATGCCTGTGAAATGATACTGGCCTGCAAGGGCCGGATTGTGGTGACAGGCATGGGCAAATCCGGCCATATCGGTAACAAGATCGCCGCAACCCTGGCCAGCACCGGCACCCCGGCTTTTTTTATGCATCCGGGAGAAGCCAGTCATGGCGATCTGGGCATGATTACCGAGCAGGATCTGGTGATCGCGCTGTCCAACTCCGGTGAAGTGGCAGAAATTATTACCCTGCTACCATTATTAAAACGCCTGCCGGTACCACTGATTGCCCTGACCGGAAATAAAAATTCGACGCTGGCCGAGATGGCCGATATCAATCTCGACGTCGCGGTAGAGAAGGAAGCCTGCCCGCTTGGACTGGCACCGACTTCCAGCACCACCGCCAGTCTGGCCATGGGCGACGCCCTCGCCATTGCCGTGCTGGAAGCACGCGGCTTCACCGAAGAAGACTTTGCACGCTCGCATCCGGGCGGCAGTCTGGGCAGACGATTGCTGCTGCGCGTACGCGACATCATGCACACAGGAGAACGTATTCCGGTGGTTGGCAGAGACGCCAGCCTGAAACAGGCGCTGCTCGAAATGACTAAAAAGGGCCTGGGAATGACCGCCATCGCGGATGAGTCGAATAAACTACTGGGTATCTACACCGATGGTGATCTCAGACGAACACTGGACAGCAACGCCGACATTCAGAGCGCGATGATTCGTGATCATATGACTGCGAATTGCGTGACCATCGATGCCGATCTTATTGCCAGCTCTGCATTGACTTTAATGGAAAACAACGCGATAAATGCGCTCATCGTTAAGCATAAAGACGGCACCATTCTGGGTGCCCTAAACATGCATGATTTACTCAGGGCCGGCATCGTATAGCCAACACAGGAAAGATCAGATGGATTCAACCATAAAACTCGCACAGAACATAAAAATGGTCATCTTTGATATCGATGGTGTCTTAACCAATGGCACCCTGTACTTCGATAACGATGGCCAGGAATACAAGGCCTTTAACTCAAAGGATGGGCATGGCCTGAGAATGCTGCTGGAGTGCGGCCTGCAGGCCGCGGTGATTACCGGACGCCAGTCGAATGTGGTTGAACACCGCATGAAAGACCTCGGCATTGACATCGTTTTTCAGGGTTATAGAGACAAGCGCCCGGCCTTCGCCAAACTGTTACAGCAAACCGGGCTAAAGCCCGAGAACATTGCCTATATGGGCGATGATGTGATCGATCTACCAGTGATGACTCAGGTTGGTATGGCGATTGCGGTGCAGGATGCGCATGCCTTCGTCAAACAGCACGCCGACTACATCACTGAAAACAGTGGTGGACAGGGTGCGGCACGCGAAGCGATTGAATTTATCCTGCAGGCCCAGGGCCTGCTCGAAGACAAGCTGGGAAGCTATCTGGCATGAGCCAGAGAGTCAACAGCGGCTTCATGCTCACGGTTATTGGGCTGGTTTCACTGGCCATCGGTATTGGCTGGTTTTATGACCGCAGGCTCGCCCCCACAACGACCGAGGCCTTATTACTACCGGATAATATCGATTACTATCTGAGCCAGGTAAACTATCGCGCGATGAATCAGCAGGGCACCCTTCATTATCAACTATTATCCCCTTATCTGGAGCACTTTATCCGTGAAGATATTTCACAGATTCAACAACCGGATTTACAACTCAACGGTGAGCAGTCGAGCTGGAGAATCCAGGCCCGCAACGGAACCCTGCAGCATCAGCAGGAAGTGTTCGAACTACAGCATCAGGTCGAAATGCTACGCAATTCAGCGCAGGACCCGATGCGCCTCAATACAGAACGGATGATACTCAGACCACAGAGCAATCTGATCGAAATTCCGGCAGCACTAACACTGGTTTCCAGCACCATCCATTTACAGGCAGCAGGTGCCACACTGAATATCGATAAAAACTATTATCAATTTAATCGTGTCAAAGCCACCCATCAGGCCAATAAAAAAACCAGAGAACTACATGAAGCGAGTTAATATACCCTTACTTTCAGTGATTATCTCACTGCTTAGCTTTCCTATATACGTCAACGCCTTATCCACCGATCGGGCTCAGGCGATTGATATTCAGGCCGATAAACTCGATATCGATGATGCGCAGCATATCAGTATCTATCAGGGTAATGTTGAGATGCATCAGGGCAGCCTGCATATCATCGCTGACAAGATTGTTTTTTTCTTCGACAGTAATAATGACCTGTTACGGCTGGAAATCGAAGGCAGCCCGGCCTCGCTGAAACAGCTCAGTGACAAGAATCAAAAGCTCACTGGCTCAGCCAGAAAGATCATCTATACCGACAATCAACTGCTGCTTAACCTGGAAGGCGAAGCTCGCTTTAACAGCGACCGCGATACCATTGAGGGTGACTGGATCAGCGTCAACACCGATACCGATGCACTCAGGGCCGGTAGCAAAAAAGGTGAAAACCGCGTGCGTATGTTAATCCAGCCCAAAAACCTGACCGGTACAGCGAACCCGTCCCTGCCCAAATGAGTGCAGACAGCCCGCACAGCCATCAATTACAGGCGACACAGCTGGCCAAAAGCTATAAGGGCCGTAACGTCGTCAAATCCGTCAGCCTGCAGGTACAGAGCGGTCAGATCGTTGGCCTGCTGGGCCCTAACGGCGCCGGTAAAACCACCTGCTTTTACATGATTGTCGGCCTCGTCAACAGTGATTTCGGATCTATCACCCTGAATGGCCAGGACATCACCCGACTGCCGATGCATAAACGCGCACAGAAAGGCATAGGCTACCTGCCACAGGAATCCTCTATCTTCAGAGGCTTATCCGTTGAAGATAATATCCGCGCCATTTTGCAACTTAGAAAAGATCTATCGGCGGAACAGCAGGCGGACAAGCTGGAATACCTGCTGGATGAATTTCAGGTTCAGCACATCCGTAAAAGCCTTGGCATTTCACTCTCTGGCGGGGAACGGCGGCGCGTCGAAATCGCACGCGCGCTGGCGAATGAACCACAGTTCATATTACTCGACGAACCGTTTGCGGGTGTTGACCCGATTTCAGTGATCGATATCCAGTCCATTATCCGCCAGCTGGCTGAACGTGGCATTGGCATTCTGATCACCGATCATAATGTTCGGGAAACCCTGGGAGTGTGTGATCGGGCCTATGTAATGGGAGAGGGTACGCTGCTGGCTGAAGGTGACCCGGATCATATCCTGGCAGATAAAGTTGTAAGAAAGATTTACTTGGGAAAGGATTTTAAGCTATAAAGGTAACTATGAGAACAATAATAAAACATGCGGAATACGCTTATAATTTAACATGAAGCAAAGCTTGCAACTGAAGATTGGTCAAAGCCTGACCATGACCCCTCAACTGCAGCAGGCAATACGCCTACTCCAGCTTTCATCTATCGAACTACAGGCCGAAATTCAGCAGACACTGGACTCTAATCCTTTACTCGAACAGGACGACAACCTGTCCGAAGCCTCGGCCGAGGACAGCAACGCCGATAAAGAAGACATTGATCTTAAATCTTCATCCGACTCCCTGAGCGAAGACCGCTCAGAGCAGACCCTGCCGGATGAACTCGACATGGATACCGGCTGGGATGACTTTTATGACACCAGTGCCACCGCATCCATGTCTCAGCCCGCCTCCAATAACGGCGAAGATTACCGGGACCTGTTTGAAAATCAGGCAAAAACAACCGATGAACTGTACGACCATCTGATCTGGCAACTGGATTGCGCCCATCTCACCGAAACCGACAAGGATATAGGCCTCGCCATTATCGACGGCATCGATGACAGAGGCTACCTGACAGAAACCTTACAGGAAATACACCAGGGCGTTCTCCCCCAGCATCCCGATGTTGAACTCGACGAAATTGAAGCCATGCTGCATTTTATCCAGCACTTTGATCCACTCGCGGTCGGCTCAAGAACCCCTTCAGAATGCATGAAGATTCAGCTCGAGCAATATGATCCGGCAACCCCGCACCTGAAAAAAGCACTGGCTCTGGTTGATCGATATCTGGAATATCTGGCCAAAAATGATATGGCGGTGCTGAAGCGAAGACTGCAGGCGAATGATGCTGAGCTATCGGAAATCATTAAACTGATCCAGACCACCAACCCGCATCCGGGTCAACTGGTGAGCACCACACATGCTGAATACATCAAGCCGGATGTGTATGTTGCAAAAGTTAACGGGCAATGGTCGGTAAAGATAAACCGCGAAAATGCACCGCGTCTGCGGGTCAATGAAACCTACTCGAAGCTGGTTAAGCGCGGCGTTAATAGCGAACAGAATAATTACCTGCGTGACCATATTCAGGAAGCCAAGTGGTTTATAAAAAGCCTGCAAAGTCGCAACGACACCCTGCTGCGGGTCGCCACATCGATTGTAGAACGGCAGAAGGGCTATTTTGAATTCGGTGATGAAGCGATGAAACCGATGGTGTTAAGAGATGTTGCCGAAGAACTGGAAATGCATGAATCCACCATTTCCAGGGTAACCACGATGAAGTTCATGCACACTCCGCGGGGCATCCTGGAGTTTAAATTTTTCTTTTCCAGCCACGTTGGTACTGCGGATGGAGGGGAATGCTCGGCTACGGCTATCAGAGCGATTATCAAAAAGCTGATCTCTGCTGAAAAGCCCGAAAAACCGTTAAGTGATAACAAGATTGCCGCTTTGCTGGATGACCAGGGTATCAACGTCGCACGACGCACGATTGCAAAATATCGTGAAGCGATGAACATACCGCCATCCAACGAGCGTAAACGTCTCTTTTGAGATATTGTGACTGACAATTTAAACCGTTTAATTACGTTTTTTTTGATCAGTTAAATGACAGTTAATCAAACATCACTGTCACAACCTCTCAACCTGTAAAGTTGAGAAATTAGTAACCTTCAGGAGGTATCTTATGCAAGTAAGTCTAAGCGGTCACCATGTTGACATCACGGATTCTCTTAGAAACTACGTCAATGAGAAAATTGAAAGACTGGACAGACATTTTGACCAGGCGCTTGATATTCACGTGGTTTTAACCGTAGAGAAAATGCGTCATAAGGCAGAAGCCACCATGCATGTCAGCGGCGGTAACATGTATGCCGATGATGAACAGGAAGATATGTATGCAGCTATCGACGGGATGGTCGATAAACTGGATCGACAGGGGAAAAAGCATAAAGAAAAAATGAAAAGTCACCGCGTGAAAGGAAATCTCACCGAAATGGCCTGAACATAAAATCAGGGAGAATTCGTTCTCCCTGATTTTTTATCTTGCATGGAATATTTTTTTAGCTAACATGCCCGCAATAAAATTTAACATGTAACGACCATGTCCATAACTTCGCTTTTAGTGGAAAATCGTATTTTCAGTCAGGCCGATATTACAAGTAAAAAACGTTTACTTGAGTTTATCGCCGAAAAAGCGGCTGAAGAACTTGAACTGCCACAAAATGCTATCTACAACAAACTGCTGGAACGAGAACGACTCGGAAGCACCGGCCTTGGACAGGGCATTGCCGTTCCGCATGCGCGTCTGGACAATCTGAAAGAGGCCCATGCCTGCCTGGTAAAGCTGGATGAAGGTATCAACTATGATGCCATCGACAAACAGAGTGTAGATTTAATCTTTGCCTTATTTATTCCGGAAGAGTCAACCGAGGAACATCTTCAGATCCTTGCCGCTCTGGCCAGAATTTTCAGCCAGAAGACCGTCACCGATAAAATCCGCGTTAGCAGCTCCGCTCTCGAAATCATCAGCCATATTCAGCAGGCTGAGCTGGAACAGTTCAAATAAGCTGAGATTAGTTTTTAACCCTGAGTTTTCGATGTTTCGCTTGAAAACCCGGTTCCGATTTGTTCTTATGTTACCCCTTCTTTAAACTAGCGGGTCAGGATTGAATATCCATGTCCATCAGCCTCAGCATTCGAGAGTTTCATCAGCGTTTCCAGAAACGTCTGCAGCTGTCTTTTGTTTCCGGACAGGTCGGCATGGAAAAGGAGATTCATTCCCCCTCAAAAGATAGCGGAAACTATGAAACCGCCGATTTCCTGAATCTCATTCGACCCGCCAGCGTTGCCGTGATCGGCGTTCACGAATCAAACTATCTGGCCTCCATGAGTTCCGAAAACCAGCACAACCTGCTCGGGCAGCTATTTCGGCAGTCAGTTTGCAGTCTGATATTAAGTCAGCGCGCTTCACTGTCGAACTCGACCATCAAGTACTGTAGCAAAGCCGCTATCGCGATCTTCCGCTCCGAGCTGGAAGATACCCCGCTACTCAGTAATTTACGCTATTTCCTGAATCAGGCATTATCCGAAACCACGACCATGCATGGTGTATTTATCGAGGTGTATAGCGTCGGTACCCTGATTGTCGGCGATAGTGGCGTAGGAAAGTCAGAACTCGCTCTGTCACTGATCTCCCGAGGTCATCGCCTGATTGCCGATGACATTGTCCAGTTCTCAAGATTAGCACCGGGGGTGATTGACGGCATTCACCCTGGACTGTCCAACGATTTCATCGAGGTGCGTGGCGTTGGTATCCTGAATATACGCGCCATGTTCGGAAGTAATGCTCTACGTAGAAACAAAACACTGCGTATGATCGTGAATATGATTCACTACACCTCAGAAAACAGCCACCAGTTTGACCGCCTGGGTGACACCCATAAAACCAGAACCATTCTGGGCACTGCGATTCCTGAAATGACCCTGCCCGTCTCTCCTGGCCGCAACCTGACCGTACTGGTCGAAGCTGCCGCGCGTAATCATCAGCAAAAACTGAGCGGCTATAATGCGGCAGAGGATTTTATCGAACGACAGCGACTCGCCATTCTGGCAAATACCAAGAGCCAGTTATAGATTTAATCTAAACAGTGATGCAGGACATAGTTAGATGAAAATCAACGCGCTACTATCAGCAGCAAAATACCCAGGTCAAGATCTGGGCTTTATACCCACACGAATCTGCCTGATGCAGGAGAAAATTCAATGAGACTGGTGATTGTGAGCGGACTTTCCGGTTCCGGCAAAACCATCGCGCTACACACACTTGAAGATGCCGGTTATTTCTGCGTGGATAATCTGCCAGTCGGTCTATTGACTGATTTTGTCCACTCCATGAAAACCAGTAAACCGGCGCTATACGATCTGATCGCAGTCGCCATCGATGCACGCGCCAATATCCAGGATATTGTTCATTTCGATAGTATCATTTCCGAAATTCAGGCCCTTGATGTCAAGGTAGAAATCCTGTTCCTGACCTCCAAAGTCGAAAAGCTGCTCACCCGCTTCAGTGAAACCCGGCGCAAACACCCTCTTTCGCGCAAGGGCCTGCCACTGGAGGAAGCGATACATATGGAACGCAGCATACTTAAAAGCATATCCTCCAAAGCGGATATCACCATCGACACCACCCAGCTCAACGTGCATGAACTACGCCATATCATTAACAATCGACTGTTGAACGGCAACATCGACTCGATGGCGATACTGATTCAATCGTTTGGTTTTAAACATGGCCTGCCGGCCGATACCGACTTTATGTTTGATGTGCGCTGCCTGCCAAACCCCCACTGGGAGGGTCATTTGCGTCCTTTTACCGGTAAAGATAAGCCGGTTATTGACTATCTGGAAGGATTCACTGAAGTGAATGATATGGAACAGTCGATAGTAAACTTTCTGCAGCAATGGATACCCTGCTTTGAAAAAGAAGGGCGTAGTTATATGACCATCTCCATCGGCTGTACCGGTGGCCAGCATCGATCCGTCTATCTGGTACAAAAAATCGCATCCGCATTGCAAAAAAATCGAAACAACGTATCGATCAGACACCGGGAGTTTGACTAATGACCGGCATCCTGATCGTCACTCACAACAATATTGGCAAGGAAATGCTAAAAACCGCTGAAACCATAGTCGGGAAATGTGTGGCAACCATCCGTACGGTGGGAATTCCGGGAGACCTGATTGCGGCAGAACTGGGCAGGTATGCCGATCAGATAAAATCTGACATCGATACCCTGGACAAGGGTCAGGGAGTCTTAATACTGACCGATATTTTCGGTGCAACCCCAAGCAATCTGGCACATTATTTTGCTAATCACCATAACGTAAAAATAGTGACGGGGCTCAACCTTCCGATGCTGATCCGGATCATCAACTATGACGAACAGAGTCTTCCTGAAATGGCGCTGAGTGCAATCCAGGGTGCCAATAAGGGTATCAGCAAGGAAGAAGACGGCCTGTCGATTTAAGCTAAAAGCGTAATAGGCTAAATAATATATCTGTTGTATATTGATGCGCCAGATAATGACCCGCAAACTGATTTACTGAAATTTCAGCATCAGCAATAAAACAATACAACTGCTATTACTATGATTACTCAAGACATCACCATCATTAATAAACTCGGGTTACATGCACGAGCCGCTTCCAAGCTGGTTAATCTATGCTCTCAATTTGGCAGTTCAGTGCATCTCGATAACAAGGGTAACCGGGTCAATGCAAAAAGCATCATGGGCGTTATGATGCTGGCGGCGAGCAAGGGCACCCTGATTAAGCTGGAGATTGACGGTGACGATGAAACAGCCTGTTTCGAAGCCATCGTCAAGCTGATCAATAATCGCTTTGACGAAGAAGAGTAAGCCGTCAGCCTTATCGATACTAACCACTCGACCAGTCTCTCCAATTTCGATTTAATAGTTCCGCAAATAAAACAGAACTTTGCTAAAATTTAGAGGTTAATTTTTTCTGGCTACCCTTATGCCTGATCTGATCACGGAAAACCTCCGGCAGGATATTTCTTCAGCACTCGAACAGTCTGATTCTTCCGCAATAGCGCAGATTCTGGATCGGATCAATATTGCCCAGATCGCGGACATTCTTGACTCCACTCCTTCCTCGCAACGCGAACAGATCTGGCCGCAGGTATACCCGTTTAACCTGGGCCCTGTTCTACTCGAAACCAGCGATGAAGTGCGACAGCAGAAACTGAAAAAATTCAGTTCAAAGCAAATTGCAGAAATCATCGATACGCTACCGGATGTGGATGATCAGGCTGACCTGATGCTCTCTCTACCAGCAGAAAAACTGGTCAGCGTACTATTTATACTGGATCAGCAAAAACGCGAAAAACTGGAATCGGTGCTGGCCTACCCGGAAGATACTGCCGGCGGGCTGATGGATCTCAACCCGATTACGATTCGTGCCGACGTAACACTCGACGTGGTACTGCGTTATCTGCGTATACGCGGAGAATTACCGGCTCATACCGATCAGCTCTTCGTAACCGATCGTTATGACAAACTGATCGGTACACTCTCCCTGAGCAGGCTGTTAACCAGCGACACCGAAATCCGAGTCGAACAGGTGATGAATATCGACATCCTGCCGTTGCAGGCACAGCTGATCGACGATGATGTTGCGCGCATCTTTGAAGACAATGACCTGATCAGCGCCGCCGTGGTCGATGAAAATGGCCGCCTGCTCGGACGTATCACGATCGATGACGTGGTCGATGTTATTCGTGAAGAGGGCGATAACTCCGTACTCAGCATGGCTGGCCTGCACGAAGATGAAGACCTGTTTTCGCCGATCTGGAGCAGCTCTAGACGCAGGGCGGTATGGCTGGGATTCAATTTGCTCACCGCCTTTCTGGCCGCCTCGGTGATCGGACTGTTCGAAAATGCACTGGACAAGATCGTTGCACTGGCGATCCTGCTCACCATCGTGCCCAGCATGGGAGGCATTGCCGGATCACAGACCCTGACGCTGGTGATACGGGGTCTGGCGCTGGGCCAGCTCGGCAGTTCCAATTTTAACAGCCTGGTCAAAAAGGAAATCACGGTCGGCCTGATCAATGGCCTGTTATGGGCAGCCGTCGTCGCCGCCTTTACCATCCTCTGGTTTGAAGACTTTAATCTGGCCTGGATCATTGCGCTGTCACTGGTCATCAATCTTTTGGCGGGTGCGTATGCCGGTGCCATCATCCCCGTACTGCTAAAAAGAATCGGAGTTGACCCGGCGCTTGCAGGCAGTGTGGTATTAACGACCTTTACCGATGTGATCGGTATCCTCGCCTTTCTCGGTATGGCAACCCTGTTCCTGCTATAATACAACCCTCATAGCTTAATCCAGCCGCGTAAAAACTACCCTCAGCCGGAATCATCCTGAGTAAATTGTGAACAATTACCAAACCAGCAAATAAGTTTGCATCCTTTTTAATTTGGGACTATATTCCCAATTATCGGATACGCGGTATCCAAAAATCTTAACCAAACGAGGAATTACTTCAATGAATACACCCTTTAAAAAAGCTCTTTTACCGGCATTAATCACCACCACATTAATCATCGGCGGTTGCGGCGGCAGCAGTAGCGATGACTCATCAGACTCCCTGCCAAGGGCCAGCCGTATCTCCTCCGGCATCATCACCGGTTTCGGCAGTGTGTATGTGAATGGTGTGAAATTCGAAACCACTACCACCAGCATGAACGTCGATGATAATCCGACTGCCAGCCAGGATGATTTACGCATCGGCATGCGCGTCAAGATTAACGGCACGGTCAATGATGACGGCGTTACCGGCACCGCTACCAGTTTGATTTATCAGAATGAACTGAAAGGACCTGTCAGCAATCTGGCGATTGATGCGACAGACCCGACTCTGGCGACGATGACTATTCTGGGCCAGCAGGTTGAAATCAATGCCGATACACGCTTCGATCAGGGTCTCACACTGACCGATCTGGCAAACACTGATTTTATCGAAGTGAGTGGCCTGCTTTCCAGCACCGGCATCAGCGCAACCTTTATTGAAAGACAGCCAGGCGGAACCTTCATCCCGGCTATCGATCAGGTCGAAATCAAGGGTGTGATTGCTAATCTGGATGCTACACCGAACACTTTCACGATCCGGGATTTTAACATCCAGTACAGTTCCACCATACTGGATGATAGCATCAGCGCCCTAAGCAATGGCCTGTATGTAGAAGTCAAAGGCCTGTTAAACGGCGCGGGTGATGCGTTGGTAGCCGCCAAAATTGAGTCTGGAGAAGATACTCTGGGTGACAATGCCGATGAAGTCGAAATCGAAGGGTTCGTGGCAGACTACAATGCTGCCGCCAGCACTTTCACGATTCAGGGCCAGTTGATCGATTTTTCCGCAGCACCGGTATTCACTCCATCAACCTTGACCCTGGCCGATGGCATCAAGGTAGAAGCGGAAGGATCACTGGTAGGTGGAACCTTGTTTGCCGACAAGATCAAACTCAGAGGCCAGAAAATCAAGGTTTTTGCAGAAATCAGCTCCATTAACGCTACCAGTGGCAGCGCCAGCTTCAATCTGTTTGGCGGCAGCGATAACATCACGGTCCGGGTCAATCAGCAAACCAAACTGGATGACAAGGTTAATAATCAGGCCATCACACTGAGCCAGCTGGTCGCCGGTGATTTTGTCGAAGTAAAAGCCTTCTTTGATGGCACATCAGTGATCAACGCAGTAGAGCTGAAAAAGGATAATACTGATGATTCCAGACTGCAGGGACCGGTTGAATCTTTCGATGCTACTGTTCAAAGCGTCACCATGTTCGGTCAGACCTTCGTTGTGGGTTCAACGGCGGTCTATAAAAACAGTCTGGAAGCGGTTATCACGGCACCTGTTTTTTATAATCAGCTGGCAACCGGTACTTTCGTCAAGTTAACCGATAATGCTCCAGCTGATGGCGTCATCGATGAAGTTGAGCTCGAAGCTCAGGATTAATCTACTCCCCCATGTTTTATCTCCTCTTTAACACAGGGACGTGTTAGTTTTAAAGCTTCATTAATTGAAGCTTTTTTTTTGCCTACTGACTTAAAAATTGATGCATCACATCCTTCATCGCATCCTCTGCCAGAATCCAGATTTCTTCCAGCTCATAACTCTGTAATTTTAATAGTTTCAATGCCGACTGATAGAGCGGTAAAGCAAAACGGTCGCCACTACTGCCCATCTGCTGCTTGTTAACCCAGAAATCAGCAACATGTACCGCAGCCGTTATCTGCGGGAACTCAAGCGATAGATCAGGTTTATGATGAAAGCTGACCGGTTCATGTATCGACAGTGGTACGCGCCAGTTCTCCAGCAGGCGACCGCCCGCCTCAGCATGGCTATAGCCTAGACTTTCCAGCTCCAGTACATACAGCGACTCTTCACGAGACTCCCGCAGTAATAATAGATCGTGCATCAGGCCCGGTAATTTCAGAAAAAACACCAGTCGACCGATATCGTGCAACAACCCGGCCACATAAAAACGCTCTGGCTGACTAATATTGCAATACTGGCCGATCGATTTTGCCATCACTCCAACTGCGATAGAGTGTTCCCAGAACAACCTCATGTTTATCATGCCTAATGGCATTTTATTGAATACATTCAGAATACTGGTGGCCAGCACCAGTTCACGTACCTGACGCACACCGATGATTTGAATCGCCTTATCCACCGACTCGATACTGGCAGGAAAGCTATAGAACGCACTATTCGCCAGGCTTAGCAGGCGAGCACAAAGGTCGGGGTCACTGGATAACACCTTGGAAAAATCAGCAATAGACGAACCGGGATGTTCAATCAGGGTTTCGAGTCGATAATAGACATCCGGCAAACTGACCAGTTTATCAACCTCACTAATCAGCAGATCGATATTATCAGTTCCTCCGAAATCCAGTACCTCGACTCTTTGCTGCGATGCCATATTTAATACAATCAATTTTCAGAAATTATACACAATCAATGAATATAGTAGAGATTTTTAGAGTTTGGATTAAATACCTTCAATAAATAGTTAAATTGAAATTGATTTCTCATTTTTCAACTCTATCGCCGATACAAATAAACGATATATGTTTGCTCCATATCAATTCTAGCTGCGCATGAATCTGTTAATTTTACTCATATAAGCGTTACACTTCGGTACTATCGATTCGGGTCAAAGCTATTTTGTTACGGCCTTATCAACAGGAAAAAAAAATGCGTCGTATCAATTTTTTAATACCCAGTCTGCCCCTCACTGAAGTTATTATTGCTGAACTACAGCAGCAGGGAATTGCAGCGTCCCATTTACATGTCGTAGCCAGCATCGAATACTCATTGAAAGGATTTCCACAGGCAACCATCTGGCAAAGAACAGAACTTGCCAGTGGACTGATCTGGGGAACCATTCTAGGCGGCCTGGCAGGCTTTTCCGGGAGCCTGTTTACACTGCTATTTCCACCCGGCGGACTGGAGCTGGGCCTGAACGCCCTGTTGATTGGCACCCTGGCCGGCATCGGATTTGGAGTCGTCATCCTGGGATTGGTGAAGGGTCATGAACACAATCACCAGCTGGATAATTTCAAGCGGGAAATCGATCATGGTGACATTCTGCTGATGGTGGACACGCCAAAAACAGAAGTTGAACGTATCAGCAATAGTATTCTGCAGCATCATCCAACAGCGGATATCCGCATATCTCAGCCGCAATAACGAAATCCGGTTGATGCAAGTCAGAACAAAAAGTATGCTGCGCACTCTTTTTTTCCGGACACATTACGGTTATGGATATAGGTGACTTAAGAAGAGACTACAACAGTCAGACAGGTTTATCTCGCAAAGAAATGAACCCCGACCCCATTATGCAGTTCGATCACTGGTTCGCACAGGCTCGCCAGACCGAGTTGAAAGACCCGAGCGCGATGAGTCTGGCCACCGCCGACCGCCATGGCATAGTGACTATCCGTACCGTGCTGTTAAAAATCTATGACCAGCAGGGTTTCGTATTTTTCACTAATTACGAATCGAAGAAAGCCCGCCAGATCGCAGAAAACCCAAACGTGGCGTTACTTTTTCCGTGGCTGGCACAGGAAAGACAGGTCAAGATTACCGGCCAGGCTCACCGTATCCCAAGCAGTGAATCACTGCGTTACTTTCTTTCCCGGCCGAGAGGCAGCCAGCTCGGTGCCTGGGTGTCCGCACAAAGCTCGATCATCAGTTCACGCTCCCTGTTAATGAGTAAGCTGGAAGAAATCCGCCAGCGCTTTGCAGAGGGTGAGATTTCATTGCCAGAGTTCTGGGGTGGATACCGCGTAAAACCGTCCACAATCGAGTTCTGGCAGGGGCAGCCGGACCGTTTACACGATCGCTTCCAGTATACCCGCAGTGCCGACGATAACTGGGAAATCAACCGTCTCGCACCCTGAGTTCAAGGTTAGCAGTAGACGTTTATAGGTAACCTCAATCATCAGCGGCGGCAATACAATTTCCCGCCCGGCTATAAACCGTTCCAGAGTGGGTAAAATTTCCATACCTGGCCACAACCCCGTCAACAGGGTGTCGCATAGGCCATTAAACCTGCCGACCGCAACGACTGACAGCTGCGTTCAGCATCCTATTCTAGCCGATGCCAGCTTGCATTGACCCCATTCCCCTTACTCAACAACCTATACCAGTCGCAGCGGCTTGCATCGTTTGCTGGTAATCCGATAACCCCGGCATTCAACCAGCTTCCCCGCTCCGGCAGCGATCAGAGCGACAAAAATAGCCAGTTCGGTATTCATATAGCCCCGGTGTGTCCGGCCTATTTTAAACTCTGTAACAGCACCTGCTGATAATCCCGGATACGCTGCACATACGTCACCGGCTCGGTACCCCTGGCATATCCATACTTCAACTGTTTGTAGTGTTTTTTCTGCGACAGCAGCGGCAGCACCTGTTTCAGTTCGATCCAGCTATCCGGGTTTTTACCCAGCTGTTCGGCCAGAACCCGGCTATCCTGCAAATGCCCAAATCCAATGTTATAGGCTGCCAGAGCCAGCCACAGCCGATTATCCCCCTGCACCGAATCAGGAACACGCTGGATCATTCGAGCCAGATACTTCGCCCCGCCCCGAATACTCTGTTTGGCATCCAGGCGGTTTTTTACGTCTACCGATTTTGCGGTGTTGAGTGTCAGCATCATCAACCCACGCACCCCGGTCGGGCTTTTCGCATGTGGATTCCAGTGCGACTCCTGATAGGCCTGCGCCGCCAGCAATGTCCAGTCGACTCCAGCAACCTCGCTTTCGCGCATAAAGTCTTCGCGGTATTTGGGCAGGTGCGATTTAATGCGGCTGATAAACTGACGCATATCGACATAATCGAAGATGTCAACGTGCCCATAATATTTATCCAGTATCGCGGCCAGGTCTCCGTTCTGCTCGATCTGCTCCAGCCAGCTCTCCAGATCCGAACCCAGATGCTTCCAGTTGTCGGCCAGTATCCAGGCTAGCGACTGATTTTCAGCCAGTGGAAACGCCACCAGCAGTTCGGGATAGTAACGCCGGTTGATGCTGACAATATTCGAATCCGCCACGGTACAGTCAATCTGTTTCAGCCAGACCTTTTCCAGCAACTGCTCGGTGCCCGCATCATTCACCTCGGTCCATTTTAAATCGGGTATCTGCTGGCTCAGTTCCTGTAGTCGTTCGACATAACTGCTGCTCCCAATCACTTCAATATTTTTGCCCACCAGATCTTCAATCTTACGCGGAACCGATCCATTATCGCGTCGGCACACCACCTGCTGCTGAACCTGGTAATACTCCGGGCCAAACACATAGCCCTGCTGCACACGCTTTTCGGTCAGGGTTAAGCCTGCCGCTGCAATATGCGCCTTACCCTGTTTTAACAGCAGAAAAACTTCATCGATAGTATCCACCACCACAAAGCGGAACGGCGTCTCATGATAACTGGCATAAGCGGCGACCAGATCGAACTCTGGACCGGCAACCTCTTCACGGTCTTCATACCAGGTGGTTGGCGCATTACGCGTCACCACCACCAGCGTCTCAGGGAACTCGGCCTGCTGGCGCTCACAGGCGGTCACAGGCGGTCAGCAACAACAGTAGAATGGATAGAAAAAAACGCATCAAAACCTCAATATTTTTAACACCGGTTGATTATTATCCGAACGCTTACCGAAACCCGACAGTATCGCCACCGACTGACCCGCCAGTTTTATCTTAATTTTACGCGCAATATCACGGCTCATGGCTTCCCAGTCACTGCCCTGCACTTCCGGCATGACCATCGGGGCAACCCCCCAGTGCAGCATCAGAATTCTGGCTGTTTTTAGATCCGGACAGATGCCGATGATCGGTGATGAGGGTCGAAACGCCGCCACGACACCGGCAGTGGTGCCGCTGGTGGTCGGGATAAACAGGCCGAGAAGATCCAGATCTCGGGCGATACCGACCGCCGCATTCGCCAGTGCGCGGCGCGGTGATTGCGTCACCTGCATATCGACCGACTGCAGGCTTTGCGGATGTGAACGCTGCCACTTTTCCATTTCGTGCAGAATATGATCCATATATTTCACTGCCTGCACCGGATACTTACCGACCGAGGTTTCCCCCGATAGCATCACCGCATCGGCTCCATTCATTGCCGCACCCGAGACATCGCCAACTTCGGCACGGGTCGGGCGTGACTCGTTGATCATCGACTCCATCATCTGGGTCGCCACGATCACCGGACGGCAGGCGATGCGCGCCCGATTGATCAAATCCTTCTGTACGATGGGCACCTGGGCAGCATCGATCTCAATACCGAGATCACCGCGTGCCACCATAATCGCATAAGACTCACGCATGATTTCATCAAAGTTAACCAGCGCTTCCGGCTTTTCGATCTTGGCAATAATCGGCAGCACCTTCCCCTGCTTCTGCATGAAACGTTTCAGCTGCAGAATATCCTTGCCGCTGCGCACAAAACTGAGTGCGATGAAATCCGCATCCATCTCCAGCGCAAACAGCACATCTTTTTTATCGTTTGCAGTCAATGAAGACGACGAAACCTGGCTATCCGGCAGGTTGATCCCCTTTTTATCCTTCAACACACCGCCGTAAACCACCTTACAGCTGATATCACGTTGCTCGACCGAGATCACTTTCAGCTCCATCTTGCCGTCATCCAGCAAAATACGATCGCCTTTCTTAACATCTTTATGTAGCGACAGGTACTGGCACGGAATCACCCCATCCTTGCCGGTGACCGCGCGCGTCGTGACGATCACCTTAGCTCGTGACTTCAACAGCATTTCACCGCCCTCCAGCACCCCGACACGGATTTTCGGGCCACACAGATCGCAAAAAATCGCCACATGCAAATTCATTCTGGCCGAAACCTTGCGCACCATCTCGAAACTGCTGCGATGCACTGGATGACTGCCATGCGACATATTCAGACGAATAATATTCACCCCCGCCAGCAGCAGTTTAACCAGCGTATCCTCCTCACTGGTAGCCGGACCCAGCGTAGCGATGATGCGTGTTTTACGGGTCAGAGGTTGGTGTGAAGCTATTTTCATGGTTTTTTAAATTCCTGCAGATTGGCGAATGAAATCGATAAAGCGCGATAGTGAAGCTCTAGATCGATAAATACAATGTGTAACAGGCTTCAAAGTGTAGACAGCTTCACATTTTACAACAAGCCGATTATCCATCATCGACAGCATGTGAGTAGCGTCACACAACAACACCCCTGTCCCGCTACACTTTACTCATTGCCCACAAAGAACCTGTACCTGAACTCAGAAAAGCTCCTGAGTTTAGTTAACCGCCCCCCCCGAGGGCGGTTTTTTTTGGCCATGGATGGCCTTATACCCAGAAGTCCATGGACGGGCGAGAAGGGTGTTTGCACAGTGATGTGCTTATACCCTGAAGGCCACGGAAGGCCGAGAAGGGTGTTTGCACAGGGATATGTGCTTATGCTGCCAGCGCATGGACGCGCAGGAGCAGTATCTGCAAAGGGACGTGCTTATGTCCCGAAGCACAAGGACGTGCGAGAGGGACTTTCAACGAGATCGCATAAATTGCTTATACTGCTAGAGGGACTTTCAACGAGACAGCGTAAACTGCTTTAACTACGACGATGCTTCACCAAACACCATTCCACTTTAAGCCCTGCAAGCGGATCGATGGAGTCCAGATCAGGTCTGGTATGACGACCTCTGTATCCGAATTTAACATTCCTGTTAGCTGAACCTGCAGATTGCCAAAATACAGGCTCAGATCAGACGACCTGATCAACAATCAGGAAAAAATTCGCTTCCACCAGCGTTTACGATTGGCTGGCGGTGGAAATGCCTGCTGCAGATCGACCGGTGCCAGATGGCTCATCACCCAGCCGGGTAAAGGCGGGTTATCGCTGTAACCACATACCACGCCCAGGTTATTCGGATCATAAATCTTGACAAAGGTCGGGGATGTCACATTATCCACATACACGATGCCACAGTAATCATGCTCATGTTCCTCGTGTAACAGGCGGTCAATGGAATCGATGAACTGATCCAGCTGTTCGTCACTGGCAGGCGACTCCGGCACCGGCTCACCGATCGCGTAAACGTACCAGCGACTCTCCGGCTGTCGTCGAATCTGCAGCCACAGTGCGCTTAGATCGTCCCATTTCATGACGCCGGCCAGAAAGCCTCGATATTTGCTCAGGAATTCACTCATTATTTTTTTCTGGTTTGATGTTTATAAGTTTGGGTTTTGCATACTATTTGTCTGTTTTACAGCTATTTAGTTATATTAAATTCTATACAGTTTCATCTCTAAGTACACACCAGGTGAGCTTAAAATCCATATTAATGCCGCCTGAAAATAGACAGGTCACATTACTAAGTACCATCCATATTATCTCTTCGTGCACCTCGTGCGCTTCGTGGTTAAAGCTTTTTCCAACTTCGAACAGGCTAAAAAATGCTGATTCAGCAGTTTGATAGTTTCAGAGCCACAGCCAGGCCGCACCACGTACCCCGCTCGAATCACCATACTTCGGTGCCAGCAACGGCGTATCCACATAATCGGAAAATACATAGCGCTGCAGTCGCGGCGGCACTTCAGTATAGATGCCAGCGATATTCGACATGCCCCCACCCAGCACGATCGCATCCGGGTCGAGGATATTGATCACATGCGCCAGCGCACGTGCCAGTTGATCGTAGTAATGCTCCAGTTGCTGAGCAGCGATCGCGTCGCCCTGCTCGGCGGCCGTCACGATCTGCCGACTGTTCATATTCAACTGGACGAGTGCACTGGCATTCGCCGCAAACCCCGGCCCCGACAGAAAAGTTTCGATACAACCCTGCTTTCCGCAGTAACAGTCACGCAGCACATCAAACGGCTGTAGCCACGGCAGCGGATTATGT
Source organism: Gammaproteobacteria bacterium (assembly GCA_014382695.1). Taxonomy (GTDB): domain Bacteria; phylum Pseudomonadota; class Gammaproteobacteria; genus JACNJF01. Next base: position 9,748 of record JACNJF010000106.1, on the reverse strand, counting down.
CCCCACTCGCCGGCGATGGTATGGCGCCCACTCAACAGCTTTTTGTCCCACACCACACCACCCCCGGTACCGGTGCCGATGATGACCCCAAATACCATCGAATAATCAGCCGCCGCGCCATCTGTCGCTTCCGACAGTGCAAAACAGTTGGCATCGTTCTGAACACGCAGTGGACGTTGCAGTAGCTGTTGTAGATCATGGTATAGACTCTGGCCATTCATACACACCGTATTCGAATTGCGCAATAAACCACTCTGCGCTGATATCGCCCCAGGGGTGCCTATACCCACCGCCAGGTTTTGCCCGGCGACCGCTTCAGCCTGAAGTGTCAACTGCTGGATGGCGTCCAGAATCGCCCGATAATCCTGTGCCGGAGTCGCGCAACGTTCACGCCATAGCATTTCACCCGCGTGATCCAGCAGCAGCGCTTCAATTTTGCTGCCACCCAGATCGATCCCCAGTTTGTACGGCTGGTTTTTACTGTGTTCTTTCATCGGCCTTTCCAGAGGTTTATCATCGCTTTCGGTTATTGAATTTTTTTATCAAAACCGCAGTGCTCATTATTTTCTCGAATATTAGAGAAACCGAAGATTACGCGCAAAGCCTTTTGTATAGCCATTTTTTGTTTTTTGCACATTTTATCCACAGCTTATGCAGTGCTTAGCCACAGACCAATACACAACATAATGTACTTGACCTGAGTCAAAAGCACATTATATAGTGTTTATAGATATCGAACAGGGTATCATTCAGGGGCAGCAGGTATAACTATTACAGGTTATAAACAGCGACTCAGCTGGCATTTCTATAACCGACACTCGAATCTACACAGGTATGCGGCAGATTTTGCCAGCATCGGCTTCGAGTCACGCACCCTGATATTAAGGCATCACTCTTACACCCGTTACCGTGCTTAACAGTTCACCCTGTTATCGATTGCATTGTGTAACCGGAGAAAGACTGCCGAATGAGACCATATTTAACACAATCACCGACCAGGACCAGGCAAACATGCAAAATATTGAATCCCCATTGACCGACAAACAGGGTAGCGCGAACATCGACCTGACTCAGAGCGAGCAGGAAACCGCGCACAAAAACGCGGGCAGCCATTACAACGTATTACGACGTAACGGCAAACTGACCGGCTTTGACAAGGATAAAATCGTGGTCGCGATGACCAAGGCTTTTCTTGCGGTCGAAGGCGGTCAGGCGGCGGCTTCTTCACGCGTGCATGAAACGGTTGCCAGTCTGACCCGACTGGTGGTCGACACCCTGAAGCGTCGGCAGCCGAATGGCGGCACGTTCATGATCGAAGACATTCAGGATCAGGTCGAACTGGCACTGATGCGCAATGGCGAACAGAAAGTCGCGCGTTCCTACGTACTGTATCGCGAAGAACAGACCAAAAAGCGTGCCTCTACCCAGAGCAGTGAAATCAGCTCTGCGCAGCCGCAGCAGGAAACCTTCATCCAGGTCAAACAGCTCAACGGTCAGCTCGAACCACTCAATACAGAACGTCTGAAACAGATTATCCGCGACGCCTGCGAAGGCCTGGACACGACCGATGCCGAGCGCGTGTATCGCGATACCCTGCGCAATCTGTTCGATGGCGTGTCAGAACGCGATGTATGCCCGATGCTGGTGATGAGTGCACGCTCACTGATCGATATCGAGCCCGATTACTCGCAGGTGGCCGCCCGTCTGCTACTCGACAGCCTGCGCACCGAATCCCTCAGCTTCATCAAGGATGGCAGTCCGAATGCAACCTACCATGAAATGCAGCAGCGTTATCCAGAATACTTTGTACAATACCTGAAAAAAGCGGTTGAACTGGAACTGCTGGATCGTGAACTGCTCAAGTTCAACCTGCCAAAACTGACTGCAGCACTCAAGCCGGAACGTGATCACCAGTTCACTTACCTCGGCCTGCAAACCCTGTATGACCGTTACTTCATTCACTCCGCCGATACCCGTTTCGAGCTGCCACAGGCCTTCTTCATGCGCGTCGCGATGGGCCTGGCGATCAATGAAGTGGATCGCGAAACCCGTGCGATTGAATTCTACAACCTGCTGTCCTCGTTCGATTTCATGAGCAGCACGCCGACCCTGTTTAACTCCGGCACCTTAAGACCACAGCTTTCCAGCTGCTACCTGACCACAATACCGGATGATCTGGACGGCATCTTCAGCGCGATCAAGGATGACGCTCTGCTATCCAAGTTTGCCGGCGGCCTGGGCAATGACTGGACCCGCGTGCGCGGTATGGGTTCGCACATCAAGGGCACTAATGGCAAATCCCAGGGCGTAGTACCTTTTCTAAAGGTCGCCAACGACACCGCAGTAGCGGTGAATCAGGGTGGCAAACGCAAGGGCGCTATGTGCGCCTATCTGGAAACCTGGCATATCGATATCGAAGACTTTCTCGATCTGCGCAAGAACACCGGTGACGAGCGCCGTCGTACCCATGACATGAATACCGCCAACTGGATTCCCGATCTATTCATGGAGCGGGTCGCCGAAAACGGTAGCTGGACCCTGTTTTCACCGGATGACGCGCCAGAACTGCACGACCTGTACGGTGTGCCCTTCAAACAGGCTTACCTGAAATACGAAGACAGGGTTGCGCGCGGCGAAATCAAGATGTTCCGTCAGATCAAGGCCAACGATCTGTGGCGCAAGATGCTCGGCATGCTGTTTGAAACCGGCCATCCCTGGGTCACCTTCAAGGATCCCTGCAACCTGCGTTCACCGCAGCAGCATACCGGTGTCGTGCATAGCTCCAACCTGTGTACCGAAATCACCCTGAACACCTCAGACACCGAAATCGCCGTGTGCAACCTGGGTTCGGTCAATCTGCCGCAGCATGTCGGCGAGCACGGTCTGGATCTGGAAAAGCTGGAAAAAACCATCAATACTGCGATGCGCATGCTGGATAACGTGATCGACTACAACTATTACAGCGTGCCACAGGCGCGTACCGCCAACCTGCGCCACCGTCCAGTCGGACTCGGCATCATGGGCTTTCAGGATGCGCTGTATAAGCAGCATCTGGCCTACGCCTCCGAACAGGCCATCGAGTTTGCCGATCAGTCGATGGAAGCGGTCAGCTACTACGCGATTCAGGCCTCGACCAATCTGGCCGAAGAACGTGGCAGCTACTCCAGCTATGCCGGTTCGTTATGGAGCCAGGGCATCCTGCCGATCGACTCGATCCAGCAACTCAAGGAAGCGCGCGGCGATTACCTGCAACAGGACCAGTCCAGCACTATGAACTGGGACAGCCTGCGTGAACGCGTGATAACAGTCGGTATGCGCAACTCCAACACCATGGCGATTGCACCCACCGCAACCATCTCCAATATCTGCGGCGTCAGCCAGTCGATCGAACCGATGTATCAAAACCTGTTCGTAAAATCCAACCTGTCTGGTGAATTCACCGTCATCAACCCCTACATGGTGCAGGACCTGAAAGCCAGCGGACTGTGGGATGAGGTGATGATCAACGATCTGAAATACTACGATGGCAGCGTACAGCAGATCGATCGCGTGTCGGATGCGCTGAAAAAGCTCTACGCCACCGCGTTTGAAATCGACTCACGCTGGCTGGTGGAAGCCGCATCACGACGTCAGAAATGGATCGATCAGGGTCAGTCGCTGAATCTGTACATGGCGATACCGTCCGGCAAGAAGCTCGACAACCTGTACAAACTGGCCTGGGTGCGTGGACTCAAAACCACCTACTACCTGCGCTCGCTGGGTGCCACAGCGGTGGAAAAAACCTCCGGTGAAGAACGCGAAGCCAGCCCGGTCGAGAATGACATGCCAAAGGCCTGTTCGATCCTTGATCCAGACTGCGACGCCTGCCAATAACCCGCCACCAGAGAGAACACTAAGTTATGTTAAATTGGGATGATCCACTGGCAGCGCCAGCACAACCTGAACCCGTCATCAGCTCGCCCGCGCCTAAAACTGCGCCGGTTATTGCGGGTAGTGCGCCCAGCACAAACAGCAATGACAAGCGTAGCGCCAAAAGCGCGACCAGCAAGCCGCTCGATATTCCAAGGCCGGCACTCAACCCGGTGGTCGCCAAGCCGATCAACCCGGAAGACAAGCGCGTGGTCAACGGCATGGCCGATATCAATCAGCTGGCACCGTTTAAATACCCGTGGGCCTGGGAATACTTCCTCAACGCGAACAAAAATCACTGGACCCCGCTCGACGTCAACATGACGCAGGATATCCAGGATTACAACCACAAGCTGACGCTGGAAGAACGGCATGTGTACGACAACGTGCTGTCCTACCTGACCACCTCCGACATCCTCGCGATGCGTAACATCGGCCTCGCGGTGATGGAAAAAATGACCGCGCCCGAGCTGCAGATCTACCAGGCACGTCAGGTCTACGAAGAAGCGATGCACACCTGGACCTACCAGCACTGCATCGAAACCCTGGGACTCGATCAGGGCGAAATCTACAACCGTTATCGCGTAGTGCCCGAAATCCACCACAAGATCAACCTGTGTAACAGTAGACTCGAATCCGTACTGCGCGCCGACATCGACCTCACCAACCGTGACGAACTGGAAAACTTCGTGATGGCCTACACCTTCTTCGCCGGTGTCTTCGAAGGTACCTGGTTCTACAACGGCTTCACCCCGATCTTCGCACTGCAACGTCGCGGCCTGATGAAAGGCACCGCCGAACAGTTCCAGTACATCATGCGTGACGAAGTGCTACACGCCTCGTTCGGAATCCGCGTGTGCAACCAGATCATTCAGGAAGAAAAGCTCAAGCTCGACCCGAAAGCGATCCAGCACATGTGGGAAGAAGCCGAAGCCGCCGAAATAGCCTATGCCAACTTCCTGCTGCCCGACCCGATCCTAGGTTACAACGCCGAAGACCACATCGGCCAGTTCCGTTTTGTCGCCAACCGGCGCGCGAAGAAACTGAATCATGTGGAACCGTTTCCGGGCGCAGAAAACACCCTGCCGTGGCTGGATGAACAGGCCAACCTGAAGAAAGAAAAGAACTTCTTTGAAACACGGGTCACCGAGTATCAGACGGGAGGCGCGTTAAACTGGGATTGACCAGTGAACGCGAACGGAATGGAATGGAATGGAAGACTATCGCGAAAATGAAACTGAAGTGAAACGCATCAACCATGGACTTGATGCGATGTACGGCGTCATCTATAAACTGGATGATGCGATTCAGGATACGGGCAACCTGGAACTATCCAGAACACTGAATGAAATCTACGATTCGTATCAATCGCTTCGTCAGTTATTAACGTCAAAACAAAACTAAAGGGGTTAGAGTGCAAGATTTAGCGACCAGTCCAGAGATGAGCGAGATCCACAAAAAGCTCGTCACCATGCTGCAACTGCAGGGCGAGATGAACCGCTGGGTACATGCAGACTGGTCGAACCAGGGTTTTGCATGGTACCGTGCGATCTGGATCGAGGCCTCGGAGATGCTCGAGCATTACGGCTGGAAATGGTGGAAACACCAGCAGCCGGATCTGGCCCAGGTCAAGCTCGAAGTCATCGACATCGTACACTTCATGCTGAGTATGGAACTCAGCTCCGGTAAGCCGGTAGCTGAAATCGCAGAAAAAATTGTCGCCGACTTTGCCACGCCTCGCGTCACCGACGACATCAAAACCAGCATCGAATTACTCGCGCTGGAAACCCTGCAGGATAAAAGCCCGCACTTCGACATCATCGCCGGCCTGATGGCACAGCTGGAAATGGATTTCGATGAACTCTACGAACGCTATGTGGGCAAGAATGTACTCAATATCTTTCGCCAGGATCATGGTTATAAAAGCGGTGAGTATCAAAAGCTGTGGGATGGGCGGGAAGATAATGAATATCTGGAAGAACTTCTGGGGGTGCTGGATGTAAATAGCGCGTCATACAGGGATGATATCTATGCCTCACTGTCGAACCGCTATTGCGCAGTATTGTGACCACTGGTTTTCAGCGCAGGCCGAAGACTGAACAAACTACTATTCTTCATGTTTCGATGAGGCACTAACCATGCATATCTTTATCAGCAACCTGCCACGCGATGCCTCGTTACTCGAACTTCAGCATTTTCTCGGCAATCACGAGATGAGCATAGACTACTCCACACACCGACGAAACGACCATTCAGAACACCATTTTTTACTGATCAAAACCAACAGCCACGAATCGGCCGGCGCACTGATCAAAGAGCTGAACGGCAAACTGTTCCATGGCATCGCGGTTGAAGCCAGACGTTTTATAGAACGCAAAAATCAGCAGGCCTGGGATGGCAAGGAACGACGCAATCAGCAGTTGAATCTTGCGCTGATTTTTCCTGAGGGAGGAAGTTGAGAGATATACAGTTTGGAGTGCGAGTGATGATTAATAGTTGTTGGAGGGTAATTATGATTTTTTGGAAAGACGGTGATCGGAAATTTTATTGAGTGAATTATGATGATAAATTATAGACCTAATGGAATGGTCCGCCCCGCTCCTAAATCGGCTTCAAATGAGCCATGATGAGTTGTGCGAACAACATCATTAAAAAAACGGAGCGAACCATGAACAATCATAGCAACAAAGGTCAGATATGCACTCTCGGAATTGATCTGAGTAAAATGAGCTTTCAGCTTCACGGAGTTGACAGCAGTGGTAAAACGGTTACCAGAAAGAAGCTCAGCCGTCAGAAACTATTGCCCTATATGGCTAATCTTTCACCCTGCGTTATTGGCATTGAGGCCTGTGGAGGCGCTCATTATTGGTTTCGTCAATTCACAGCTTTGGGGCATTCAGTTCGTATTATTGCGCCTCAATTTGTTAAGCCGTATATCAAGTCAAATAAGAATGATGCGGCAGATGCAGAGGCTATTTGCGAAGCCGTACAGCGTCCAAATATGCGCTTTGTTCCAACTAAAAGTATAGAGCAACAGGATATCCAGAGTATTCACAGAATGCGTAGCCAAACAGTTTCCCGGAGGACGGCTCAAGCTAACCAGATCAGAGGGCTTCTGATGGAGTATGGCATTATTATCCCCAAAGGAATTTTTTATATTCGGAAATATATTCCATCGATACTAGAAGATGCCGAAAATGGTTTAACCGTATTATTTCGTGAACTCCTCAGCATGCTCTACGATGAGATGGTTCACCTGGATGAGCGTATACAGCAGCTGGAACTGAAACTGGAAACTATTGCAAGTATCAATCAGAACTGTCAGCGGTTGCTCACAATTCCAGGTGTTGGCCTGCTCAGCGCCACGGCATTGATAGCGGCCATTGGCGATGTATCGGTATTTAAAAGTGGCCGAGAACTGGCTGCCTGGCTTGGGTTGGTACCCAGACAGCACTCCACAGGTGGTACACCGACCTTGCTTGGCATCAGTAAACGGGGTGATACCTACCTGAGAACTTTACTTATTCATGGAGGTAGAACGGTTGTCAGGGTAGCCGACAAATATGATGATCGTCGTAATCAGTGGATTAGTGAGCTGGAAAAACGTCGAGGTAAGAATATTTCAGCCGTAGCTGTAGCCAATAAAAATGCGCGTATCGCATGGGCAGTTTTAAGCAAAAAAGAGTCTTACCAGACTGTGGCATGATGATTAATGTGCCGCAGTGATTAAGTAAAGCAGTTAAGCAAGATAAATAAGCAACGAGTTGCGTGGGTAAAGTTCAAGTGATGGCAAACAGGTAAGACCTGTGCTTCTGAGAACCTGTTGGGGTCTAGGGCCCATAGAGGCCGAAGACCTGATGAGGTAGGAGCACGCGAATTCCATCAGGGCCAGAGGCACTAAGAGACCTCATCCCAAGGCCGGATATATGGAAGCAACATCTTTCTGTCTAACGAAGTAACTTTACCTTGCATCGCGAGGAGGACCATATATGACCCTATTTTCTTCAATAATTATCTATCTAGCTTGACCTATCGAACTGATACCACGTACATTTAATTATAGGTGGCTAATCTACCCACGATTCACATTTAAAATTCAATAGAAAAAATGGATACTTTTCATAGCGCAAAAATCAAAAGAATTATTGATACTGAAATAACCGAGCTTATCGGTATTGCACGCGGTATTTTAGCTGACGGTACTGTCGTTCAGTCAGAGGCTGAATTTTTACTTAGATGGCTCGAAAATAATAAAGAGTGCGCGGATACATGGCCCGCGAATGTTATTTACTCTCGACTAAAACATTACCTGAATGATAATATTTTAACACCTGATGAGGAAGGCGAATTAATGGCATTTCTCATCGACTTAACAGGTGGATCTCTTCCTGACCCAACGTCCAGAAGCCACTCAGCAGCGCTGAACTTTTCATTCCCAGAACCTATGGTTCATGCTAACAAGCTATTCTGTATTACTGGAAAGTTTTACTACGGTATACGAAAAGATATCAGCGATATTATTATTGCAGCGGGCGGTTCGATTACAGAAAAACCGACAATGAAAACTGACTACCTACTTATAGGTGAATTAGGTAGTGATGAATGGATACAATCAAGCTTCGGTCGAAAACTTGAATCCGCAATCAAATATCAGGAAAAAGGTAGTAAAATAAAAATTGTCTCCGAATCTCACTGGCACAATATTATTGAAAAAATGCATATTGGAGAATTTGATCCAGAAAAATATTTCTCTGGATGGGAATTTAAAGTCGAACAAGCACATTACCCAGCCTTTGATATCATTCAGCGCGATATAATAGACCAAGAAAAAACCACACAACTTAGAGAGTCAAAAAAAGAACATTTAATGTTCCAGCTTAAAATATCCAAATTAAGCAGGGAGCAGTCTTCAAAAATTACAAATCAATTCAAAATCACCAAAAAAGTCTGGCGTCAAAGCTATCCAATAAACTATGACTTCCACGAAGGCGATGTATTCTGGAATAACAAAAATCAATACACACAAGTATCTGGCATCGGTGAAATGCTAGAAGTTTTATCCACAAATTCAGGCAAATTAGCCGCATACAAAATAAGCTCAGATCAACTAGCAAATTGGTTAAAAACAGGTGTAGCTCCAATGGGTAATGAAATCAACCCAGGTCAATGTAAAAGAGAGTCAGATCGGCTCGCTATAATTAATCAAGGACCGAAAGGGGCAGAATAAGTTTAATAAAAAGAACATGGGGGGGGGCATATATGGCCCGCCTCGTGAAGCAAGGTAAAGTTACTTCGTTAAAAGACTAGGGGCACGTCTAGCTTTTAGCATCAAGGAGAACTCACAGGGAGATAACAGCAAGAGCCTCAACGTTACGGTTTTGATTTTAACCTCCCTTATTGTGTGCTGAAAATTGGTGTGATTTGTAAGGTCAAATGACAGGGAAGTCATTTGAGGCGCATTGAGCAGGAGCGAATTGGGACGAGCCTTGCAAATTGCACCAATTTTCAGGGAGCCACAGGCCGCACAATCTCGGGACGGCACTTTTTGGTTACTTTTTCTTGCTGTAGAGAAAAAGTAACTCGCACACCTTAAAAGGAATTTTCTACGGAGCAAGGACCACGTCGGTGTGTGAAAAAATATCCGTTAAACTGGATTCCAGCTAAGAACATGCTGGAATGACGACGGTAAAAACATGAGAAAACATGAGGGTCATGTCTAGCTTTGAGAAAACATGAGGGTCATGTCTAGCTTTTAGCACAGGACATGTTGCAGGAGCCACGGGGTCAGGTCAAAACAAAAATCATGGACACCCATTAATTGAAAATCGTCCATATAGTT
>JACNJF010000221.1 GCA_014382695.1 Gammaproteobacteria bacterium | reverse complement strand
CTCAACGCTATCTTGCTGAGGCCCAGTACCGATTCAATCGACGCTTCGACCTGAGGGTCATTCTGACCCGTTTACTACGTGCCGCTGTGACGACAAGGCCTAAACCACTTCACATCACAAGACTGGCGGAGATTTGTACGTAATCAGGTGGAAATTTACCCAACTACCGATTGATGCAGTGCCTGACATTACCAATGTACAGGTTTCCATTAATACTGAATCACCCGGTTATACCCCCCTTGAAGTGGAACAGCGGGTCAGTTTTCCAGTAGAGACCGCAATGGCCGGTATACCAAAACTCGCCTATACGCGATCCGTCTCACGCTATGGCTTATCTCAGGTGACGGTAGTCTTTGCAGAAGGCACGGACATCTATTTTGCCCGTCAGTTGGTTAGCGAGCGCCTGAGTTCTGCCAAAGCGAACCTACCGCCCTCGTTAGAGCCTACCCTTGGCCCGATTGCCACGGGGTTGGGTGAAATATTCATGTTCACCGTTGATGCCGAGCCCGATGCAGTCAATGGCGATGGCAGTCCGGTGACACCCATGGATCTGCGTTCTGTTCACGACTGGATTATTCGTCCTCAGCTAATGCGGGTTCCCGGCGTGGCGGAAATCAACCCTATTGGTGGATTCAAAAAAGAGGTACTCGTTGCACCTGATCCGGCCAAGTTATTGGCTTATAGCGTGAGTTACAGTGATGTTTTAAGCGCCGTACAGGATAACAATTCTAACCGTGGCGTTGGTTTCATTGAGCATAATGGCGCGCAGTGGCTGATGCGGGTTCCGGGTCAGGCTAACAGCCTGGATGATCTCAGAAATATTGTCATTGCTCAGCCTCAGGGAACACCCATTCGGGTTAAAGACGTGGCAACAGTAAGCCTTGGCAAGGAGCTGCGCTCAGGGGCGGCGACGCAGAACGGCCGAGAGGTTGTGATGAGTACAGTCTTTATGCTAATTGGCGAAAACAGTCGCACAGTTGCTAATGATGTCGCAGTTAAGCTAGAACAGGTAAAAAGCAGTTTACCTGAAGGAATTACCGTCACCGCGGTCTACAACCGCACCAGCCTGGTGGATAAAACGCTGGAGACCGTTCAGAAAAACCTGCTTGAAGGCGCATTGCTGGTCATCGTGGTTCTTTTCCTGTTTTTGGGTAATGTACGTGCAGCCATTCTCACCGCGGCCGTGATTCCGATTGCCATGTTCATGACCATCACTGGCATGGTACAGACAAAAACCAGCGCTAACCTGATGAGTCTTGGTGCACTGGATTTTGGCTTAATCATTGATGGTGCGGTCATCATTGTTGAAAACTGTATGCGTAGGCTGAGCGAAGCCCATCGCAAAGAAGGTCTATCTCTCAACGAGAGATTGGCAGTGGTATTCGATGCAACCCAGGAGGTGATTCGCCCTGCGTTGTTTGGTGTCTTCATCATTACGGCCGTCTACATTCCTATTTTTGCACTCAGTGGTGTGGAAGGAAAGATGTTTCACCCCATGGCGATCACTGTCATCATTGCCCTGGTGAGCGCAATGATTTTGTCCATCACCTTCATCCCTGCGGGTGTGGCACTACTCTTCAAGAAACCGGTTAAAGAGAAAAAGAACTTAGTTGTGGAGGGTGCTCGTTGGCTCTATAGACCCATTTTGTCTTTCTCTCTGAAATTTAGATGGGTCGTTGTAGCAATCGCTTTGGCGTTCGTTGTTTATTCAGGTTTTCTTATCCCTAAATTAGGTTCTGAGTTCGTACCAAATCTGGATGAAGGGGATATTGCCATGCATGCCCTGCGCATTCCAGGCACCTCACTGAATGAGGCTATCCATCTACAAAAAACACTGGAAGCGGAGATTAAAAAGCTACCGGAAGTGGAAAGAATTTTCGCCAAGATCGGAACTGCGGAAGTCGCTACGGATGCGGTCCCGCCCAGTGTCGCGGATAATTTTATTATACTTAAGCCACGGGATGAATGGCCTGATCCTGAAAAGCCTAAGATGCAGTTTGTCGCTGAACTTGAAGCTCTGGTGACGCCTATCCCCGGCAATCGCTATGAATTTTTGCAACCCATTCAGATGCGATTCAATGAACTAATCTCCGGCGTTCGTGCGGAAGTTGCCGTCAAAGTATTTGGCGACGATTTTGATCAGCTTATCGCTTTGGGAGCTAAAGTGGGTAAGGTCATTGAAGGTATTCCCGGCGCGGCTGATGTAGCCGTCGAGCAATCCACAGGTTTGCCAGTGATGACGATCCAGCCCAAACGCGAATCGATGGCCCGCTATGGCTTGAGTATCATTCAATTGCAAGACCTGCTGGCAACCGCGCTGGGGGGAACCGTCGCCAATCAGCTATATGAAGGCGACCGTCGCTCTGACATCGTGATTCGACTGCCCGAGCACTTGCGCACAGATATCGATGGACTGTCTGCGCTTCCTGTTATCTTGTCTGATGGTCGTTATCTACCACTGAGTGAAGTGGCTGATCTCGAACTCGTGATGGGTTATAACCAGGTTTATCGAGAAAACGGCAAACGCCGAGTCGTGATAGCGACCAATGTTCGCGGACGAGACCTGGGCTCGTTTGTTCAGGCGATTCAACAAGCCGTGAAAGAAAATGTTGACGTGCCCGCAGGGTATTGGGTTGAGTATGGTGGCACCTACCAAAAGCTTCAGTCTGCAACACAACGTCTCTCCATCGTGGTACCACTGACACTGGCATTGGTGGTTGGGCTACTCATCATGGCACTGGGTTCGGTCAAAGATGCCGCCATTATTTTTTCGGGTGTTCCCCTGGCGTTGACAGGCGGCATTATGGCCTTGCTGCTAAGAGACATTCCTTTCTCTATTTCTGCTGCCGTCGGTTTTATTGCGCTATCGGGCATTGCGGTATTGAATGGTCTGGTCATGATCTCCTTTATCCGTGACTTACGCTTCCATGGCCAGTCGATTCAGGAAGCCATCATTGAGGGCGCTCTAACACGTTTGCGCCCGGTATTAATGACTGCACTTGTAGCCGCACTTGGCTTTGTGCCCATGGCGCTGAATACAGGAATCGGTTCTGAGGTGCAAAGGCCATTGGCGACGGTGGTCATCGGTGGAATCATCTCGTCGACCCTGTTAACACTGGTGGTCCTCCCTGCACTATACCGTCTGGTACATGGCGTGGGCATACGATCACGAATAAATGAAGGAGCCATGTAATGTTTAACTTTAGCGTATTTTCATTGGTTATAGTCTTAACGACAAGCCAGCTAGTATCGGGATGTGCCACTACTCGCGTAGCGGGACAAAATCAGATCTCAATCGAAAGCGTTGATTCGTCGTTAATGAGAATCAATCGATCCTACCTTAAAAAAACACCAGAAGGATTAAGTCTGCAAGGCGAAATCAGGGCTAAGTTCAACCGCCGCATGTATACGGCTGGGCATATACATGTAGAGATCATAAACGGTAACGGAAGCATAGTAAAAAGGGCCGAGCTAAAGCCTGACAGGAATCCAGTCAATCGAAAAATTGCGCGTTTTAGTATTTTACTGCCTCAAGATACAACCGCAGGCACGGTTGTTCGGTTGATACACCATGATGCTAGTCCCCATTGGAAGGAAGGTGATCTCGGAGTTTGGAAAGATGTCAGTGTCAGAAATCAATTCTATAGTCGATCTGGGTATCACTATCCAATGAGCTGAAATGTTCCAGTTATTAAACCATTCTTTCAGCGCTGGTCCTGGTAACTGTCCATAGGCCGAACTGGGAATAATTTTTTATTGATATGAGGCGTTAACATGAAAATATTGACATTGATAGTGCATACCAATGTCCAGCAGACACTATCCAATCTTTTGCGATCAATTGGTCAGGTCAGCGGATTTACCTTTACCCATGTCGAAGGGCACGGCATCGAGATCGAGAAGGATGGCTTTCTTGCGGCGCATGACAACGCTGTCGGATACATACCACGAATCCGTACCGATCTGTTGTTACAGGACACCGATGTAGTTACGGTTTTGCAGGCTGTTTCAGCGGCGGAAGTCGGCATCAGTGGTGAGGGCTTTTATTGGGTGACACCAGTCGAAGCAGGAGGACATTTGTAGTGATAGGAAACTCTAAAAGACTTAACTTTAAATGGAGCCCGGTGCTCGCGATTATCGGCATGTTCCTGGTAGTCCTGTTTGCAGACGCAAGCTTTGCACATGGCATGTCAGAAGAAGAGAAACTTGCCATCATAGAGGGTGGTAACCTGCGCTATATGTGGCTTGGGGCCACTCACATGTTGTCCGGTTACGACCACCTGGCATTTGTGTTTGGTATCATTTTTTTCTTGACCAATTTCCGGGATATTGCCAAATACGTGACTGCATTTACGGTTGGGCATAGTGTCACTCTTATCTATGCCACCTTTAATGCCATACAGGTCAACTACTTCCTGATTGATGCGGTGATCGCATTAAGTGTCTGTTATATCGCGTTTACCAATCTTGATGGTTTTCGCAAATACCTGAGTATTAACCCTCCTAATATGATGGTGATGATCCTGAGTCTGGGATTGATTCACGGATTGGGATTATCGACTCGCCTGCAGGAGCTGCCTTTAAGTGAAGATGAGCTACTCTTCAACATTATATCATTTAATGTGGGCATCGAAATCGGGCAAATAAGCGCTCTGGTGCTGATGTTATTGATCATAGCTACCTTTCGAAAAAGCCACTTTTTTCAGACATTCAGTACCATTACTAACTATCTTCTGATTATAGCCGGTAGCTTGCTTTTCTTGATGCAAATGCATGGATACGAACATACGGCTAATGCAGCAGAGTTTACTAATAGCGCTACTCCACAACAGAAAGCTGTCGAAATAAAAAGTACTGTTGCAAGCCAACTGTCAGAATGGAAGGATACGATCAACTTGACCATACCTGCCAGAGCCGATAAAGAATATAAGGTTTTTGTTAAGCAGGGAGCCGCATTTGATTATGTTTGGGTAACGGATGGAGAAAAACTCTATTTTGATTTTCACGGTGAACCTTCGGGCGATACTACTGGTGCATTTCAGAGTTTTGAAAAAAATACAGCTACTCATTCCAGTGGCACTCTAGTCACTACATTCAGTGGTACCCACGGATGGTACTGGAAAAATTACACGAACAATCCTGTTTTCATTACGTTGAAATTAAATGGTGAATATCAGCGTAAAGATAACGCCATGGTCGTGAAGGAGAGCAGCCCTGTTAGCGAAAAAAGACAACCAAAACATGATTCTATTGATTAATTATATGAGAAAACTTTATGGATATTAAAACAGTATCACTAGTCGTTATCGTCTTTAGTATATTTCTATTAACAACTATTTATCTAAATCCCAGCTCTACTCATGGGCATTCCCATGGGCCTGAAATGCCGGAAATAGAAAGAGCTGACAAAGCGAATTCAACTACACACGAAACTATTAAGTAACTTTAGGAGACTAGAGTTTAGAGCGTAGCAATCCAATCAACCTGTTTTCCTCAGGTTGATTTTCATTCCAACTGCTCTCGCTTTTCGTTACTTTATGCTGCTTTGAGCGTATTTGACTCAGCATGCTCACTTCCTCTCCAGTTTGGTGGTTCGAATTTTT
>JACNJF010000196.1 GCA_014382695.1 Gammaproteobacteria bacterium | reverse complement strand
TTATAATCGATTAAATTCCGATAAAATGCGAACCTGGGGCTAAATGACTGCGTCAATTTGCCACTGTTGGCTGGTGAAGATTGTCACTAAGCTCTATCCACTTGAATGCAGTCGTATAGTTTAGATCGTTAATATTGAGTCAGCTGACATTGATCTGGTTCATCTATAAAAGTAGCCACGGACCCATTCAGAGATTAAGATTTTCGGTTTAACTCATTCACCTTATTGCTTTACAGAGAAATACATTTCTATGAAAAAACTATTAGCTGTCGCACTTGCGGCTACCCTGTTGGTAGCCTGTTCGGATTCCAATGACAGTGCCAGCGGTATCGATGCGACCTTACTCGGTATTCTCGATGCGGCAGGGCATACGGCCGATCCGCTGGCATCCAGAACCCTGCCGGCGATTACAGACCCGAAAGCACAGCTCGGTATGAAGCTGTTCTATAGCAAGGGTCTGGGTGGTCAGGCAGACTCAGCCTGCGTGAGCTGCCATCATCCGATGCTGGGCGGAGGGGATAATCTGTCGCTCTCTATCGGTGTCGATGCAGAGGCCCCTGATTTACTCGGGCCGGGGCGTTTCCATGATGCCTTCCGCGCTGCTCAGGATAACAACAGTCCGTATGATGGCGGGCCGACGGTGCCAAGAAATGCTCCCACTACGTTTAACATCGGGCTGTGGGATCAGGTGCTGTTTCATGATGGCCGGGTCGAAAGTCTGGATAAAACTCCCGCATCAAATGGTGCCGGAGCTGGTGGAATTCGTACCCCCGATTCAGTGTATGGAGTCGCAGATCCTGATTCCGGCGATAATCTGGTGGCGGCTCAATCACGTTTCCCGGTCACCTCTGCAGAGGAAATGCGTGGATTTATTTTTGAAGCGGGCAATAGTAATGCCGCCGTTCGTATCGGGCTGGAGGCGAAATTCAATGCGCTAGCGGCGTGGGCTAGCGAATTTACCCTGGCCTATGGTGATGCCAGCGTAAGCTACGGACGTATCGCCGACGCTATCGGTGAATACGAACGTTCTCAGGTGTTTGTTAACACACCGTGGAAGGCTTATGTTGGGGGGGCTAGTAATAGCATCAGCGAATCGGCCAAGCGCGGTGCGGTTTTATTTTTTAGCAGCCTGCAGGATGGCGGTGCCAACTGCGTTTCCTGTCATGCCGGTAACTTCTTTACCGACGAAAGCTTTCATGTGCTGGCGATGCCTCAGATAGGTCGAGGTAAAGGCAATAATAACGGAGTCACAGCAACGGATGATTTTGGTCGTTTCAGGGAAACCGCAGATTTGGCCGACAAATACCGTTTCAGAACGCCGACCCTGTTGAATGTCGAAGTCACCGGCCCCTGGGGCCATGCCGGAGGCTATACCACGCTGGAAGCGGTGGTACGGCATATGCTGAATCCAGCCACAGCGCTGGCAAACTATGACTTTAGCCAGTTGAATCCGTCGATTCAGGCATCCCATATGCAGATCAATACCCAGTTTGCTCTGGCACAGTTACAGACTAATCGTAGCAATAATGTGGTGGGTGTTCATCGCGATGTGAGTTTCAGCGAAGCGGATGTGGAGGATCTGGTGAGTTTTCTGAAAACCTTAACCGACCCCTGCGTGAAGGACCGTCTTTGTCTGGCACCCTGGATACCGGGGGCTGCCGATGCAAATCCCGACGGACTACGCCTGAATGCGGTGAATAATCTGGGTAACTTCTTTTAAACTCGATCGGGGTTAAATAAGCCCCGGCAGTGAAGGCTAATTACAGGGTTAATCAGGGGCAGAGATCGGTTTGCCCCAGATTGATGGCAGTAGTCGTAGGTCAGCTAACGACACCAAACAACCTGCCCACGACAGCGGTCAGTGCCATGGCCAGAGCCCCCCAGAAGGTAACCCGAAGTGCGCCCCTGAGAAGGGGAGCGCCACCAGCCTGTGCCGCTATGGCCCCTAATAGTGCGAGAAACAGCAGTGACAGTATCGATACCAGTGGGATCAGTTGTGCGAGTGGCACCAGCCAGGCGGTTAGCAGAGGTAAGGCAGCACCGATGGTGAAGGTGGCTGATGAGTACAGGGCCGCCTGAACCGGTTGAGCACTGACTATTTCAGAAATGCCAATTTCATCCCGCGCATGCGCACCCAGGGCATCATGTTCCATCAGCTGCTCGGCGACCTGTCGCGCGAGTTTCGGCTGCAGGCCCCGGTGTTGATAAATCTGGGCCAGTTCTTCTGTTTCAAACTCGGCATTATGCTTTAGCGATAAGCGTTCCATTTCCAGATCGGCCTTTTCGGTATCCGCCTGAGAGCTGACCGAAACATATTCACCGGCTGCCATCGACATCGCACCGGCAACCAGTCCGGCAACCCCGGCAAGAAGTACATGGCTCTGGGTGCTGCCGGCTGCAGCCACCCCGATGATCAGGCTGGCGGTCGATACGATGCCGTCATTTGCGCCTAAAACGGCGGCGCGTAACCAGCCGGTTCGATGCGATTTATGCGGTTTATGCTGACTCATGTTTTTCCTCTTTATGGATGGCAGGCGCTGCAGTGATGTATGGTCTTCTTATTTCAGGTTCTATAGCCGCAGGGATTACTGACATGCCCGGTTGCAGTCGG
Source organism: Gammaproteobacteria bacterium (assembly GCA_014382695.1). Lineage (GTDB taxonomy): Bacteria > Pseudomonadota > Gammaproteobacteria > JACNJF01. The sequence goes on along the minus strand of JACNJF010000196.1, from coordinate 3,005 downwards.
TGTATCGGTCGGGTTCATTGTATACAATCCGACCTTTAGAGCCAGTCGTATAATGGGCTGAGACGGATAAGCTGAGGTGCCCTAGTCATACTGTATGTCCTTTATACTGGCCTTCCAGTAGGGATAAATCTGCTGTTGCAGATGCCACTCAACCTCGGCCTGTTGAGGGACCCGGTAGTGACCGATCTGGATGTAGTTGGACAGGCGGCCCTTCCACGGGGTTGTTATAAACTTTCCTGCGACTTCTCTAAAACGTGCCGGAGCATACACGGACACAATCTCGCCGTCTGAATTAAACCCAAACTGTAGCGAGGTAGTGATCGTGCCATCACTGATGGTGGCTTCAGCGTGATGTTCATCCAGCGCTTTCCAGCGCACCCCCTGACTCGGCAACAGGGCACTCGGGAACCATACCGCTTCCGCCAGAAAGCGCTGTAACGCGGCTTCATCCAGTTCTCGTTGATGTTGTGCATCGATGATAGTGAACAGGGCCAGAAGTTTTCCTCGCATGCTACCGTGGCCCGCGATATAGCTATCACAGACGTGGACTGGAAGTCCGCCAAAAATGGTGATGACGGCATTCCACACAAAGCCTTTGGGCTGGCATGCAAAAACCTGACGAGCACGCATGCTCGACCATCCCTGCATGTCGGGCCTGACCCTGAACCCACCCGTCTGAGTTAAGCTTGCATGCCTGATAATCGGTGCGCCGTCCTGCAGCACCAGCTGGAAATATTTTTTTAGCAGGGCAGGCAGCGCATCGACTTCATCCAGATTCACAGTAGCATCTGGGTTCGACGCTGGAGAACGTAGTAATTGAAATTTTTCAGCAGTGTATCTGGCCCAGGCCGCACGTGCCGACCAGATTAACAGAGCCAGTCCCAGACCTGCTGGTAGTAGAAACAGGATGGCGTTCATGTTCATGCACCCGGCATTATGCCGCTAAGATTCGATTTGCAAGTTTTAGAGTACACCTTTATTCTGTTCACCGGCAAATGTATTGAGGCGGTTTAATGCGGGGCATAGACGACGCTGGGTAGTGCTATCCGGGGCTTTGGTGCCGGGCGGTTTGCGGGAAATAAATCGACGACACGGAACAATGCAACACTTAGCATTGAAAAAACCAATGTTATCCGCTCAGGCAGCTGTTTCTTCTGGCCCTGAGCTGCTTTATATTGAAGGTTACCTGTCAGGCATCCAGTTTCGTCGCTTCCATCCGAAACTTCTGTAAACATTCTGCCCAGCTGGTAAAGATTCTGAATAGTTCTTCCCTGAATTCTCAGAGCACGGACATCGAATAAAATGATTTTCGATTTCCTCACAAAGTCAATGTCTCGACGTCATTGATTTTGGCGCCACATCCGTGTGGCGCAGGAACCTCTAGCTAATTCAGAGCTTCCCTGATCTAAAAACTGTGTAATTCTGCACAATTGATGATACTGAACTGTTCAGAGTCGTCACCCTAATATCAAAAAAGACACGATCTATTTAACAGAGGAAAACAATATGAGCCAAGAAGTTGTAATTTTAAGTGCAGTACGTTCCGCAATCGGTAGTTTTGGCGGCGGGCTCAGTTCCATCGAACCCTGCGAGCTGGCAGGCGAGGTGATGAAAGCTTCGATTGAGCGTTCCGGCGCTGATCCTGCAAAGATTAATTACGTAACGGTTGGAAACTGTATCCCTACCGATACACGCTTCCCCTATGTGGCTCGTGTTGCTTCCATTCAGGCGGGTTTACCGATGGAATCTGTGGCCATGTCGGTCAATCGTTTATGCAGTTCCGGTCTGCAGGCGATCGTAACCACGGCTCAGAACATCATGCTGGGTGATTATGATTATGGTATCGGTGGCGGAGTTGAGGTGATGTCACGCTCCGGTTATATGTCGGCAGCGATGCGTAACGGTGCCAGACTGGGTGATAGTTCAATGATCGATCTGATGGTTTCGACCCTGACCGATCCTTTCGGTGTTGGCCATATGGGCATAACCGCTGAAAACCTGGCGACCAAATGGAATATCACCCGTGAAGAGCAGGATGCATTAGCAGCAGAATCGCATCGTCGTGCAGCACAGGCGATTGAAGAGGGTCGTTTTAAATCGCAGATCGTGCCGATTACGATCAAATCTCGCAAGGGCGATATCATTATCGATACCGATGAGCATGTGCGTCCTGGAACAACTGCAGAAGGTCTATCCAAGATGCGTCCTGCTTTCAAGAAGGATGGTTCGGTCACCGCTGGTAATGCCTCTGGTCTGAATGATGGTGCAGCTTTCAGTGTACTGGCTTCGGCTGCTGCAGCAGAAAAAGCAGGTCTGCAACCACTGGCTCGTATCGTTGCTTACGCAGTCGCTGGTGTAGCGAATGAAATCATGGGTGAAGGTCCAATTCCGGCCTCCAAAATGGTTTTCCAGAAATCCGGACTGAGTCTGGACCAGATGGATGTTATCGAATCCAACGAAGCTTTTGCGGCTCAGGCGATCGCGGTTTCCAGAGGTCTGGGTCTGGATATGGAGAAAACCAATCCAAACGGCGGTGCTATCGCACTCGGTCACCCTATTGGTTGCTCCGGCGCGTTCATTGCGACCAAGGCTATCCACGAGCTGCAACGTGTTAACGGACGTTATGCACTGGTTACCATGTGTATCGGTGGCGGTCAGGGTATTGCAGTGATACTTGAGCGTCTGTAAAACCGTTCGGTAGTTGATTGAATCGACGGCGGCACCTGGTGCCGCCGTTTTTTTTTGGGCGAAACTAAAACAGGGATGATTTGCCTGCGCTTTTGACTGATGAGTAAAATTCATCAGTCAGCTGAAAATTGATCGTTTGTGAAAGTGTCATTCTGCTTCTAGTATCCATATCAACGAAACATAAGATTGATGACCAAAGGTGAATGAGATGAACACAGATTATGCAAAAAATATTAAATTGAACACAGTCGGCGACTTCGATATTAACTAGTGCCTGAACGGAAATCCATAAGCCCTTAAAATCTAAAGAAAAATCC
>JACNJF010000131.1:11847-28753 GCA_014382695.1 Gammaproteobacteria bacterium | reverse complement strand
TGGCAGTCAGATCGTGAACTATGCCGATGATCTGGTCATACTGTGCAGACGAGGCAAGGCCGAAGAGGCCGAGCGAAGGATGCGCGAGATCATGGGAAAGCTGAAGCTCACGGTGAATGAGGAAAAGACACGCATCTGTAAGATACCGGAACAGGAGTTCGATTTTCCGGGCTACACGTTTGGGCGGATGTATTCGGCACGAACCGGTAAAGCTCGTATAGGTTACCGACCGTCGAAGAAAAGCATGCAGCGTATGGTGAGTAAGATCCATGCGCTGACCGCTGAAGCAACGGGTTGGCAAGACACCATAGCGTTGGTGAGCAAATTGAACCGCATGCTGCGAGGCTGGGCGAACTACTTTCAAGTAGGCACCGTCAGTCGAGCGTATCGTGCGATAGATAGCTACACCACGATGCGGTTACGTCGGTGGTTACGCAACAAGTACAGGGTGAGATGTTCAGGGTACAGGAACTATCCAGACTCGTACCTATACGAGACCTTAGGGCTCGTTCGTTTGACTCGCTTGGGGGAGTGATGTGCCGTGGGTGAAGGCATGAAGTTTTGTCCGAGAGCCGGATGCGGGAAATCTGCACGTCCGGTTCGATGAGGAGGATGTGGAAACGGAGTGATGGTTAAACTATGGAGGCACCGCCAGACGAAAGGGGCGGAAACAGATAGGTTTTACCTTAGACCACCGCGCCACATCTTTACTCTACCGATTCCAGACAAAACATTGAAATAATTGAATATCTGTTTAGCCGATAATAGCCAGATTACTTCGCGATTTACAATCCGTAGTGTTAGATCAGATATGAGTTAGTACAACTTAAGCCTTCGTGTACTTCGTGCTCTTCAAATTCTTCGTGTCCCGCTTTTATCCGGTTTTGATTTTAGTTGTTGTATTTAGCCGTTTTGAAGGCTCGCTTTTTGGCGTTGTAGCGTTTTTTGCAGCCGGGGTCTTCCAGCGCTTCAATGAAAGCGCTGTTATGGTCATAGATGCGATCATCATAGCCATGGTAATGCAGCGCAGCCATAAAGCCCTTGCTGCTGGCGGATGCGGTATCCCATAACTCGGGGATGTTGCTATTAATAATGTTCAGGTCATGCGGGTTCTGAAACGAGAGCTGGCAGTTGTCTGCATCGGTAGAGTGGTAGTTACGACATTCGATCGATCTGACCGGATAGATCACGCAGGCATTATCCAGCAATAACGGGCATTGCTGATTGATGGTGGCCTGTTGTTCGAAGCTGAGAGTTCTGGCCTGTTCTATATTGGTTTTGGCAGACTGTATAATCTGTTCCAGTTGCTGCTGTGGCAGATGTGCTCTGACATAATCCACCATGGCAAAAATCTCTACCGCATCGGCGATCACCTTGAGATGACAGCAGAAACCGCAGCCCTTGCCACAGGCCCGATTTTGGGCTGACTTTGCGCTTTGCTGCTGGATGCGCTGATCGTGTCGTTGCAGAAATTTGAGCAATGTCTGATGTGGTGTGAGCTGCATCAGTTCCGCATAGCAGGTCTCAAACTCATCATTGGCAACACTGGTTTCGGGTGGAGTTGGCATTTATCGGCAATTCTCGGCGTTAAAAACGGCAGGTTAATGGGGGCGTTATTGTAGGTGTAAAGCGCGCTTATGGCTAATGTTCCTGTGTTGTTTACGGTTAAGAGTCTGAAGCCGGATTTTCTGATCTACAGCATATGGGTAAATCGATCTGGGAAAAATAGCCATTTGCTCGTACGACAAAAGCTAAATTCACAGTTTAATCACTCGCACGCGAACATGACTAAGCCAAAATTCAATCCTAAGAGATGTTTTTATAAGTGGAGGTTGATCGTGGGTATGTGCTAAAATCGCTTAAATCGTAAATTATTGGGCTTAAGTCCAAATCTGGGTCAGGCTGAAACAACAATTCCCACAAAATACTGTTCATATGCATACCTCACTATTTCTCCTGCGGGCAAATTTCTGAGCCTTCGTTTGATGTTATTTACAGCGCCTGACCTTTCTCACTATTGAATCATCGAGTTTAACCTAGAGACATTACTAAATGGCTGATATTGCGAAGGAAATTTTTCCGGTAAACATTGAAGATGAGATGCGCCAGTCGTATCTGGAATACGCCATGAGTGTCATTGTCGGGCGTGCCTTACCGGATGTGCGTGATGGACTGAAACCGGTGCATCGGCGCGTTCTGTTTGCGATGAGTGTGCTGGGTAACGATTACAACAAACCGTATAAAAAATCGGCGCGTGTGGTCGGTGACGTCATCGGTAAGTATCATCCGCATGGTGATACCGCCGTGTATGACACCATAGTGCGGATGGCGCAGCCCTTTTCGATGCGTCATATGCTGGTCGACGGGCAGGGTAACTTTGGTTCGGTGGATGGTGACTCGGCTGCTGCGATGCGTTACACCGAAGTTCGTATGTCCAAAATCGCACACGAATTGCTGGCCGATCTGGACAAGGAAACGGTTAATTTTACCCCCAACTACGATGAGTCGGAGTTTGAACCCTCCGTATTACCGACCAAGGTTCCGAACTTGCTGGTCAATGGCTCGTCCGGTATTGCGGTGGGCATGGCGACCAATATTCCACCGCATAATCTGTCCGAAGTGGTGGATGCCTGTGTTTTGATGGTGGATCAGCCGGATGCCACGGTGGAAGACCTGATGGCCTGCATACCCGGGCCGGATTTTCCGACCGCCGCCTTTATCAACGGTGCGCGCGGCATTCGTGAGGCCTACCGCACCGGTCGCGGCAAGATTTATCTGCGCGCGCGCACCGAGATTGAAGACGAGCCCAACGGCAAGCAAAAGATCGTCGTTACCGAATTGCCCTATCAGGTTAACAAGGCGCGTCTGCTGGAAAAGATCGCCGAACTGGTGAAGCACAAAAAAATCGAAGGTATTACCGGCCTGCGCGATGAATCCGACAAGGATGGCATGCGCATGGTGATCGAGCTGCGTCGGGGCGAAATCGCCGACGTGTTACTGAACAACCTGTACCAGCAGACCCAGATGCAGAATGTATTCGGCATTAATATGGTGGCACTGGTTGACGGTCAGCCGCGTCTGCTCAATCTGCAGCAAATCATTCAGGCCTTTATCCGCCATCGCCGTGAAGTGGTTACGCGCCGCACCATTTTTGATCTGCGCAAGGCACGGGACCGTGCTCATCTGCTGGAAGGACTGGCGATAGCGCTGTCGAATATCGATGAAATCATCGAGCTGATCAAGAAATCGCCAAGTCCGGCGATTGCCAAGGCAGCATTGCTGGAGCGTAACTGGTCGCTCGGCATCGTCAAGGATATGCTGCAACGCGCCGGGGCCGATGCTTCGCGTCCGGATGATCTGACGCGTGATTTTGGCATGATCGATGACCGTTACCGGCTGACCGAAAAACAGGCACAGTCGATACTTGATTTACGCCTGCAAAAACTGACCGGCCTGGAACAGGAAAAAATAATCAGTGAATACCGTGAGATCCTCGACAAGATCGAAGATCTGCTCGATATCCTGACCCGTGAAGAGCGCCTGATGTCTGAAATACGGCGCGAACTGCTCGAAATCAAGGAACAGTTTGCTGAGCCCAGACGTACCGAAATCGTGGTTAACATGCAGGATCTGACGGTTGAAGATCTGATTAACGATGAAGAAGTGATGGTGACACTCAGCCATCTGGGCTACGCCAAGGCGCAACCGCTGGAAACCTATACCGCACAAAAACGCGGTGGACGTGGTAAAGCAGCGACCAGGGTGAAGGATGAGGATTTCATCGAAAAGATGTTTATAGCCTCCACCCACGATACGCTGCTGTGTTTTTCCACCCGCGGCAAGGTGTACTGGCAAAAAGTTTACCAGCTACCGATCGGGTCGCGCACGGCACGTGGTCGTCCGATGGTTAACCTGTTACCGCTGGAAGAAAATGAACGCATCACCGCGATTCTGCCGGTGCGCGAATACCCTGAAAATGAATTCATCTTTTTCGCGACCGCCAGTGGTACCGTTAAGCGTACCCCTTTATCCAGTTTTTCTCGTCCGCGCACCAATGGCATCATTGCTATCGATCTGCGTGAGGATGACAGCCTGATCGGAGTGCAGTTGACGCGTGGTAACAACGATCTGATGATGTTTGCGGCTTCCGGCAAGGGTATCCGTTTTGGTGAAGATAATGTCCGTGCGATGGGACGTACCGCTGCCGGTGTACGCGGAATTAAGATCAAGCCGGATGACCGGGTGATTTCACTGATTGCACTGGAGTCGGAGCAGGATATTATTCTGTTTGCGACCGAGAATGGCTATGGTAAACGCACCCTGGTGACCGATTTCTCGCGTCAGGGACGTGGCGGTCAGGGCGTGATTTCGATCCAGACTTCGAAACGTAACGGTCAGGTCATCGGTGCGATTCGCGCCAGCGATGATGACGAAGTGATGCTGATTAGTAACGCCGGAACGCTGGTGAGAACGCCAGTACAGGATATCACGGTGATGTCACGCAATACGCAGGGGGTCACACTGATTCGTCTTAGCAAGGGCGAAAAGCTGGTTCAGATCGAACCCGTTGCTATCGATGAAGTGGAAGATGCTGAAGAAAGTAACGATAGCGAAGAATAACTTTACTTAACAAACTCAAAACTCAACAAAAGGTGGATTATGTCACGCGTTTTTAATTTTAGTGCGGGTCCGGCGATGCTGCCGACCGAAGTGATTGTACAGGCTCAACAGGAAATTCTGGACTGGCATGGCAGTGGTATGTCGGTGATGGAAATGAGTCATCGTGGCAAGGAATTTATGCAGATTGCTGCCACCGCTGAACAAGATCTGCGCGAATTGCTGGCGATTCCTGATAACTATAAGGTGCTGTTTCTACAGGGTGGGGCGAGTACCCAGTTCGCGATGGTGCCGTTAAATCTGATGGGTGAAAACGGCAAGGCGGATTATGCCAATACCGGTGCCTGGTCGAAAAAAGCGATCTCTGAAGGCAAGCTGTTTGGTAGCGTGAATATCTGTGCCAGTTCCGAAGCCGATGGATTTAATTCGGTGCCGGATTATGCCGACTGGAAACTCTCTTCCGATGCGGCGTATGTGCATATCACACCGAATGAAACCATTGGCGGTGTTGAGTATGACGGGTTACCGGATACGGGCTCCGTGCCACTGGTAGCCGATATGTCATCCACCCTGCTGTCACGTCCGCTGGATGTTTCGCGCTATGGTGTGATTTACGCCGGTGCGCAGAAGAATATCGGTCCTGCCGGTCTGACCATTGTCATCATTCGTGATGATCTGATTGGTAAAGCCGCCAAAGGCTGTCCTTCGATGCTGGATTATGCGACCCATTCGAGTGCAGATTCGATGGCAAATACTCCGCCGACCTACAGCTGGTATCTGGCGGGTCTGGTGTTCCAGTTTCTGAAACAGAAAGGTGGTCTGAAAGCGATGGCTGAGATCAATCAGCGTAAGGCTGCCAAACTGTATGCAACGATTGACGGCAATGCGTTTTACTCCAATCCGGTGGCTATCGCTAACCGCTCCTGGATGAACGTTCCGTTTATCCTGAAAAATGCTGATCTGGATGCTGCCTTTCTGGCAGGTGCCAAAGAGCGTGGTCTGACTACACTCAAAGGTCATCGTTCGGTCGGTGGTATGCGCGCCAGTATCTACAATGCGATGCCTGAGGAAGGTGTGGATACACTGATTCAGTACATGAACGATTTTGCCGCTAACAACGCGTAACGGACAGGGTGGGTTAAATGAAGAAAATACTGACACTCAACAATATTTCTGCACAGGGACTGGATCGTTTACCCAGAAATTTATACGAAGTTTCTTCTGAAAGTTCTACCCCGGATGCGATCCTGCTACGTTCGTATAAGATGCACGATATGGCTATTCCCGCATCGTTGTTAGCGGTTGGACGCGCCGGAGCGGGGGTTAATAATATTCCGCTCGATAAAATGAGTGAGCACGGGATTGCCGTTTTCAATGCACCGGGCGCAAATGCAAATGCGGTCAAGGAGCTGGTGATTGCTGGTATGCTGCTGGCCTGTCGTAACCTGTGCCAGGCCTGGGACTATACCCAGAACCTGCAGGGCTCGGATGGCGAAATCTCAAAAGCGGTGGAAGCGGGTAAAAAGAAGTATGTCGGTTTTGAGCTGCCGGGTCGAACCCTCGGTGTGATCGGACTGGGCGCTATCGGGGTCAAGGTGGCGAATGCTGCAAAATCGCTGGGCATGAATGTGATCGGCTATGATCCCGGTATCAGTGTCAAATCGGCGTGGAATCTGTCGGCGGACGTTGAAGCGTCCAGCAGTGTCGACGATATGATGTCGAAGGTCGATTTCGTCAGCCTGCATGTGCCGCTGATTCCGGCTACGCGTAATCTGATCAATGCCGAACGTCTGGCCAAAATGAAGGCCGGCGGCGTGATTATGAATTTCGCGCGTGATGGTATTGTGGATGATGAAGCCGTACTGGAAGCGCTGGATGAAGGCCTGTTGCATGCCTATGTGACTGATTTTCCTTCCAATCTTCTGAAGGGCCGCAAGGGCGTGATCAGCCTGCCGCATCTGGGTGCTTCGACGCTTGAAGCGGAACAGAACTGTGCAGTGATGGTGGCGGATCAGGTGAGAGATTATCTGGAAAATGGCAATGTCACCAACTCGGTTAATTTTCCTGAGGTTCATCTCAGCAGGGCGACCAGGTTTCGACTCTCGGTGGTGAATGCAAATATGCCCGATATGGTCGGTCAGATATCGCACGTGCTGGGTGAGAATGGTATCAATATCCAGCATATGGTGAATGAATCGCGGCTTGATATCGCTTATACCCTGATGGATACAGATCGGCTGGTTGCAGCGGATGTGATCGAGCGTATCGCGCAGATCAAGGGCGTGCTGGCGGTGCGGGCACTGTAATGTCAGAACTGGATTTAGATGCACTGCGTAATCAGATAGACACGATTGATGAACAGTTATTGACGCTGTTTAATCGGCGTGCAGCGTGTGCCATTCAGGTCGCAGAATCGAAGAAGCAATCCTTAAAAGCGGGTGAGAAGCTGAAGTTTTTTCGCCCTGATCGTGAAGCTCAGGTGATTCAGCGCATCAAGGATATGAATAAAGGTCCGTTGAGTGATCGTGAAGCCGGGCGCCTGATTCGGGAAGTGATGTCTGCCTGTCTGGCACTGGAGCAACCCTTGACGATTGCCTACCTGGGGCCGGAGGGTACCTTTACCCAGAGCGCTGCACTAAAGCATTTCGGTCATTCGGTGAATACCATGGCGCTCAGCTGTATACCGGATGTGTTTACGGCGGTACAGGCCGGGCATGCAGATTTTGGCCTGGTACCGGTGGAAAACTCTACCGAAGGCGTGATCAGTCATACCCTGGATATGTTTATTCATAGTGATCTTAAGGTGTGTGGAGAAGTGGAGATTCGAATCCATCATCAACTCGCAAACCTGTCACAAAACCCCGCTCAAATCAAAAAAATCTATTCGCATCAGCAGTCTTTTGCGCAATGTCGCAACTGGCTCGATCGTAATTTTGCGGGCATCGAAAGAATAGCGGTCAACAGTAATGCGGAAGCCGCGCGACTGGCCAGTAAAGATTCTGAGGCCGCTGCCATCTGCGGGGTGCAGGCGGTTGAGATATTCGAGCTCAAGGTGTGCCATAAAAATATCGAGGATCTGGCGAATAATACGACGCGCTTTATGGTGATCGGTGATATGGAAGTGGCACTCAGTGGCAAGGATAAAACCTCGATCCTGATGTCGGCACAAAATAAACCGGGAGCCCTGCTGGCGTTATTGCAACCGTTGGCAAAATATGCGATCAGTATGAATAAAATCGAGTCCAGGCCTTCCCCCAACCGGCTCTGGGAGTACGTTTTTTTTATCGATATCGATGGCCATCAGCAGGATCCAAATGTGGCTCAGGCCCTGCTCGAGCTACAGCAGCATGCTGCTCTGTTCAAGATATTAGGTTCCTATCCTAAGGTGGCGATGTGATGTTCGGTTGCATACCGCTGATAAGCTGTGCGCTTTTTTTACTGCCCGGTGAACGGTTTGATTAATAGCCTGGCCATCATCGGTGTCGGTCTGATTGGCAGTTCGCTGGCGCTCTCGCTAAAACAGTCCGGCTATGTGAAACGGGTGACCGGGTATGGTCGGTCTGAGGCCAGTCTGCAAAAAGGGCTTGAGCTTGGCGTGCTGGATGATTATAGCCTGTCACTGACGGATGCGGTGTCTGCTGCCGATGTGGTGATAGTTGCGGTACCGCTGGGTGCGATGGCTGGCGTATTTAAACAGATGCAGCCGGCATTAAAGGCTACTGCAATTGTTTCAGATGTCGGTAGTGTGAAGGCCAGCGTGGTGCAGGACGCCCGCGCGGGTCTGGCAGATGCTTTTGTGCGTTTTGTGCCGGGACATCCCATTGCAGGTTCTGAACATAGCGGTGTAGAGGCTGGCTTTGCCAGTCTGTATCAGGGGCGAAAAACTATTTTAACCCCGCTGGAAGAGACTTCCGGCGATGCATTGCAGGTGATTGATGCGATGTGGCGCGCGACCGGTGCGCTGGTCGAAAACATGGATGTCGATCATCATGATCGGGTACTGGCGGCTACCTCACATCTGCCGCATATGCTGGCGTTTTCACTGGTTTCCCATCTGTCAAAACTCAGTGAACAGGATGAGATTTTCGATTATGCCGCAGGTGGTTTTCGTGACTTTACTCGTATTGCTTCGAGTGATCCGGTGATGTGGCGCGATATCTGTCTGGCCAACGGCAGCGCCCTGCTGGAACTTATCGATGGCTTCAAGGCTGAACTGGATCAGATTTCCGGTTCCATACGGGGACAAAATCCAGATGCGCTACTGGAATTTTTTCGTCATTCCAAGCATACCCGCGATCAGCTAAGAAACTTATAATTGCTTCGGCACTGCCTCTTTATTCTGGTAATATATTTTCTGTAAAATCACTTCCAGTGCGAGTAGGCAAGGCTTAATCGAAACAAAATTTAACTCAGGTGTACAAGTTTTTATGGATCCATATGTAGTAACAATCGATGGCCCCAGCGGTTCCGGAAAGGGCAGTCTGGCGCTTCTGCTCGCTCGACTACTCGGCTTTTCTATTCTGGATAGCGGTGCTATCTATCGACTGGCGGCACTTAAAGCCCTGAATGAAAACGTGGATCTACAGGATGAGCAACATGTGCTAGGTGCGATTCGAACGCTGGATATTCATTTTGAGACGGGCGATGAACTGACCATTCCCTTCCTCGATGGAAAAGATGTTTCACAACAGGTCAGGGATGAGAAAACTGCCGCTGCCGCATCCATTGTGGCGGCTTATCCTTCAGTACGTACCCAGTTACTGGCGATTCAGCGCGACTTTTTTAGCCCTCCCGGCCTGGTTGCGGATGGGCGTGATATGGGAACAACGGTATTTCCTGATGCTAAAATTAAGATCTTTTTAAATGCTTCATCCCAAATACGTGCTAAAAGGCGTTATAAGCAGTTGATTGATATGGGTTTATCAGCTAATATCGTTGATCTGCAAAATGAAATTGAAATTAGAGACGAGCGCGATCGTTCCCGCGCAGTATCACCTCTGGTTCCAGCCTCTGATGCAGTGATTATTGATTGCAGTTTAATGGAGCTTTCACAGGTAGTCGATCTGGTGATGAGTCACATTACGGATATCAATAATCAACGGTTTTGAAAGCAGCACTGCTCTCAAATAATTTTAATTAGACTGTAATAAAGGGTGCTTCTGCTCTGTTATTACAATATTTATTCTTTTAAGGAAATTCCTCCATGTCAGAATCTTTTGCAGAAATGTTTGAGGCAAGTATTGCTCAGACAAACATGCGTATTGGTGAAATCATTACGGGTGAAGTTGTTGATATCAATCGCGACGTCGTTGTCGTTAACGCCGGACTAAAATCCGAAGGTGTTATTCCCGTAGAACAATTTTTTAATGAAGCCGGCGAACTCGATGTCAAGATTGGCGATCGTGTAGAAGTCGCTCTGGATTCATTCGAAGATGGTTATGGCGAGTCCAAACTATCTCGTGAAAAAGCGAAACGTGCCCGTGCCTGGACCCGTCTTGAAGAAGCACTGCAGGCTGACGAAATCGTCACAGGCCGCTTTACTGGAAAGGTTAAAGGTGGTTTTACCGTCGATATCGGCGAAATCCGTGCATTCCTGCCAGGCTCTCTGGTGGATGTACGTCCGGTACGTGATACGGCATATCTTGAAGAAAAAGAACTTGAATTCAAGATTATTAAATTAGATCAGAAGCGTAATAACGTAGTTGTTTCACGTCGTGCGGTAGTTGAGCAGGAATTCAGTGAAGAGCGTGAGAAGTTACTTGAGTCCCTGAAAGAAGGCGAAAAAGTACGTGCAATCGTCAAGAATCTGACCGATTACGGTGCTTTCCTGGATCTGGGTGGAATCGATGGTCTGTTACATATTACCGATATGGCCTGGAAGCGTGTTAAGCATCCTTCTGAAGTGGTTGAGATCGGACAGGAAATCGATGTTGTTGTACTCAAGTTTGACCGTGAAAAGGTTCGTGTTTCACTCGGCCTGAAGCAGATGGGTGATGATCCATGGACCAACCTGATGCGTCGTTATCCAGAAGGTTCACGTCTGTTTGGTCATGTCAGCAATATTACCGATTACGGTTGCTTTGTTGAAATCGAAGATGGCGTAGAAGGTCTGGTGCACGTTTCTGAAATGGACTGGACGAATAAAAACGTTAACCCGAGTAAAACCGTTTCTCTGGGTGACGAAGTCGAAGTCATGATTCTTGAAATTGATGAAGAGCGTCGTCGTATATCACTGGGTATGAAGCAGTGTCTGCCGAACCCATGGGATGAGTTCTCTGCCACGCATAACAAAGGAGACCTGATCAGTGGTAAAATCAAGTCGATTACTGATTTTGGTATCTTTATCGGTCTGGAAGGTAATATCGATGGCCTGATTCACCTGACTGATCTGTCCTGGAATAAAACCGGTGATGAAGCCGTTCGTGATTATCAGAAGGGCCAGGAAGTTGAAGCCATGGTTCTCGCAATTGATCCTGAGCGTGAGCGTATCTCCCTCGGCATCAAGCAGCTTGATAAAGACCCGTTCGCTAATTTCATTGCGCAATATCCTAAAGGTAGCATAGTGACCGGCAAGGTAATTTCTGTTGATGCAAAGGCGGCGATTGTTGATCTGGGCGATGGACTTGAAGGCATACTGCGTGCTTCTGAGATGGCTAAAGATCGTGTTGAAGATGCAAGATCTTTCCTCAATGAAGGCGATGAAGTTGAAGCTAAATTAACCGGTATGGACAGAAAGAACAGAAGCGTCTTTTTATCCATTAAAGCTAAGGATGCGGATGAAGAAACTGAAGCATTGCGTGACTATTCAGCCAGCAATGACTCAGCTACCACTACAACTTTTGGCGATCTGTTAAAAGAGCAGATGGGTTCTGACGAGTAGCGCTACAGACTAAAAGGGGACAGGTTAAGCCTGTTCCCTTTTTTATAATAATAATGGGGGCTTTGTTTGTGAAAGATCAAGAATATACACCGTCATTAACAAAATCAGATTTAATTGAAAGTCTTACACGAGCGCAGGGTCATCTGGCTTACAAAGATGTAGAGCTTGCGGTTAAAAGCCTGATTGAAATGATGAGTAATGCTTTGTCTATGGGTGAACGCATAGAGATTCGTGGTTTTGGCAGCTTTAGTCTACATTTTCGTCCTCCGCGCGTTGGGCGTAATCCAAAATCCGGTGATAAGGTTGAATTACCTGGGAAATACGTTCCTCACTTCAAACCAGGTAAAGAACTCCGCGATCGCGCTAATAATCAAAAATAAGCTTTTCCTTAATTTCAATTTATTGATGCTGTCATAACGCTGGATTACCATCATCGTATGGATATTGAGTTTTTAGTTATCATCATCAGTGCTGTTCTCATCGGCTTTTTAACAGGTCGTTTTTTTTCTCGAAAGCGCACAAAAAACGAAACCATTTCCAGCAATTGTTCTGAATCCTATATACAGGGTTTGAATTATCTTCTCGCCAATAAATCTGATAAAGCGATTCAGCTATTCGTTGATTTGATTAAGGTTGATAAGGAGACGATGGAAACACATCTGGCACTCGGTAATTTATTTCGCTCCAAGGGTGAAGTGGATCGAGCCATCAAAATTCATCAAAATCTAATCGCCCGACCGGATCTTGATCAGGGGCAACGGGGCATGGCATTGTCTGAACTGGCTGAAGATTACTTTAAGGCTGGACTGCTGGATCGTGCAGAAAATTTATACCGTGAACTGGTTCAGATCAATCCACAGAACCGGTTTGCCCAGCGTAAGCTGTTCGAAATTTTCTGCGTTGAGAAGTCCTGGACGGATGCTCTGGCAGCGGCTCAGGTGCTGTATGACCTGGCTGAACCCGATGGGCGTCTAATACTCACGCATTGTTTATGTGAAATAGCGGGACAGTATCTGGATAAAGGTAACCTGCGAGAAGCGCATGAGTTCCTGAAAAAAGCCACCCAGATCGATGATAAATGTATTCGTGCTTTATTATCATTGATCGATGTTCATCTGAAAAATAACGAAGCTGGGAAGGCCACCAGTTTGCTAAAGAAGCTGATTAAGTCCAATCCTCAGTTTATCGAACTATTTATTCGACCCGCGCGTGAAATTTATCTAAAACGCGGTTCGGCCCAGCAATATCAGTCATTCCTGATCAACCAGTACGCCAGTACGCCGCATAATACGGTGGCTATCGAGTTGCTCGACAGTTATAAATCCTGTGATCAGCAGGAAGCGCTGGTCAAGTTTCTACATCAGGCTATACAGAACTCTGCTACTTTTGAGCTGTTTGATTTTGCCTTCAAATATTATCAATCACGGCCTGAAATTTTTAACCGGGACTGGCCTGTATTGCTGAGCCAGTTTCCATCCATTAAGCCCAGGTGTATTGCTTTTATCTGTAATAGCTGTGGTTACGAAAGTCAGACCATGCAGTGGAATTGTCCTAGCTGTAATACCTGGTCTAGTTTGAAACCGGTCTAGGCCATCATCTTTCTTAGCAAAAAATTAATTATGTCAGAAACGAACTCAAAAGTTATTGTTGCACTCGATTACTCCACGGCTAGCCAGGCGCTGGCATTCGTAGACCATGTTTCTCCTGCCGTGTGTCGACTAAAAGTGGGAAAAGAACTGTTTACCGCAGAGGGGCCTGTACTGGTCAAGGCTCTGGTTGCTAAGGGTTTTGATGTTTTTCTCGATCTGAAATTTCATGACATTCCAAATACCGTACACAATGCGGTGGCTGCAGCCTGTGAACTGGGCGTGTGGATGCTGAATGTTCATGCGATGGGAGGCCGGGATATGATGGCTGCGGCCAGAAAGGCGGTGGATGCCAATGCCTCAGAGGATCGTGTCAAATTAATTGCAGTGTCGATACTCACCAGCACCAGTCAGCAGGCGTTGAAGGAATTGGGTATCGATAAATCGATTCCCCAGGCGGTCGCTGATCTGACCCGAATGTCGCTGGAGAGTGGTCTGGATGGTATGGTGTGCTCCGCGCAGGAAGCGATTGAACTGCGTAAACAGTTCGGACCGGCGCCATTACTGGTCACCCCCGGGATCAGGCCTGCAGGGGCGGCGACCAATGATCAGCATCGCATCATGACACCACTACAGGCAATACAGGCAGGAGCTAGCTATCTGGTTATTGGACGACCGATTACGCAGCACTCCAGTCCCTTCGAAGAGTTGATGCGCATTAATACATCGCTTCAGCACATATAAGCAGATATGCGCCATAATCAGCTGACAGCTGCTAGCGAAGTCGTTACAATTCCTGCTTTAATCACGTCAATTTCTGATAAAAAATAATTATGGATCCTAACTTTCTCGAGTTCGAACAACCTATTGCGGAACTAAAAGCCAAAATTGAAGAGTTAAGGTATGTGACAGATGATTCAGATATCAATATTACGGAAGAAATCTCCACGCTGGAAAAAAAGGCAGAAAGCTTAACCATATCTATCTTTTCCAAACTGAAATCCTGGCAGATTTCGCAGCTGGCTCGTCATCCGAACCGGCCTTATACCTTCGACTATATCGAGCGTATCTTCGACGATTTCGAGTATCTGCATGGTGATCGCTGTTACGCTGATGATAGTCCGATGGTCGGTGGTATCGGTCGCCTGGATTCGCGACCGGTGATGGTGATTGGGCATCAGAAAGGACGTTCGATAAAGGAAAAAGTAAAACGCAACTTTGGTATGCCCAGACCGGAGGGCTATCGAAAGGCCCTGCGCCTGATGAAAATGGCTGAAAAGTTTAAAATGCCGCTGATCACGCTGGTGGACACACCGGGTGCCTACCCTGGGATTGGTGCAGAAGAGCGCGGACAAAGTGAAGCGATCGCGCGCAACCTGTACGTGATGGCTGACTTAAAAACACCGATTATCAGCACCATTATCGGTGAAGGTGGCTCGGGCGGTGCGCTGGCCATTGCGGTTGGTGATCGGGTTAATATGTTGCAGTATGCGACCTATTCGGTTATCTCTCCTGAGGGTTGTGCATCGATTCTATGGAATAATGCGGACAAGGCTCCGCAGGCAGCTGAAGCCCTCGGTATTACCGCCAGTCGCCTGCATGAGCTGGGTCTGATCGATCAGATTATCGAAGAGCCGCTAGGTGGCGCACATCGTAATTTTGATCAGATGGCTATCAACTTACGCGAAAGCCTGTTGCACAACGTTGAAATTCTGAGTGCAATTGGAATCGACAAGTTGCTCGAACAGCGTTATCAACGCCTGATGGGATTTGGGGCTTTTATCGAAACCTGAGGGTTGAAATGATTCATCTGGATCTTTCCCTTCAGCGACTTCCGGCGGATACCAAAAGACTTTTGCTGGGCTATAGCGGCGGTATGGATTCGAGCGTACTGATGCATGCGCTAACCGGCTTCACCTCACGTTATAATATTCAGCTCTGGCATATCAATCACGGCCTGCAGAAAAATGCAGCGGAAATGGAGCAGTTCGCGCGAAATCAGGCGTTACACTTTGGCTTGCAGTTTCGGGTAGATCGTCTGCACATGGATGCATCGCTGGGCAACCTCGAAGCGAGAGCCCGAGAAAAGCGCTATCAGTTGTTCGAGCAGGCATTGCAGCCAGGAGATGTGCTGCTCACCGCCCATCATCAAAATGATCAGGCCGAAACCTTATTGCTAAATCTGATGCGAGGTTCGGGTTCCGCTGGACTACGCGCAATTGCCCGTCAGCGCGCCCTTGGTGAAGGGCTGCTGTTCCGTCCTTTGCTGGAAATATCACGTAATGAAATCGAGCGCTATGCGCTAGTACACCGGCTCGACTGGATTGATGATCAGAGTAATAACAGCCTGGATTTTGATCGAAACTATCTGCGCCATCAGGTATTGCCAAAAATTCTACAACGCTGGCCGTCCGCGATTCAACAGTTTCAGAGGGTGAGTGAGCTTCAGAGCGAAACAGAGCAGTTATTATTGGACCTTGCAACTCTGGATTATGCTCAGTCAGTACACTATAAGCCCTGGACCAGAAATGCCTGCCTGTCGGTTGCGGCGTTGACAGCCCTGACCGGGGTGCGCCAGAAAAATTTGATCCGATACTGGATAAAACATCACAATCTACCCGTCATAGGATTTCATAAGCTGGAACAACTGGTAGGGCAGCTGGAAAGTAAGGAAGATGCGGCTCCATGCATTGAGGGTAGTGGTTTTAGAATCCGGCGCTATCAGAAGTTTCTGTATCTACTCACACACCGTCCAGATCCAGAGCTTGCGGCCAGTTATGAAATGCCACCAGTCAGCCAGCTGGAAATAGCGCAGATTGGTTTCAGTCAGACCCGCTCCGATGTGTTTGCCTATTTGAGGCGCGCAGATCAGGGGCAGCGTGTGACATTTCGTTTTCGCCAGGAAAATGGGGCGATAACGCCAGGCTTGCATACCCATCGCTTAAAAAGGTTGTTTCAAACCCACCAGATTCCCCCGTGGATCAGGTGTTCGATTCCACAGATTTTTCTTGATGACGAGCTGGTAACTCTGTGGCTACTCTGAAGGATCGTGAAATTTTTTGTAGCAGTAATTGGTCGCTTCGACATAGCCATGCAGGCTGCCACAGTCAAACCGTTTGCCCTTAAACCGGTAGGCGAGTACGCAGCCATTTTTTGCCTGCGCTAATAACGCGTCGGTAATCTGTACTTCGCCATTGCTGCCGGGTTTGGTATTGCGAATATATTCAAAAATATCCGGGGTCAGGATATAGCGGCCGATGATTGCCATATTGCTCGGCGCATCTTTGGGGTCGGGTTTTTCCACCATGTTGGTAATCTTGAACAGGTTGTCCTGAAATTGCTCGCCGGCAATCACACCGTATTTGGAGGTTTCTTCCTGTGGGACTTCTTCGATCGCGACGATACTGCAGCGAAATTGCTTATACAGGCCAGCCATCTGTTTCATCACCGAGTCACCATCCGTGATACACAGATCGTCGGCCAGAATAACCCCGAAGGCTTCATCGCCGATCATCGGTTCACCGGTTAATATGGCATGCCCCAGACCCTTCATCTGTTTCTGGCGGGTGTAGGTAAAAATGCAGTTATCGCGTATTTCTCGAATCTCTTTCAGTTGATCTTCTTTAACACTGCCCTTGATCTCATTTTCCAGCTCGTAACTGATGTCGAAATGATCTTCAATCGAACGCTTGGTACGCCCGGTTACAAAAGCCTGTTGCACCAGTCCTGCATTCATGGCTTCGCTGACCGCATATTGAATCAACGGTTTGTCGACGATCGGAAGCATTTCTTTTGCCATCGATTTGGTGGCGGGTAAAAAACG
>JACNJF010000131.1:1767-11516 GCA_014382695.1 Gammaproteobacteria bacterium | reverse complement strand
AATAGCCGGGTCTATGATCTGGGCTGTTCTACCGGTGTGATGTCGCGCGTGATTGCGCAGCAGCTCGCGGGTAAAGATATTGAGATCATTGCGATCGATAACTCGCCCTCCATGATTCAAAAATGTCAGCAGGAGCATGCCGGGGTTGCGGTAAGCTGGCAATGTCAGGATCTTCAGGATGTGGAGATCCGGCAGGCTTCGATGGTCGTGCTGAACCTGACGTTGCAGTTTATTAAGCCGCAACAGCGCACACAATTGATTGATAAAATCTATCAGGGGCTGAAGCCCGGCGGGGTGCTGGTGCTAACCGAAAAAGTGTTGTATGTCGATGCGCAGTTGCAAAAAACCATGACCGAACTGTATCAGGGGTTTAAGAAGGTTCAGGGTTATAGTGATATTGAGATTAGTCAGAAACGTGCTGCGCTGGAAAATGTATTGATACCGGATAGTGCGGATCTGCATAAACAGCGCCTGCAGCAGGCTGGCTTCAGTCAGGTGTATGAATGTTTTCACTGTTTTAATTTTGTTTCCTATCTGGCGATCAAGTGATGAATTATCAGTCACTTTTTAACCGATTGGAGCAGGCCGGATTGTCTGACTGGGTGGTGGAGTTAAGCGCTACCAGTGAATTCTGGTTCAGTGAGCAGCAGCATGGTGATTTCGCGCGCTGGAATAAGGCATTACAGATGCTACCGGAAATTCAAATTAAGCAGATCGATCTGTCTTCCCCGGCGGTGAGTGTGCAGGGTGAATGTGCTCAGCCAGAGCAGTTACACGCCGCGTTAAGCCAGCTCAGACCCTGGCGTAAGGGGCCGTATAAAATTGCGCAGACCGAGATCGATACCGAATGGCGATCCGATTTTAAATGGGATCGGGTGTTGCCCCATCTGAGTCCATTGGCGCAGCGCAAAATCCTGGATGTCGGCTGTGGTAATGGCTACCACTGCTGGCGCATGCTGAGCCAGCAACCGGAGCTGGTGATCGGTATAGATCCCTCGATTTTATTCAATATGCAATTCCAGGCGCTGAATCACTATATTCAGGACTCAAGGGTTCATCTGTTGCCAATGACGATTCAGCAGATGCCGCCAAATATGCAGTGGTTCGATACCGTCTTTTCGATGGGTATTCTGTATCACCGGCGTTCTCCGATAGATCATTTGCTGCAGTTAAAAAGTCTATTGAAAGCGGGGGGCGAGCTTTGTCTGGAAACGCTGGTGATCGAGGGAGAGTCTGGCCAGGTGCTGGTTCCTGAGGCTCGTTATGCACGCATGAACAATGTCTGGTTTCTGCCTTCTGTTGCAGAGTTACTGAACTGGTTCAGGCGATGTGGTTTCCGCAATAGCCGGCTGGTCGATATAAATCAGACTTCGATTCAGGAGCAGCGTAGTACCGAATGGATGCCGTTTGAGTCTTTGCCCGAGTGCCTGGATCAACACAATCCGAAGCTGACGGTGGAAGGATACCCGGCGCCGTTAAGGGCGATCATTATTGCGCAAAAATAAAATTGAATATTTGAGCCCTGGATTAACTTTTATTAGGCCAGATTACGGGGTTTTCGATTGAGTTAACCCCGTCCATCTGTTAACCTTTTATCCCGTCCGAAATTCTCTTACCTGACCTTTTTTCTGCTTTATGAGCCGTTTTATATTTATTACTGGTGGTGTTGTTTCATCACTGGGCAAAGGCATTGCGTCCGCCTCTCTCGCTGCTATTTTGCAGGCACGTGGTTTAAGTATCAATATGATCAAACTGGACCCCTACATCAATGTAGATCCAGGAACCATGAGCCCGTTCCAGCATGGCGAAGTGTATGTCACCGATGATGGTGCTGAAACCGATCTTGACCTCGGTCATTATGAGCGTTTTGCCGCGATTAAGAGCAGTCGCTCGAGTAACTACACGACTGGTCGTATCTACGAAAAAGTTATCGCCAAGGAGCGCCGTGGCGATTACCTCGGGGCTACCGTGCAGGTTATTCCGCATATCACGGACGAGATCAAGAAATCCGTGATGAGCAGCACCAACGATGCGGATATCGTTCTGGTTGAGATCGGTGGTACCGTGGGTGATATCGAATCCCTGCCATTTCTGGAGTCGATTCGTCAGCTCGGTGTCGAACTTGGGCATGACAAGGCGCTGTTTATGCACCTGACGCTGGTGCCCTATATTCCTGCTGCCGGCGAAATAAAAACCAAACCCACCCAGCATTCCGTCAAGGAGCTGAGATCCATCGGGATTCAACCGGACATCCTGTTATGCCGTGCCGAAAAAGCGATTCCCGATGAAGAGAGAAGGAAGATAGCGTTATTCACCAATGTGAATTATGAAGCCGTTATTTCCGCCAGAGACGTCGATCACATCTACAAGATCCCACGTGAACTGCATGAGCAGGGTCTGGATGACATCGTGGTGAAAAAATTTGGTCTGGAGTTGCCGCCGGTTGACCTGAGTGACTGGGATGAAGTGGTGTATTCACTGGAGCATCCTGAGCATACGGTAAATGTTGGTTTTGTCGGTAAATACGTGGATCACACCGATGCCTATAAATCACTCAATGAAGCGCTGGTGCATGCTGGCATACATACCCATACCAAAGTCAATGTTATCAAGATTGACTCTGACGCGATCGAAAGCCAGGGTATTGATGTATTGAATGGAGTGGATGCGATACTGGTACCTGGTGGTTTCGGTAGCCGAGGAGTCGAAGGCAAGATAATGGCGGTTAATTATGCGCGTACCCACAAGGTGCCCTATCTGGGAATCTGTCTGGGCATGCAGGTTGCTGTTATCGAATTTGCGCGCAACGTTTTAGGTTTAAAGAAAGCGCATAGCACCGAGTTTAATCCGAAAACGCCAGAACCGGTGATCGGGCTTATCACGGAATGGAAGAATAAGGACGGCTCGGTAGAAAAGCGTGATGAGAGCAGTCATCTGGGTGGCTCGATGCGCCTGGGTGCGCAAACCTGTAAGCTGGTGCCGGGTACGATTTCACAGAAAGCATATGACGGTGCAGAGCAGATTCATGAGCGCCATCGCCACCGTTTTGAGTTCAATAACAATTATCTGGATGCGCTGCAGAACGCCGGACTGGTGATCTCCGGTGTATCTCTCGATAACGAACTGGTCGAGATGATTGAGCTTTCAGATCATCCATGGTTTGTAGCCTGCCAGTTTCATCCCGAGTTTACCTCGCATCCACGTGAAGGCCATTCTTTGTTTAACAGCTTTGTGACGGCCGCTTTAAGCTATCAAAAGGCGCATAAGAAATGAATCTGTGCGGGTTTGAAATCGGCCTTGAGCATCCGTTTTTTCTGATCGCCGGACCCTGTGTGATTGAATCGGAGCAACTGGCGATGGATACCGCTGGCAGCCTGAAGGAAATCTGTGCGCGGCTGCAGATTCCCTTTATCTATAAATCTTCGTTTGATAAGGCGAATCGCTCCAGCAGTAAAAGCTTTCGCGGGCCAGGTCTGGAGCAGGGGTTGAAGATTCTGCAAAAGGTCAAGGATGAGTTGCAGGTCCCGGTGCTGACCGATGTACACGAAGATACACCGCTGGCTGAAGTAGCGAGTGTGGTCGATGTGTTGCAGACCCCTGCCTTTTTATGCAGGCAGACAAATTTTATTCAGAATGTGGCCAGACAGGGGCTGCCAGTGAATATCAAGAAAGGTCAGTTCCTGGCGCCATGGGACATGGTTAATGTGGTGGACAAGGCCGCAGAAACAGGCAATAAGCAGATTATGGTGTGTGAGCGCGGGGTCAGCTTTGGCTACAATAATCTGGTTTCTGATATGCGCTCGCTGGCGGTGATGCGCAATACCGGCGCTCCGGTGGTTTTCGACGCGACCCATTCGGTGCAGCTGCCCGGTGGGCAGGGCACCAGCTCCGGTGGACAGCGCGAATTTGTTCCGGTACTGGCGCGTGCTGCGATTGCTGCAGGTGTTTCCGGGCTGTTTATGGAAACCCACCCTGATCCTGAAAAAGCCTTAAGCGATGGCCCTAATGCATGGCCATTAGCGCAGTTAGAGTCGCTGCTTCAGGTGTTAAAAAACATCGATCATGCGATTAAATCACAACCGTTACACGAGCAGGAGCTGGTGTAAACAATAATTGCTTATTGCTAACCAGCATGAGGCATATACAGACATTGAAAAATTTGGAGAAATAAATGACAACAATTACCCGCGTTATTGGACGAGAAATCCTGGACTCAAGAGGTAATCCAACGATAGAAGCAGAAGTTACACTGGATAATGGTGTGACGGGTAGAGCGGCTGCTCCCTCCGGTGCATCCACAGGCACCAGAGAAGCGATAGAGCTACGCGATGGCGATAAAAAACGTTATCTGGGAAAAGGCGTACTGAAAGCCGTTGCACATGTGAATAATGAGCTGGCCCAGAGTGTGATCGGTAAGGATTGCCGTGATCAGGCTGCCCTCGACAACGCTATGATTGAGCTGGATGGTACCGAAAATAAAGCTCGACTGGGTGCCAATGCGCTGCTGGCGGTGTCACTCGCCAACGCACAGGCGGCAGCGATCTCATCCTCCCAGCCGCTGTTTCAATATCTGGGCGGCGAACAGGCGGTAACGCTGCCGGTGCCGATGATGAATATCATTAATGGTGGAGCGCACGCCGATAATAGCGTGGATCTGCAGGAGTTTATGATTCTTCCGGTGGGTGCCAGCACTTTTTCCGAATCGCTACGTTATGGTGTCGAGGTTTTTCATGCACTCAAGTCCGTACTGTCAGCGCGTGGGATGAATACAGCGGTGGGTGATGAAGGTGGTTTTGCCCCGGACCTGTCATCCAATGAGGAAGCCATAGAAGTCATCCTGCAGGCGATAGATAAGGCGGGATTTAAGGCTGGACAGGATATCTGTCTGGGTCTGGATGTCGCGAGTTCCGAGTTTTACAAAGATGGCAAATATGTCCTCGCGTCAGAAAATCGCTCCTTCGACTCCAACCAGTTTACCGAATATTTATCCAGCTGGGTCGATCAGTATCCGATTATCACGATCGAGGACGGTATGGATGAAAGTGACTGGGCTGGCTGGGCAACCCTGAGCGAAAAGCTGGGTAAACGGGTACAGCTGGTGGGTGATGACCTGTTTGTAACCAATACCAAAATTCTGCAACAGGGCATAGACCGCTCGATTGCGAACTCTATATTGATCAAGTTTAATCAGATTGGTACCTTAACCGAAACCCTAAGCGCGATCTCTATGGCGCATAAGGCTGGCTATACCGCCGTCGTTTCCCACCGTTCGGGTGAAACCGAAGACGTGACAATCGCCGATCTGGCCGTTGCGACTAATTCGGGACAGATAAAAACCGGGTCATTATCACGTTCTGACCGGGTGGCGAAATACAATCAGTTGTTACGTATCGAGTCCATTCTGGGTGATCGTGCAGTATTTCCGGGAAAATCAGCATTCCGTATGCTGTAGCTTTTTTATTCAGCTAAACGGATGCGCGTGTTGATTATTGCACTCATTCTGGTGTTCATAGGGTTGCAGTATCGGCTCTGGTTTGGTGATGGAAGTCTGTCCGAGGTGGTGCAGCTAAGCCGCGAACTGGAAATACAGAAGCAAAAGCTACAACAGCTTGAGGAGCGTAACAGGGTGCTGGAAGCACAGGTGCTTGATCTGCAAAACGGGCTGGATGCTTTTGAAGAAAAAGCCCGTAATGATCTGGGTATGATCAAGAAAGGTGAAACTTTTTTTCAGATTGTAACGCCCGCAAAACCAGAACCTGCTAACTAGCGCGGCTCTGAATGACGACTCATTTTATATTCGCCACGCTTGCTAGCGCGATTAGTTAAAGTTTGATATGCATGAGCTGATGCAAAACTGGATGATAATTCCGGCCACAGGGACGGGGCAGCGCATGCAGGCCGATCGGCCAAAGCAATATCTTCAGTTAGAGCAGAAGACGCTACTCGAGCATACACTGGATAATGTGTTATCGCATCCCGCAGTCAGCGGGGTGGTATTGATTCTGAATCAAGAGGATCGGTTTTGGTCCACACTGGATTATCGGCATACAAAACCGGTGATGGTGTGTACCGGCGGCAAGCAGCGCCATCATTCGGTGTATAATGGTCTCACTCATTTAAGACAGGCTGTCGAGGGTGATCCTCTGGTGTTGATCCATGATGCGGTGAGGCCCTTCGTACAGCACCATGAACTGGATCGGTTACTGGAAGCCGCCAGAGACTACCCGCAGGGCGCTCTATTAGCGGTTCCTGTAAGCGATACGCTTAAGTTTGCGGATGATCATCAGTGTGTCAAAGTAACCCATCCCCGGGATCGATTGTGGAGAGCTTTAACACCTCAGGCCTTTAGACTGAATGCTATCCTGCAGGCCATCGGCGCAGTGATCAGCAACAATCTCGATATTACGGATGACGCGAGTGCGATGGAGTTGATGGGATTTCACCCCAAACTGATAGCAGGAAGTGGCTTGAATATTAAAATTACCCACCCAGACGATATGAAAATAGCGCAATTTATGCTGAAATATTACGCTCAGGCAGTGGAGGATATGTGTTGAATAGAATATTAAATATTGCTAATATACCAAGCCTGTTTTTGTGGCTTATTCTTGGATTTTGGCAATTCCTGAATATTCAGGGCTGTTAAAAAACAATAATTTAGTAAAGCACTTTCAAGCGGTTTTAACATAATATATCAGGCCATCCAGGCTTGAATATTCGATATTAGTAAAAAACAATGAAAATAAAGTTTTCCATAAAATCGACCATAGTTTTAAGCGCTGCGTTGAGCATCTTTTCGTCACAGTTGAATGCGTGGCAATTGATGACCGTGGAAGCTGCCGAATTCGGTAGTAAAATAAAAATTGGTGGAACCGTTATCCCCTATAAGGAAGTCACTTTAGCGGCACAGGTTCCTGGACGGGTCCAGTATGTAGCGGGTTCCGAGGGTGATTATTTTCAGAAAAATAACCTTCTATTGTCTATCGATGATGATGATCTGCTGGCCAAGCGCAGGGCCGCGCTGGCTCAGTTGTCAAACGCAGAATCCAGCCTGCGTAATGCGCGCGTGCAGTATAACCGTGAGCTAATCTCTCCCCGTTCGGAAAGTACCGGCACTATGCCAGGGATGGGTATGCCTTCCCTGTTTGATAATCTGTTTACGCGCAACATGGGTAATGCAATGGGTTATGGCAATCCGGATGTCGAGCGTCATGCCGATCTTTATTCATCCGGATCACAGGTTCAAAATGCAGAGTCTGCGGTGTTAAAATCGCGCTCAGCACTGGAAGAACTGGATGCCAACTTAAGAGATGCGAGATCGATAGCGCCCTTTAATGGCAAACTGGTACGTAAAATGGTGGAAGAGGGCGATACCGTACAGCCCGGAACGCCGTTGTTGAAGTTTGCGCATACTCAGTTTTTGCGCATCCAGGCCGAAATACCTGCACGTCTGATTTTCGGGCTGACCAAGGGTAGCCTGGTGGATGTAAAACTGGACATCAATAATACCTATACCAAAGCAAAAGTAGCCCAGATTTATCCGGTTGCTGATCAACAAAAACATACGGTGACCGTGAAATTCGATTTGCCGGAAGGTACCCCGGGTGGTCCGGGTTTATATGCAGAAGTCACCATCATCGATTCCACGGCCTCACGTAAACCGGTTCCGGTGATTCCGAAAGATGCAGTGCTGTATCGTGGCAGTCTGCCCAGTGTTTATATCCTCGATGAACAGAATATAGCAAGGATGAAACTGATCAGGCTGGGTTCTGATTACGATGAGTCGAGGTTCACGGTTTTATCGGGTATCAAGGCGGGCGATCGCATCATCAGTGCACCGCCTAAAACGATTAAATCCGGATGGACTCCTGACATCCAGAAGATGTCGGCTGGTAACGGTGGTTAGCTCAGGCTCTTTCTTATAGAGGCCCGAACTAATTCCAAACCACTATTATTTGTATAGCTGCAATGACTCAACAAACAAAACCTCAAAATCAGAAGGAAAAACCTTTAGGCATCGCCGGAGGTCTGGCTAAAGCCTTTATCCATTCTCCGCTATCGCCGATGCTGCTGATTGCCTGCTTTATCCTCGGTATTATGGGCGTGGTGCTGACTCCACGGCAGGAAGACCCGCAGATATCGGTACCGATGGTTGATATTTTTGTACGCTATAACGGCGCGTCGGCGCAACAGGTATCCCGTCTTGCGACGGAGCCTCTGGAGCGCATGCTGAATGAAATCAGCGGCGTCGATCATGTCTACTCGGCAGCGATGCGCGGTCAGGGTATGGTCACCGTACAGTTTGAAGTGGGTGAGGAACTGGAGTCTTCACTGGTTAAGCTGTACGATAAAATCAGCTCTAATCTGGATGCGATTCCACCGGGTGTCGATCAGCCTCTGGTCAAGCCCAAGGGGGTTGATGACGTACCGGTAGTCACCCTCACCTTATGGTCCAACGAAGAAGACGATTCTGTGATCCGTCTGGTGGCGCTGGATGTGTTGCAGAAAATTAGCACCGTGGCTGACTCCAGTCAGGGATTTATTGTCGGTGGACGTTCAGACCAGCTCAAAATTGAGGTGCTGCCGGAAAAGCTCGCTGGTTACGATATCAGTCTGGATCAGATTGCCAACACGATTAAAACCGCGAACAGTGAGATTGGACTCGGGCAGATTGAGTTCGACAACGCAAGTTCTACCATTTACACCGGTGCCTTTCTAAAAACAGTACGTGATATCGAAGCGCTGGTCGTGACTATTAAAGATGGCTCTCCCGTGTATGTACGGGATATCGGACAGGTCACTGCTTCGCCATCAGACACCAAAAATCTGGTCAATTTTTATACCGCTCCAAAGCAGTTGGCAGCCGGGGAAGAAGTGGCTTATGCCTCTTCTGCGGTGACGATTGCGATTGCTAAAAAGAAAGGTTCTAACGGGGTTGAAGTCGCTGAAGATATCTTAGCCATGGTCGAAACCTTAAAGGGCACGGTTATCCCGGATAATATCCATGTTTCGATAACGCGAGACTATGGTAAATCGGCCAAAGATAAGGTCAATGGTTTAATTCTCAAATTGTTTATAGCCACTGCGATCGTGGTCGTGCTGATCTGGGCAGCGTTAAATTTTCGCTGGGAACCGGCTCTGGTGGTCATGATCGTGATTCCAGTGGTTATATTGGCAACCGTGTTTTATGCCCTGTTAACAGGCTATACGATAGACCGGGTGAGTTTATTCGCGCTCATTTTTTCGATTGGTATTCTGGTGGATGATGCCATTGTGGTGGTCGAAAATATCTATCGACGCTGGTTGATCGATGAAAGCACCTCAACCTCAATCGCCATCGATGCCGTGCGTGAAGTGGGGAATCCGACCATTCTGGCCACCTTTACCGTTATCGCTGCGCTATTGCCGATGGGATTCGTGCGCGGCATGATGGGGCCCTATATGGAGCCTATTCCAGCGCTGGGTTCGTTTGCCATGCTGTTCTCGGTTTTTGCCGCGTTTATGTTTACTCCGTGGCTGGCAATGCGGATCAAGCCGTCGATGAAAAAACTGAAAGAAATGGAAGAATCGGAGCACGGCCAGAACGAATGGCTGGGGAACCTGTTCCGAAAAACCCTTATTCCGTTGATTACCAGTAAAACCAAAGGGCGGATATTTCTAATCAGCCTGTTCGTGGTCTTCTTTCTATGTATCTCACTTTTTTATACCAAAAGTGTACCGGTAAAAATGCTCCCGCTGGATAATAAATC
>JACNJF010000131.1:0-1069 GCA_014382695.1 Gammaproteobacteria bacterium | reverse complement strand
TTTGAAATCAGGGCTGATCTGGCACGCCTAAAACAGATGCCGGTACCGAGTATGTTTGGTGGCACGGTTTCGCTGGAAGAACTGGGTGAGTTTTACCGACTGCCGCAGGAACCAATTATCTATCATAAAGATTTGCGGCCGGTGGAGTATGTAACGGGTGAAACCCTCGGTCGACTGGGTGCGCCTATCTATGGCATGTTCGATGTCATTGATTCGCTCGAATCCTATACCGCTCCGGACGGGGTGAGTTTGAAAGGTACCTGGACTGGACCGCCTGAAACAGACTCTGTTTCCAGCTTTGAGTGGGGCGGTGAATGGACCGTTACCTATGAAACTTTCCGCGACATGGGAATGGCGTTCGGGGCGGCGATTATCCTGATTTATATGCTGGTGGTGATGGAGTTCGGTAACTTCAGTCTGCCTGCGATTATCATGGCACCAATCCCGTTAACACTGGTTGGGATTATCCCTGGACACTGGATCTTCGGTGCTGAGTTTACCGCGACATCAATGATTGGGTTTATCGCGCTGGCTGGAATCATCGTGCGTAACTCTATCCTGCTGGTGGATTTTACCAAGCATGAAGTGGCGGCTGGTCGCCCTGTTACCGATTCGGTGCTGCTGGCCTGTAAAGCCAGAACACGTCCTATCGTGGTAACAGCGCTAGCCCTGGTGGGCGGTTCTGCGGTTATTATTTTTGATCCCATCTTCAAAGGTATGGCGATTTCACTGGCATTTGGCGTACTGGTTTCGACCATTCTGACTCTGGTGGTTATACCTCTGGGGGCTATTACCGTGCGTAAGTCTTTTGCGCAAAAGACGGTCGATGACAGCGGGGCAACGATTTACGGTGATCTACCTTACGACCCCATTCTGGAAGGTGATTATCAAAATGAGTATGATGATGATTCAGAAAAAGGCCTGCTAGATTATTTATTCAGCGGGTTGTCTTTTGGCTGGATTTTTGCGCTGTCGATGGTACTTGCGCTGCGTGATTTCATCGTAGCTCTGATCCGTAGCATCGTGCATTTGTTTACGCGTAAAAAACGTCACCATGCAGGCGTTAAAA
>JACNJF010000143.1:19067-28755 GCA_014382695.1 Gammaproteobacteria bacterium | reverse complement strand
CTGATCAATGAAAACCTGTCTCTGCAGGATGGCAAGCTCAACGCCCTGATACTGGCACCTAAAAGTATTATCTCCTATCTGTATTACCTCGCCATCGTATTCTTTTATCACCGCTTTTCGATGAACCGTCTGCCACTCAGCGTCGGCACCATCCATACCAGTGCGCTCGAAATAAGCAGTTCACGTGCGCTCGACTATGTGCTGGATGGCAATATCATGTGTGCCGAAGGGCTTAAGCTGGAGATTGTCAGCGATGCGCTGACGATACGTTTGGGCAGGCGACTGGTGGCATTACAGGGGGCGCAGGAGACCGAGATCGATGATCGCGAACTGGTTCGCGTGCAGGGGCTACCCAAAGGTGAAGTCAGTCAGCTGCTGGTGAATAAAACCCTGCCGTTGTTTGCCAAGGCATCGGAGGAGGATTTCAAGGAGTTGCTGCTCTCGATGCGACAGAGTGCGGTGCTGACGGTACCCTTTTTGATGCTGATGGTGCTCAGCACCCTGCTCGCGACCACTGGACTGTTCCAGAGCTCAGCACCGGTCATCATCGGCGCGATGATACTGGCACCGTTGATGTCACCGATTATTTCTTTTTCCATCGGGCTGGTACGTGCTGACCCGTTTTTGCTCAAGGAAAGTACCCTGACACTACTGGTAGGGATTCTGACGGCACTACTCTTTTCCTGCATCTACACCTATTTCATGCCGCTGAGCACATTGACGGAAGAAATGCGCGGTCGTCTGCATCCCAATATCCTCGATCTGATGGTGGCCCTGATCTCCGGCATCGCCGGAGCCTATGCTAATTCAAGGAGTGAAATCGCCAAAAGCCTGGCCGGTGTTGCGATTGCGGTTGCGCTGGTACCGCCGCTGAGTGTAACCGGTGTGGGTCTGGGCTGGGGTAATGTGCAGGTCATCTACGGCTCTTTTCTGCTGTTTGTGACCAACCTGGTGGGGATTACACTGGCGGCGTCGCTCACTTTTATTGTGCTCGGCTATGCACCGATCCAGCGTGCGCGCAAGGGCGTAATACTGATTGCCAGTCTGCTGATGCTGGTGACGGCGCCACTGTTGATCTCGTTCAAAATGGTGATCGACCAGAATCGCATCATTGATCAACTGGGAACGCTACAGGTCAGGGCAAGGGCGGATTCGATGATGCACTTCCATGCCCTCTCTATCGACCTGAGCCAGCGCCCTGCTGCGATCTGGCTGGAAGTGATCAGTCGCAAAATTCCTCAGCAACAGGATCTGGACGAAATCAGGCGCCAGGTGGAAGAGGTTATCCAGGCACCGGTTGCGTTAAAGATATCCACGGTTATCGAAATGCGCTAGCCACAAAGCCCGCGATACGGGGCCTTTGACTGTTTATATTTTATCCGCCCACACCACATACAGCGGGTCCGAATAAATCAGTTTATGTGCCAGCGGATCATCTTCTGGACGCAACAGTCCACGCAGCGAAAAGCTGTTAAAACGGGCAAAGCCCGGGCAGCTGCGCAGATAATCGAGTACGATGGCCGGGCGTTCAAACTCATGCGCGCCAGACCAGAGCTGAATCGCTTTTTCGGTGATAGAACGATTACTAAAGCTGATAATGATCCGTCCAGAAGGTTTCAGCACACGCTGAATATCAGCCATCAGCCACTGCGGGTTGATGACATACTCAATCGCGGCATGAATCAGTACTACATCGAACCGCGCATCTTCAAACGGCAAAGCACTGATGCTATTGACATCGAGAGTCAGCGTCTGGGTGCAGAGCGGGTTATGCTCCAGTTCGACGCTATTCAGGCCGGCACAGATAACCGCTGCCGGGGAAACTGCAGACTCTTGCACAGGAGAGTGAACACCGGCCATCAAATCAAGAATCTCAGACTGCTTCGGAATTAGCCGATCGTAGAGTCGGGAAAGCTCTGCCAGCGACGTACGATCCCAGTAAGGCTGCAGACTGGGGGTGCTGAAAAATACGCTGTCATTCGTGCTATCCTGTCGGCTGAAAGGGTTGCCCGCCCAGAAATCGGTGGGCTGATCGGGCAGGCTATCCTGCATGCCGGGGCCCTGATCGCAACATACTGCGACCACATCATTACAACGTCCGCCACGTTCTGCACCAGCTTTTCGGATCGACTCAATTTGTACAACCATTTCCAGCGACTTGTTAGACAGCGGGTGGTTAAAATCCACGCTTAGTTGCTCGCCCTGAATGTCGATGATGCGACAGGGCAGTTGGTAGCCTTCGTAAATGGCGGGGACATTTTTGTAGAAATGGCTCGGATAATAGCGACCAATAGCGGGTTGTAACAGTGTTAGCCCGGTGGGTGGTGGCTGAAATTTACTCAAGGGTATATTTTGATGCAGCAGGGATGACTGTCTTTCCAGCAGTTCGCCGGCCCTGAAAGAATGTCGGATTTCATCGCCTGCAGCTAAACCGGGCAATAGCGCCTCGATTTGTGCCGGCAGATAATCCCGCCACAGATTGATCGATGGCAGATAACTCCAGTCATAAAAATCACAATCCTGACCCTGCCAGTGAATTCCGACCCGTGCCGAGATGCTGCTGCGGGGTTCAACCACGGCGGATTGCTGCAATGGATGGCCTTGCGCGTATAACGGGGCGTCTGGTTCGATAATGCTCATGTGCGAAGTTCTGATTATATAAATGTGTATTCTACCTGAACCGGAGGCCCAAACTGGACGAGGTTTGCGCCGGTATATGCAATGGAAAGGTAACTATTTTGTCGATTTAGGCTTTAATGGTGCTGAAAATTGGCATATATTGAAAAGCTCTGTGTATTGAAAACATTATGGCTACTCAACGAATTCTGGTTTGCAACGCAAAAGGAGGTTGCGGTAAAACCACTATAGCGACCAATATTGCTTCCTACTATGCCTCTGAAGGTAAGGTGGTGCGCCTGTTCGATTATGATACGCAGGGCTCCGCCCAGCACTGGCTTAAACAGCGTTCGCCCGAACTCAAGCAAATTGACGTGGTAGATGCTTCACGCCGCCCCGACAATCACATGACGCGCTCCTGGCAGATGCGAGTACCCCCGCAAACCGATATGGTGGTGATCGATACCCCGGCCGGGATTGATGCTTCTGATCTGGCCAGTATGCTGCAGGAAAATGATAACCTGATCATTCCGGTTTTACCCTCGCCACTGGATATACATGCCACCGCCTATTTTATCAAGGACGTGCTGTTAATCGGTAAGGCCAGAAAAAAACAGGTGAGGATTGCGGTCGTGGCCAACCGGGTGCGTAAGAATACCCTGATGTTTCATGCGCTGGAGCGTTTCCTGTTTACCCTGAAGCTGCCCTTTGTCAGTAGTTTTCGCGATACCCAGTTTTATACCCAGGCCATCGAACAGGGTATAGGCATTATGGATATCAAGCTTGCCAGAACGCGGGTTGATCAGCAGCAGTGGGCACCGTTAATCCGCTGGATGAATACGCCCTCTCAGCCCCGTCAGGGGGACGTCAGACCGCTCTTCAATCAGAAAGTTTCATCCTGATCTCTACACTTTTTCACTCGATAACAGACAGATTCTGATGCACCTTTATGCTAGAATATGCGCCACATTTTTAGGATCAAACTTTCATGAAATCACACTTAAGCCGTAGTATTTTAGCCCTTTCCCTGTTGTTGCCGACACTGGTCGAAGCAAACGATCTGGAAGCCGCCTTAACCTCAGAAACTGCACAGTTTACGTTTCGTTCTGACTCCAGTGTGATTGGCTGGGGCGGCTCGGAGCTGGCACTCGGATTCTTCTATAACGATGCCGATGACGTGCTGGGTCAGATCGGCCTGATGCAACGTCGTCAGGCTTCTGAGAAAAACCCGCTGACGCTGGGTGTGGGAGTAAAAACCTACCTCGGTCAGCTGGATATACCGGATCAGGATATAGCCGCAGTGGCCGTTGGTGGTGAAGTGCGTTACACCTTTCCCGGCGTGATGCCGACCTCGGTTTATCTGACCGTACACTATGCGCCGAAGATCACCAGTTTTTCGGATACCGAAGAAATCATCGACAGCAACATTGGGGTTCAGGTAGAAGTACTGCCGCAGACGGTTGCGTTTGTGGGTTACCGCAATTTAAAGCTCGATCTGGAGAATGGCTCCAGCTATAGCATGGATGATAACCGTGTCCATGTGGGTGTACGTTTAACCTTTTAACGTCGTCTGAAGCTCAGGCGTTCCCATCCGTTAAGGTTGGGAACGCCTGTTTAATTCAACTCTGTTGAGGGCTGTTTGATAAACAGTGCCGGGTCAACCCAGCTTCCATTCAGGCCTACACTCCAGTGTAAATGCGGACCGGTCACGCGTCCGGTAGCGCCGACTGTGCCAATCTGCTGCCCCTTTTGAACGCGATCCCCAATCTGTACCTTAATCTCATCCAGATGCGCATACAGCGTGATCAGCCCCTGTCCATGATGGATGTAGAGTAGATTCCCGCTGAAGAAAAAATCACCGCTTTCGATTACCGTACCTGCTGCCGGACTGACGATGGGCAGGCCTTTGGGGGCGGCTATATCCATTCCGCTATGCGGCCTTTTCGCCTGTCCGTTAAACACCCGGCGTCTGCCATAGCTACCTGAGATAACGCCCTCGACAGGGTTCAGGAATTCCAGATCAGCGGTTTCCTGAGAATAGAAACTACCCGCGATCTTTTTCCTTTTCTGCTCAGGTATGATCCGCTCCATATCCTGCTGGATCGGGTTGACCTTGCGCTTGTCCTTGATCGTAATGCGTTGCGTGCTGTATTCCTTATCGTTGACGGTAAAGAATTTTTTCACCAGTTGTTTTTTATCGCCGTAATGCCCGCTGATAAAATACTCGCCGGGCTTCAGGCTGAGCGACAGGCCAACGATGGCGACGGTCTGATCATTGTGGCGACTGATCAGAACCGGTTTATCGCGGAATGAAAAGGCAGGCTCGCCGGCAGTGCTATCAAGAGCGATGATGGCAATACCGCCGGGCACCAGCGACTGCTGAGGTATTGCCAGCGTGGCACTACTGAAAAGCCCCGTTACTAACAGCAGGCAGAGTTGAATCAAGCTGCTCAAAAGTATTCCCCCAGTACTAAATTGTTACGGTTTATTAATGACTGTGAAGTCATGAAGAGTGTTAATTTTAGCGTTAATATCTGCAAAATTGCGCTATGCTATCAGAGATTTAACGCGGATGAAGATAATCCTGGCAGAGAGATTACGGATAGCGTCAATCTTTGGCCTGTAACGGGCAAAATTCCATCCGGATTGTGACTGAAATACATTAACTGAACAGAAAATATGAATTTGAATGAGCGGGTCACGCTATTGGCTCAACTGGACAGCGGACTGTACACCGACAGTGGCATCCAGTCTTCAGATCACCAGACCGTGGGGATCGATCTGGATGCGGGGTTGATGGTAGTTGCGCAGGGTGAGTCGGCATTAAGCCGACAGTCGATAGAGATTTTAATCGATGATATGCAGCTTAATCTGGTCCCGCAGGAAGGCAATAAGCAGCCGGCGAACTACCGGGCCAAACTGTGTCTACAGGAGTCACTATTTAATATTCACGAATACCTGTTGCCCCGACTGAGCGTGAATACGGCGTCAGGACTGCAACAGCGGGTAGAGCTGGGCATACTGCAACTGGCTGAAAATACATTGCTGTGCAGCAGCCTGGGGGCGTTGAGCTGTCTCAGGTACCGTGACAATCAACTGCTTGAATTGAGTAACCGGTCTTCTACCAAAGGCCGGCTGGGGCGCGATAAAACGATACAGCCGTTTATTCTGGAGCAGGATTTACAGGTCGGTGACATTCTACTGCTGGCACATGAGCATTTCCTGAAGGAAATCAGTCTCGAATTTATCCGTCTGACGCTGTCTCGATTCAGTGATAATCTGGAGATGGCCCTGCGTCAGATTAACACGCGTCACGCGCGCAATGGTGCCAGCCGCAAGCCCGAGTTGCTGCTATGTCGCATCGATCAGTTGATGGTGCAGAAACGAGGCTGGTTCAACAGTTTACGCAATCGATAGTAAAGCCTGAAAAGGCCCTGCTTCAGGCTTTAGTAAATCAGTCGCTGGAAATAAGAGTAAAATCTATTATGCTCTGATGCTTATCAGGGTCAGAATGGATCCTGAGGCTTTCGCCATACAGTTTTGCGGGCGATTTTTAATGTTTCCATCGATAGTGGAATTGCTTACAACGATAAGGTGCAGGACAGGTGTCAAAGGATCAAACCAGCAATGTGATCGCATTCTCCGGGAATACCATGGTGTATGAATCGGTCAAGCGTTTCGCCGTAAAAGGCCTCAACGACCTGATGCGGGTGTTAATGGAGAGCGTGGACGATGCCTTATTCGGGCTTTCCGAAAAAGTTGAAACGGACTATGAACGCAGCATGTATTTTGAAGCCATGCGCGAGATTCGTCTCAAGCGTAAAGCTCTGCTCGAAAAATTTGATGAAGCCCTGCATCAAAGCTTCAATCAGTTGATCCTGGATAAGCCCCAGAGCGGCCGTGAGCTGCAGATGGATGAACTGAGTCTGGTCGATCAGACCGAGATCGAAGACCGGCTGGCGATCGATAATATGATCTCCAAAGCACGTCCGCATTTCGAAGATGAACTGTTTGCGGTGCTGGAGCGCTTCAAGGTGGTGCTGCATAGAAAGCAGATCAAGCCGGACCAGAACCCGCTTGACCCCAAATCAATCTGCGAAAGTTTCCACCTCGCCTCCGCAACGCTGGAAACCGATATCAAGGTGAAGCTCATTTTTTACAAACTGTTTGATAAGTTTGTGATGGCTAATCTGGGGCATTTCTACCATGAGCTGAATGATTTTTTTATTCAGAAGGGCGTACTCCCCGAATTCATGGCCGCACAGGAGCGCATGAAGCAGACCACACGTTTCATGGCTAACCGAATTTCACGCAGTCAATCGGCAGCTTCCGAGCGGGCTGCGGCAGAGTCTGAAGACAAAACCAGTGCGATTAGCGAAGGCAGGCAATCTGCTGAAGCGGTAGATGGCGATCTACTCGCCATGTTGCAGCAGATGTTTGCACCTGCGGGCGGATCAGGCTCGGGTATGGCTGTCAGCGCTGGCTCACAAAAACCGGGTGGCACTGCGGCGGAACTGGCGTCGGGTGGCAGCTTTAGCCCTGATGCAGTGGCCTATATGTCGGCACTAACCCGCATGCAGTCATCCAGTCTGTATAGCGTACCGGTGACTGAGGTCGATCCGCAAATCCTGAAAAATCAGATGCAGCAACAGCTGGTTAGTTTCCGCCAGCAAAACAGCCAGCAGGGTAATAGTGCCGATAATCAGATTATCGATATTGTCTCGATGCTGTTTGATTTCTTTTTTGATGATGATGCGCTGCCTGATCCGATCAAGGTTTTGATCGGACGCCTACAGATACCGATCCTCAAAGTTGCGATTCTGGACAAGAATTTTTTCAATCACAAAAAGCATCCGGCACGTAAATTACTCGACAGTATTTCCAGAGCTTCGCTGGGCTGGAGTGACGATCAGCATCGAGAAGACCTGTTGATCGAAAAACTGGAACAGATTGTCGACTACCTGCTGCAGGAATTCGATCAGGATATTGCGACTTTTGAACAGGCGCTGAGTCAGTTTCAGCAGTTCATCAGGCAGGAAGAGCAGCAGATTGAGCAGGAGCTGGAACAGGTTCATGCACAGGAGCACAGCCGCGAACAAAAAATTGAACAGGCACAGCAGCTGGCTTCAGCCTTTATTCAGGGCCTGCTCAGCAGGCATGAGCTGAGTTTCGATGTGATCGATTTTTTAGACGGTCAGTGGAAGTCGGTACTGTTCAATACCTTACTGACGCAGGGTGAACAATCGAGCCACTGGCGTAATTTAAAACGTATTACCACCACGCTGATCTGGACATTGATACCCAAACACAATGAAGAAGATAAAAGCAAACTGCTGAAAACCCTGCCATCGTTACTACGTGCCATGTCACGTGGCCTGCATCTGATACAGGTCGATAGTGAAGGGCAGAATAAAGTGTTTCAGATGCTGGTACTGGAGCATGCCAAAACCGTGCGCCAGACCAGCAAGAACCTGGTCACGCGCAAAGACGACAAAACCCTGTGGCCGGAGAATAAGGCTGCCGCCGCATTTGCCGGTTTCAATCAGGAAAAACGGACTGAGGAAGCGGTTGATCTGCTGTTTGAAGCCGATGAGACTGGAGAAATCCAGGTGCTGGATAACACGCCGGAGCAGGAACAGCATGCCGATAGCGTAACTGAAATCATTGCCGCCTCAACCCAGGACGTGATCGAAAATCTGGATCAATTTACCAGCTGTGTGAATCAGGGTGAAATCGAGCTGGATGAAGAAATAGTACTCGAGTCAGCGGCGCAGGCCAGCTTCAGTGCGCAGCCTGAAGTCGAGAGCGATGATTATCTGGATAACGTGCAGGCGATGGCGATCGGTAGCTGGGTCGAGTTTAAGGAGTCCGGCGCGAAAGCCATGCATGCGAAACTGTCGTGGAAAAGCAATGTCACGGGCAAGTATGTGTTTGTCAACCGGCATGGGAACAAGGCCAAAAATATCACCCGTTATGCACTGGCAGCGGAGTTTCGAGCGGGCCGGGCGCGCATGATAGAAGCGGTTTCGGTGTTTGATCGCGCGATAAACAGCTTCATGTCCGGCCTCGGGCGTTAGATAACAGAAACTGACGTCAGGCTGTAACGATGCCTCTACGCAAGCTAAAAGTTCTCACCCTGCAGGCACTTAAGTAGCTGCTATTTGTGGTAGGCCCGAAGCCCCTGCAGCGCGAGCAGGGCCGACCCATAACAGGCTTCGGTCTGCAGCGCGGCGGTTACCGGTATACCCAGCAGGCGGCTACGCATTGCGCTCCATTGCGGGTTTTGGGCGCCTCCACCACAGGTTTGAATGCGGGCGGGCCGACTGGCACCGAGGCTGACCAGCTTTTCATAACCGGTCTTTTCAATGTCACTCAGCCCTTCCAGTAAGCCCTGTAAAAACACCACATCCGATGCCGGACGCGGGCTGAGTTGCGGCAGTTTGTCGGGATCGTTATAGGGAAAGCGTTCGCCAGCAACCGACAGCGGATAATACTGCAGCCCGGTCGGATGTTGCAGATCCATCCGTGCGGAGTAGTCGGCAATCTGCTGATCGCTAAAATACTCTCTCAGAATACGCGCACCGGCATTCGAGCCGCCACCGACCAGCCACAGATCGCCCAGCTTATGGCTGTAGACACCGGATTCCAGGTCTTCTATCGGGTGCTGATTTAGACTTTTAATCACCAGCGTGCTGCCGAGGGAAGTCACCGCTTCTCCCGGGCGGGTTGCTGAAGTGGCGATAAAGGCCGCGTTCGAATCGGTGCTGCCGGCACAGATCTGGCAATCCGTTGAGAGCCCGTATTGAGCGGCAATCCCTTTGTCGACCGGGCCGATGATCTCTCCCGGTGCCAGCACCTGCGGCAGCGCCAGCGTTGGTAGCAATGTTTCAACCCAGGCCGGCCAGGCCATCTGTAGCGGGTCGTAGCCGAGCTTGAGGGCGTTATGATAATCGCTGTATCCCCAGCGCTGGCACAGGCTGTTACTCAGGTAATCCGCCTGATGCAGAATTTTAATGCTGCCTGCAGTGCAGTCCTGTAGCAGTTGCAGGGCTTTGGGCAGGCCGGCGCTGCT
>JACNJF010000143.1:0-18552 GCA_014382695.1 Gammaproteobacteria bacterium | reverse complement strand
TGTTCTACGATGACGTCGGTATAGATGCCGCCACGCACGTTGAATTTTGCGCTTAGTCGCATAAAACGGGGAGCGGTGGCCTTGACCAGATCATCCATAATCTTATTGGTGATATCTTCATGAAACGCGCCTTCCTCACGGAATGACCAGGCATACAGCTTTAATGACTTGAGCTCGACGCAGAGTTTGTCCGCAATATACTCCAGCTGCAAAGTGGCGAAGTCAGGCTGTCCGGTGAGTGGGCACAGGCAGGTAAACTCAGGGATGTCGATACGGATCGTATAATCGCGTTTGGGCTGAGGATTTTCAAAGGTATGGATGGTTTTACTGGGTTTAGTGCTCATAGGATGCTGATTTCTTAATCTCGGTTGTTAATTAAACGGTGGCCCTGTAGGAGGGCATCATCGACGTAGGCGCCGTAATATTCGAGTGTGTTCACCCCGATAATACGTTCGCTGACTTCCTTGCCATTGCCGTCCAGAAACAGCAGGGTGGGAGTCAGTGAGACATCCAGTCCATTCGCAATACGGGACGGTGAAGACTGTTTTCCGGTCAGGTCCTGCATCGGGTAATAACTGTCGATGTCGAGCTTGCGGATGAGTACATTTTTAGTGTAATCGCCACTGCGCAACATCGGTTTGATAATAAATTCTTCCAGCGTTTTACAGTAGCCGCAATAACTGGCCGACATTTCGAGCAGGATGATTTTTTTGCTCTCTCGGGCTTCCCGCGTCAACTCGGCAAAGTTGGTGACCCTTTTAATTTCTACATAGGGCAGATCTTCTTCACTGTACTCCGATTGATACTCGTCCGCCCCCGGGTATTGGGCAAAAATCAGCGCACTAAAAAAGGCCAGCAAAATAAAGGTTAAGGTTTTCACGGGTTATCGGGCCAAGGGTTGATAAAAATAGTGGTATAAATAACTTGTACTATCTGACTCTGAAAACGCGATTTAGTTTGCCTGAACTCCATCCTGTCGCGCGCGATTACAACATTTCCGGCATCATACAGAATAGTATTCTGCTTTTCTAATGCTTGATCTGCGCGCTGTCATTTTGGCGGAAGTTGTGAAGTAACTATATCGCACAGGCGAATCGCTTACGCGTGTTTCTAATTTTCGATTTGGGTTATAATCCCCAGTCTTTTTACTCAGATTACTCATCACACTCTGCATATGCGTCTTAGCCAAATCAAGATTGCTGGTTTTAAATCCTTTGTTGACCAGACCAAAATTCAGTTTCCCGAAAATCTAACCGGCATTGTCGGCCCGAATGGCTGTGGAAAGTCGAATGTTATCGATGCCGTGCGCTGGGTCATGGGCGAATCTTCGGCCAAGCATTTACGTGGTGAATCGATGGAAGATGTTATCTTCAGCGGTTCTTCGACGCGTAAACCAGTGGGCCAGGCTTCGGTTGAGCTGACCTTTGATAATTCGGATGGCAAGGTCGCCGGTGAATTTGCCAAGTACAATGAAATCGCGGTCAAGCGTCTGGTTACGCGTGCAGGGCAATCCAAGTATTTTCTCAACAACAGCCGTTGCCGGCGGCGCGATATTGCGGATATTTTTCTCGGTACCGGCCTTGGCCCACGCAGCTATGCGATT
Source organism: Gammaproteobacteria bacterium (assembly GCA_014382695.1). Lineage (GTDB taxonomy): Bacteria > Pseudomonadota > Gammaproteobacteria > JACNJF01. Next base: position 16,949 of record JACNJF010000143.1, on the reverse strand, counting down.
ATCGAGCAGGGCATGGTGTCGCGTATTATCGATGCCAAACCGGAAGATCTGCGCGTGTATCTGGAAGAGGCGGCCGGTATCTCCAAATACAAGGAGCGCCGGCGTGAAACCGAAACCCGTATCCGCCATACGCGGGAGAATCTGGACCGCCTGAACGATCTGCGCGAAGAGATAGACAAGCAGATCACGCGCCTCAGCCGTCAGTCCAAAACGGCCGAGCGCTATAAAACCCTGAAACAGGAACAGCGCCGCTATGAAGCGGAACATCTGCTGCTGCAACGCAATGCCTTTAACGACGAGATTAGCCGCCAGCAGCACAAACTGGAGCAGGTTGAAACCGAGTTGCAGCACGCGATTGCGGAAGTGCGTAAAACCGAAAGTCAGATCGAACAGGGGCATTTGCAGCTGACATTGGCGAACGATGAGCACATCGAAGTGCAGGGACGGTTTTATGCGGTCGGCGCTGAAATCTCCAAGCATGAGCAGGAGATCAACCATCAGAAAAACCTGCGTGAGCGCAATCAGCAGGATTTACACAAGGTTACCCAGGCGCAGCAGGAATCGAAATCGATCATCCAGACCGATCAGGCACGTCTGATCAAACTGGATAACGATCTGGCTGAACTGACGCCGCAGCTGGAAGAGCTGGCGATGGTGTATGAACAGGCGCAGCACTCGCAACAGGAAGCCGAGCAGCAGATGAGTCAGTGGCAGGGGCGCTGGGATGATTTCAATCAACGTTACCATCAGTCGCATCAGGCGGTGCAGGTGGAAAATAAGGCGATCGAACATATCGAGCGCCAGATCCTCCAGTCGGATCAGCGTATTGAACGCCTGAATAACGAAAAAAACAGTCTGGATATGCATAGCTTCGATGAGCAGATTCAGCAATTGAATGAAAAGCTGGAGATCAAGGAGCAGGAACTGCTGTCCTATCAACAGCTGCAGGAAGGGCGCAGTGATGCGATTACCGAATTGCGCCAGTCGATAGAGATGCAATCCTCTCAGCTCGACAAGCATCGTACCCAGGTGCAGAGCCTGCGTGGACGTCTGTCTTCGCTGGAAGCGCTACAGCAGAACGTGCTGAATAAATCCAGTCATGAACTGAAAAACTGGCTGCAACAGCAACAGCTGACGGGCAGTAAACGCCTGACCGAAACCCTGAAGGTTGAGGCGGGTTATGAAAAGGCGGTCGAAGTGGTGCTGAGCCCGCTGCTGGGTGCGTATTGTGTGGGTGAACGCAATCTGCCGGCTTCCAGCCTGAGCCAGATTGCGCGTCAGGGTATTGCGCTGATCAATCAGGTGCCGGTTTCCAGTGCGCTGCAGGCACCAGCCGGCTGGCAGCCGCTGAGTGCGGTGGTGAATGCCGGTTTTGATCTGTCGGCATTGCTGGGGCAGGTTTACCTGTGTGCGGATCGCGCCGAACTGGAACTGCGTCAGGGTAGTCTGCAGGCGGAACAGCGTCTGGTGACCAGCGATGGGCTGTATGCCGGGCGTAACTGGCTGATCCAGCTGGGTGAAGAAAACGAACACAGTGGACTGATCCAGCGTGAGCAGGAAATCAAGCAAATCAAGCTGGAGCTGGAAACCATCACCGAGAAAGCGGTGCTGCTGAAGTCGCAGACCGACGGTGATCGTGAACGCCTGCTGCGGGAAGAAAAAAGTCGTGATGAAAGTCAGCATAAACTGCAGCTGGTCCAACGCGAACTGTCGGATATCAATAATCAGCTGACCCAGCGTAAGAGCCGTGCCGAACAGCTGGAAAACCGTTTTGTAATGTTGCAGAAAGAGCTTGCTGAGCTGGCGGCGCAGCAACAGGAGCTGAAGCAGGATCTGCAGCAGACCACACAACGCCGTAATGGCGAATTAGAAAAAATTAATCAGCTGGAACAGCAGAAGTCGAGTCTGGAACAGCAGCGTGATCAGCTCAATGGTCAGGTGCAGAATGCGCGCGAAAAATTGCGTGTGAGCCGCGATCAGCAGCATCAGATCCAGATGAAACTGCAGAGCCTGCAGTCCGAGTCGAACTCGACCCGCTTTAACCTCGAACGCATGCAGCAGCAGTCGAGCAGCTTTGCCGGACGGGTGGAAGAATTGCAACAGGCGGTGGAAGAAGCGCAGCAACCGTTACTGGAGCTGGAGCAGTTGTTGCAGCAGTTTCTGGCCAGTAAGGCACAGATCGAACAACAGTTGCATGCCTCGCAGGATCGGGTCAGTGGGCTGGATACCGAACAGCGCGCGCATGAGCGTCATCGTAACGAGCAGCAACAACGCGTGGATGCGGTACGTTCGACCCTCGAACAACAGAAAATGCAGTGCCGTGAGGTTGAAATCCGCCGTTCTACGCTGGTCGATCAGTTGCGTAAAACCGAATTCGATGTGGAGCAGCTTCAGCTCGAACTGTCGGATGAAGCCGATATTCAGGTCTGGCAGAATCATCTGGATGAACTGTTACGCAAGATCAATAATCTGGGGCCGATCAACCTGGCCGCAATTGATGAGTTTAATGAGCAATCCGAGCGTAAGGCTTATCTGGATGCACAGAACGAAGATCTGGTGTCGGCGCTGAATATTCTGGAAAGCGCGATTCGCAAGATCGACAAGGAAACCAAGGACCGTTTCAAGGAAACCTTTGACCATGTGAATAGCCGCATGCAGGAGCGTTTCCCGAAGCTGTTCGGCGGCGGTCAGGCACATCTGGAACTGACTGAAGAAGATTTACTGAATACCGGTGTGACCATCATGGCGCGCCCACCCGGCAAGCGCGTCACCAGCCTGCAGCTGTTGTCTGGTGGAGAAAAAGCGCTCACCGCGGTGGCCTTGATCTTTGCCATCTTTGAGCTGAATCCATCGCCGTTCTGTATGCTGGATGAAGTCGATGCGCCACTGGACGATGCCAACGTCGGCCGTTTCTGCGCGATGGTGCAGGAAATGTCGCAGCATGTGCAGTTTATCTTCATCACCCATAACAAGGTGACGATGGAGCTGGCACAGACTCTGAATGGTGTGACCATGCACGAACCCGGTGTGTCGCGCCTGGTCACGGTCAACATTGATGAGGCGGCCGCCCTGGCCGCAGAAGGTTAGGTCAGTATGGATGCCACTGCACTACGCTGGGTGCTGGCAGTTATCGGCCTGATCGTAGTGGTCGGTATCTATCTGTATTCGGTGTATCAGAGCAAGCTGCGTCGGCGTGCCGCGATCAAAACCTTTACCAACGAAGAAATAGAATCCGGCTTTATCGAAGACGAATCGCTACGCAATGAAATCCAGACCATCAATGCGATGTTGAAGGATGACCTGAGCGGGGATGAGATCAGCCAGATTAAAATCAACCCCGGAATGGAAACAAAAAGTACTCAGCCCGTCGATAATACACAACAATTTAAGTTGCCGCAGGAGGTGCAGAAGCTAGCGCCGCTGCAACACATATCGCATGTACTGAAGCCGATAGATAACCATCTTCTCAGCGCGGAAGAACTGCGTAATGCCTTCAGTCATAGCGGGTTTGAACTGGACCAAGCGTTCCACTTTCATCTGGAAGAAGAAGCCGATCTGCATTTCAGGGTATTCAACCTGACCGCCAGCGGTTCTTTTGAAGGTATTTCCGATGATAGCTTTACCACGCACGGCATGGTGTGCTGTATCCATATTCCGGAATGCGAGTATCCACTCGGCAGTTATGAAGCGATGCTGAAAAAAGTCGATGAGCTGGTGCGGATTCTGGATCTTAAGGTTTATAGCCATGATTTTGAGTTATTGACGTTGCAGCATGTGACCGATATCCGTCGCCAGTTGCTGGAGGCCGATTCCAGTCGTGATCAGGGTTCCTGATGCCAAAATCTGAAATTCGCCAGCAGATCGAGCGTCTGCGAGAAGAAATAAACCAGCATAATATGCAGTATTACGTACTGGATGACCCGCTGGTCACGGATCAGTATTACGATCAGCAGATGCGTGAGTTACAGGCGCTGGAAGCGGCGCATCCTGAGTTCGCCTCCCCGCTTTCGCCTACCTCGAGAGTGGGCGGTGAAGTCTCCAAACAGTTTGCCACGGTCACCCATGAAGCCGCGATGCTGTCGCTGGAGAATGCCTTCGATGAGGCAGAGATGCTGGCGTTCAATAAAAAGCTGAGTGATCTGCTAGGTATAGACTCACCGCTGCAATTCAGCGCCGAGCCAAAGCTGGATGGTCTGGCGGTGAGTCTGCTGTACCGCAACGGGGAACTGGTGCGTGCGGCGACCCGTGGCGATGGGCAGTCGGGTGAAAACATTACGCCGAATGTACGCACCATCAAAGCGGTGGCGCTGAAACTGATCGGTAAGCAGCTGCCTGAACTGCTCGAAGTGCGCGGTGAAGTGTATCTGCCATTGGCCGGATTTAATGCACTGAATGAGTCACAACGCCAGAATAATGCGAAGCTGTTCGCCAATCCGCGCAATGCCGCAGCCGGTTCGCTGCGACAGCTGGATTCGACCATCACCGCTTCCCGTCCGCTTAGCTTCTGTAGCTATGGCATCGCCCAGCTGGAAGGGATCGAAATGCCGGACACCCAGTACGCGCAGATGCAACTGGTGAAAGCTCTGGGTCTGCCGATCAGTCCGTATATTCAGCAACTGGAGAGCATCCAGGCCTGTTTTGAATACTATCGGCAGATCGCTGCAGCACGTGATAGCCTGCCATTTGAAATCGACGGTGTGGTCTACAAACTGAATGTTCTGAAGCTGCAGAAAAAAGCCGGTTTCGTGTCACGTGCGCCACGCTGGGCGATTGCCTGGAAGTTTCCCGCGCAGGAAGTGATGACTCGGTTGCTGGATGTTGAATTCCAGGTTGGCCGAACCGGTGCATTGACCCCGGTCGCGCGGCTTGAAGCGGTGGAAGTCGGTGGCGTGATCGTCAGCAACGCAACCCTGCACAATATGGATGAAATCCGGCGCAAAGATATCCGTATCGGCGATACCGTGATCGTGCGCCGTGCCGGTGATGTAATACCGGAAGTGGTTGCTGCGGTGCTGAAGGATCGTCAGCCAGAGTTTGAATTGCCCCAGATGCCGGCGCTGTGTCCGGTGTGTCAGTCGCCAGTGGTGCAACAGGAAGGGCAGGCCGCATACCGCTGCAGTGCTGGCCTGATCTGTGCGGCTCAGCGTAAGGAAGCGATCAAGCACTTCTCTGCGCGCAAGGCGATGGATATAGACGGTCTGGGCGACAAACTGGTCGAACAGCTGGTGGATCTGGGGCTGATCGATTCGGTGGCCGGATTATATGCACTTTCGCTGGAACAGTTGAGTGGGCTGGAGCGGATGGCAAGCAAATCTGCACAGAATCTGCTGGATGCGCTCGAGCATAGTAAACAGACGACCTTACAGCGCTTTATTTACGCATTGGGCATTCGTGAAGTCGGGGAGGCCACGGCGCTGTCTCTGGCCAACCACTTCAGAGAATTGGCAGCGATTCAGCAGGCGGATCAGGAAACCCTGATGCAGGTGGGCGATGTGGGTCCGGTAGTGGCAGCGAATATCGTTGCTTTTTTTGCGCAGGAAGAGAACCAGAAGATAATTCAGAGTTTGCTCGACGCCGGTATCAGCTGGCCGCCGATAGCCGCTCCCGATGCGCTTGATCTGGCGCTCAAAGGCTTCACCTATGTGATTACCGGCACCCTCGAAAACTACAGTCGGCAGCAGGCCGCTGAATTGCTTGCCAGCAAGGGCGCGAAGGTAAGCTCCAGTGTTTCTGCCAAAACCACTGCAGTGATTGCCGGTGATAAACCCGGTTCCAAGGTGGATAAAGCGCTCAAACTGGGTGTTACGATACTCGATGAACGGACATTTGAAGAACTGGTGAAATAATATGTTGAAGGACCTGGATCTTGAAACTAGCAAGAATAAAAAATTCGTGCTGGCGGTGTATGTACTGCAGGCGCTGTTTTTTATCGGACTGGTATTCACCCCGGTCATGGGTGTGGTGATTAATTACATCAAACAGGATGATGTCCAGGGCAGCTGGCTGGAGTCGCATTTCAGCTGGCAGAAAAATACCTTCTGGTATGGTCTGCTGTGGTCGACTATCGCGCTGATATCGTTTCCGGTTATTGGCTGGGTGGTCGCGCTGGTTGCGAGCATCTGGTATTTTTACCGCATTGCCAAAGGCTGGATCTATCTGGTCGATGGCAAGCAGATGTATCTGTGAAGTAACGGATCAATACAAATTTCTGAGGAAAAAATGGCATGAGCGATAATGAAAAGTGGCGTCAGCAGTTAAGTGCAGATGAATTTCGTATCTGTCGCCAGAAAGGCACAGAACCCGCTTTCACGGGTAAATTCTGGAACAGTAAGCAGGCCGGACAGTATGTCTGTAAATGTTGCGGTACCGCGCTGTTTGATTCTGATGCCAAGTTTGACTCTGGCACCGGCTGGCCATCCTTCTTCCAGCCTGTTGATGCGGACAGCGTAGAAGAGGATGTCGATGTTACCCTCGGTATGCGCCGAGTCGAAATCATGTGTAAAAACTGCGGAAGCCACCTCGGTCACGTCTTCGATGACGGCCCGAAGGTCACCGGCAAACGTTATTGCGTAAATTCAGCATCGCTGAATTTTAAGGATAAGTAAGACTCAGCATCGCTGAATTTTAAGGATAAGTAAGACTCAGCATCGCTGAATTTTAAGGATAAGTAAGACTCAGCATCGCTGAATTTTAAGGATAAGTAAGACTCAGCATCGCTGAATTTTAAGGATAAGTAAGACTCAGCATCGCTGAATTTTAAGGATAAATAAGACTCAGCATCGCTGAGTTTTAAAGATAAGTAAGGTTCAGCATCGCTGAAATTTGTAGAATAAGTAACGCCAATGTATGGAAGTCTCGTCATACCAGCAGGCTTTTAGCTGGTATCCATTCAGCAGACTGGCAGTTTCCGCAATGTTTTGAATGCTTGATTAGTTGAAAAAGCCTTTCCACCACGAAGCACACGATGGACACGAAGAAAAGAAAATAGTGAATATTAAGCCTTCGTGTTCTTCGTGCCCTTCAAACCTTCGTGACATGCTTTCAAGCGTAGATGACTTTTTGCCGGTATTCATTTATCAGCAGGGCAGATTCCTGGGCTTTTATGGTTTATATTTGCCGCACTGAAATGTGCTTAATTTAACAACAGGTAATGACGATGAATGAAACAGAATTTAATGCGCTTGCTGAACAGACCATGCTGGCGATCGAAGAAGCGATTGAAGATTCGGGTAGCGATATTGATTACGATACGATCAGCGATATCCTGAACCTGGAGTTTGCCAATGGCAGCAAGATTATCATCAATAAACAGACACCGGTGTCACAGCTGTGGGTAGCCGCGCGTTCCGGTGGATTTCATTTTGACTATGATGCGGAGAGCGAAAGTTGGCGTCTGGACAGTGATTCAACTCAGGAACTGTTTGCCTGCCTGAGCCGCTATTGCACGGAACAGGCTGGCGAAAAGATTTTTCTGAAAGAGTAATTAACGCATTGGTAACAGGATGAATCAATAATCGCGACGCGGGCTGCGGTAGAGCTCTTCTTCCAGACCGAACGGCACTTCGCGTCCGACCAGTGCTTCCAGCATCTTCAGTTCAGGGTCGGTGTGGTTGATGAACGGGGCATCACGAATCTGGGTGCCCTTGACCGCCTTGTCGGAAATGTATTTTGGATCATCGTGATGCTTGGTATTGATGTGCTGTGAATCATTCGGGTTTTGAGCCGAACGCAATTCAACCGAGCCGTAGCAGGTGCACAGATAGGTCAGATCCGGTTGCGATTCCAGATACACACCGGTGCCGCGAATACCGAGGGTGGCGGTGGTGGTGCTGACGTTCAGCTTCTGTTTATAGCTACGACTTCCGAATACCGAAAGCAGCCCGCCGCTTAACAGCCTGAGTGAATCGAGCAGAAAATTACTGCCTTCCAGTTGCAGGATACTGTCGCTGCGCATGATGAAGGAATCACTACCGACCACAAACACCGCTTCGCTGTTACGCCCGGTCTGTATCAGGTCTCCGGCATTCACCCGGGTATTGATGCTGGCGATCTGCTTGTTCACCATAACCTCGCCTTCCAGACTGAAAAACGATTTTTTTTCGGGTAGTTTTTCCGGCTTACTGCCCCACCAGGCCGCTTCCAGCGCAGCGACCGGTGCCATTGAAAAAGCGCCCATCGCGAGTAACTTGATTAAAGCATCACGCCGTAGCTCGTCTTCCGGGGGTAACTCGTCGTCCATTATTTTTCCTCAATCAGGCCAGTGTGAGTGGTATTGGATAGTTAAAGATTAATTGATCTAGATCAAGTTAGAGCTTAGACTCAAGTCAGTTGAAGGTCAATCTAACACACGGGTTTACACCGCATTCCACCCTGTAAAAGGATCGCTTTGTAGACTGGTTAACTAAAAATTATAAAAATGAGTGGGACGAGCATCAAAAAATCAAAATATGGCTGGTCGTGCCTGAAAAGTACGATAACGCTTGCGGCTACTTTGCTGTTTAGCTCGGCTGCACATGCCTTTTCTACCGGTCAGGTGGGATATTCCGGTTCTCCCAGTGATGGACAAACCTGTTCCAGTTGCCATGCTGGCGGTAGTGAAGCCCTGCTCAACTGTGGAAATCTGAATACCGGTAGTTTCAGCTATCTTGGCAGTATCGGCGCGTCCACCTCGGTCGGTCGCGGCACCACTAATTCCATCACCTTTTCGTTAAATCGATTGGCGGGCACGCTTATGACCAAAGGGGGTATGGGCGCTCGAATCAATGCCGGTACTTTTAATGGGAATACCGAAGTGACCGTGACGAATGCTGCTTCTAACAATACGGCTACTCATAACTCGACCAGTAACACGCCCACTGGCGGTAACCGTAGTTGGAGCTGGAGCTGGACAGCGCCTACCGCGGCCGGCAGTCAGACCCTGTATGTGTGCGGTAACCCGACTAATGGTAATGGCAACTGTGATCTCGACGGGCCGCATACGAATACCTGTAGCAACCATACCTTTAACGTTTTTAATGCCACGCCCGTTGCCAATAACGATGGCTCCGGAGCTTCCCCGTTTCTGACGGTGTCTGAAGATTCCCTGGTTTATACCAACACGCTGAGTGTGTTAACCAACGATACCGATGACGATACCGATGTTGGTGATGTGCTTTCCGTATTTGATTTTGATAAAACATCAACTTTGGGCGACGTGATCAACAATGGGAATGGCACTTTTGGCTATAACCCCGGCGGCCTGTTTGAAGGACTGGATACGGGTGAAATCTCCAATCAGACCTTTAGCTACCGGATTACCGATGGTGCAACTGGGCTGAGTACTTCAAAAACGGTATTTATCCGGGTCACCGGGGTTAACGATGCACCGGTTGCGGTGAGTGAAACTATTACAATGAACATTGCTGGAACGGCGACTACGGTAATCCCTCTGGGTGGCGGCGGACCGAATAGCAGCGTGCTGGATAATGACAGCGATATCGATGTAGAAGCTTTGACTGCAGTGCTTGTCACCGGCCCGAGTTTTGCGCGAGCGTTTAACCTGAACACCGATGGGACCTTCAGCTATCAGCACGATGGCACTAATAATCTGAGTGACAAATTTAGCTATCAGGCCAGTGATGGTACGACAACCTCTGGTGTGGTTGAAGTCATTATTACCCTCAATAATACCCGTCCGACTGCTGCTAATGACATCAATGTGGCAACCGTGCTGGAAGGGGGGAGTGTAAATTTTACTGTTCTAGGTAACGATACGGACCCGGAAACCGGCCTCGCATCAGCGGTTGTAAACGTCAGCAACCTGACTAATGGCACGGTTACCATTGAGACCAATCAATCGATAACCTTTGCCCATGATGGATCAGAAACGACTGCTGCGAGCTTTACCTATCAGGCCAGCGATGGCATTTTAACCTCGCTCAATACGGCTACAGTTACCCTGAACGTGACGTCGAACAACGATGCACCGGTGATCAGCGAAGGTGGCGCGATTGCGGTCGGTATGACGGAAGATATAGCGTCATCGTTTGTCCTGACCCTGAATGCTACCGATGCAGAAAGTAACAACCTGAGCTGGACCATCCTGACCGACGCGAGTTTCGGAACCGCTTCCAGCACGGCGGGTGTGGGTAATTCGAATGTGATCTCTTACAGCCCGAACCTGAATCTTGCTGGAACCGCAGCGGACAGTTTTGTGGTGCAGGTGACCGACGATGGTATTCCCAGCCAGTCTGCCACGATCACCGTCACGGTAAACATTACCGGGGTGGATGACCCTCCACAGATCACACTGGCAAACGCTACCGATGTATCTTTACTCAATAATTTCAGTGTGACCATGTCCGAAGATGGTGCACCAACAGCGTTCAATCTGGTCCTCAATGCGACAGACCCGGAAGGTGATGCGATTAGCTGGGTTCTTCCAAACGGAGTTGGAGCCACACCCTCGAATGGCACGGCCAGCCTGTCGGTCACACCGACAGGTCCCAGTCAGGTGATCAGCTATACACCGAATGCTGATTTCAATGGCAGCGACAGCTTTGTGGTACGAACCACGGCCAACGCCTTAAACGATACCCTGCGCATCAATGTAACGATTGATCCGGTGAACGATGCGCCGGTGATCAACGCTGGTGCGGTCTCCGCGACGGTGAGTATGACCGAGGATCTTCCCGGGACATTTTTACTTACACTGACAGCGACGGATGTGGACAGCTCTAATCTAAGCTGGGATATAGTTACCGCAGCGGGCAATGGCACGGCAACAGCAACGGGTCTGGGCGCTTCGAAGGTGATTGGCTACACCCCGAATCCTAATCTTGTCGGCATTGGTGCCGACAGTTTTGTCGTTCGGGTTACCGATGATGGAGTTCCCAGCCAGTCTGACACGATTACCGTCACGGTGGATATCGCCGGGATAGATGATCCTCCCGTGATTACCGAAGGAGCCGCTATTGGCGTTAGCATGACTGAGGATCTTGCGGGAACATTTTTACTGACCCTGAATGCGACAGATCCGGATAATGATCCCATTAGCTGGAGTATCCAGACAGGAGCTACTAATGGTGTGGCCAGTGCCTCCGGCACAGGCCCATCTCAACTGATCAGTTATGCGCCGAATGCCGATTTCAATGGGGTTGACAGCTTTGTGGTCAGAGCGACCGCGAATGCGGTTAGTACATCGATTACAGTGACGGTAACGGTCGCTGCCGTTGACGATGCGCCGGTGATTACGGAAGGTGCGGCACTGACAGTGGACGGATCTGAAGATACAATTCTTATCAGACAGCTGACTGCCACTGATGCAGAGGGTGGACTCTTGACCTGGACTATCCCCGGCGTGGTGACCAATGGACAGGCCAGTGTTTCGAGCACCGGAGAGTTTAGCTTTACACCCGATTTGAACTTTGTCGGGCAGGGCAGTTTTCAGGTACGTGTCACCGACGCCACTAACCTGTCCGCAACGATCAATATTACGGTGAATGTTTCAGCCGTTAATATTCCTCCTGTTATCAGTCAGGTTTCTCCGCTGAATGTAGTGATGAACGAGGATAATCCGGCTAGCTTCAGCCTGACTCTGAATGCTACTGATCAGGATAACGATGTAATCAGCTGGAGTATTCTGACCCAGGCAACGAATGGAACAGCGGCTGCCACTGGTACAGGAACTTCCAAAGTCATCGCTTATGTACCGAATACAGACTTTAATGGCGACGATAGCTTCGTCGTTCTGGTTACCGCAAATGGTCAGACCGATAGCATCACGGTGAATGTCACGGTCAATCCGATAGATGATGCACCAGTTATGACCAATGGCGGCTTAGACGTTGTGTCAGTGCTGGTAGCCATGTCCGAAGACTCCAGTCCGACTCCTTTTATTTTGACTCTGGGTGCCACCGATGCAGACGGCGGTGATCTGACCTGGAGTGTGGTTACGACGGGAACCATCGGTTCTGCCAGTGCTTCCGGCATCGGTACCTCTAAGGCCATCGTGTATACCCCCAACCTGAACCAGACCGGCGCGGACAGCTTTATCGTGCGCGTTACCGATAATACCGCACTCACCGATACCATTACGGTGAATGTCAATATTACTGCGGTGGATGACGGGCCTACGATTACTGAAGGTGCATCAACAACCATTGTGATGTCGGAAGATGGTAATCCCACACCCTTCAGTCTGACGTTGAATGCGACCGATCCGGATGGCGATGTGATCAGCTGGAGTATCAGCTCTACAGCGACCAACGGTGTGGCCAGTGTGCCTGCCGGTGCAGGGAATTCGAAAGTGATCAGTTATGCGCCGACTGCGAACTTTACCGGTTTTGACAGCTTTGTGGTGCAGGCGTCTTCGAATGGACTGATTGCTTCTATCACGGTTAATGTCACGGTCAACCCGGTAAACGATGCTCCTGTCATTACCGAAGGAGCTGCTGTCGCGGTGAGCATGTCGGAAGACAGTACTCCCACAGCGTTTGAGCTGACTCTGAATGCGACCGATGTGGAAGCGAGCGTTTTAAGCTGGAGTATCAACACGAATGCGAGCAATGGACTGGCCACCGCTACAGCTTCCGGTAACAGTAGCACCATCAACTATGTACCGAATTTGAATTTTGCCGGTAGCGACAGTTTTGTGGTGCGGGTGACGGATGTTGCTGGATTGAGTGCCAGTATTACGGTGAATGTCACGCTGAGTCCGGTCGACGATGCGCCGGTCATTACCGAGGGTGTCAGCGTTAATGTCAGTATGTCGGAAGATGCTAGCCCGACGCCGTTTGTGCTAACCCTGAATGCGAGCGACCCGGAAGCGAATCTGATCAGCTGGGATATTCAGACAGCAGCCACCAGCGGTAATGCCAGCGTGACAGGCAGCGGTCTTAGCAAGGTCATCAGCTATACACCGAATCCAAACTTCAGTGGAATCGATAGCTTTGTGGTACGTGCCACGGCGAACGCGCTGACCGATAGCATTACGGTGAATGTAACGGTGCAGGCGGTTAACGATGTTCCAGTGATCACGCAAGGCGCATCCAGCACGATCAATATCTCTGAAGATAATAGTCCGAATGCTTTTGCGTTAACCCTGAATGCAACGGATGCTGATACGAATGCAACGTTAACCTGGAGTATCAGTGCTGCTGCAACCAGTGGTAGTGCAGCAGTGAGTGTTATTCCAACCGGTACTTCTCAGGCCATCAGTTACACACCGAATAAAGATTTCAACGGCACTGATGCGTTTACCGTGCAGGTTAGTGATGGCGTGGATACGGCCAATTTTGTCGTAAATGTGAATATCAGCGCGATCAACGATGCGCCGGTGATCAGCGAAGGTGCGAGTGTTGCGATCAGTATGTCGGAAGATGGCGTGCCCAATCCTTTTGTGCTGACCCTGAATGCGCTGGATACGGAAGGCGATAGCATCAGCTGGAGCATCGATACTGCCGCAGGTAATGGAAGTGCTAGCGTGAGTGCGGCCCCGAGCGGTTTGACTCAGGCTATTAGTTACACGCCGACGCTTGAGTTTAGCGGCAGCGACAGCTTTAGCGTGAAGGCTTCGGACGGCATTCTGAACGCTACCATCACGGTGAATGTGACCATCATTATCACCAACGATGCGCCCCAACTGGCGGATATCGCCGATGTGATCGTGAATGAATCGGTCGCAATGCCGGTGATTACCGCGCTTGCTACGGACCCTGATGATGCCAACGATGGCGTCGCCCTGACCTATAGCCTGACCACCGCGCCGACGGGCATGGTGATTTCGAATGCACTGGCAACATTAGGCGAAATCAGCTGGACTCCGCCGCAGACCGGTGAATTTAACAAGCAGTATGCGGTAACCGTTACTGTCGCCGATGGCGCTGAAGACGCTGCAGCTCCAGCCAGTAAAAGCTTTAGCGTGATCGTAAATCCGCCCGATGCGGATGGCGATCAGGTTGCCGATTACGATGATTTCTGTCCCGCCATTGCGGATAGCACGAATACGGATAGCGATGGCGATGGCACCGCCGGTAGCGATGATAATGCCGACGATAGTATCGGTGGAAATGCCTGTGATAACGATGACGACAACGATGGCATGTCTGATGTCGAAGAGTTTGCAAATAACTTCGATCCGCTGGATGCGAGCGATGCGAATCAGGATGCAGATGGTGATGGCATCAGTAATCTGGATGAAATTCTGGCCGGTACTAATCCGCGCACGGCCACTATTACCATCGATGCGACCGGTTATCAGACACCTTATATTCTGTTGCCACCAACCCCGGCGTTGATCCATAAAGATGCAACCATCGTGATACCTGATAAGCGCGGCCCGTGGCGCCCGGGTCAGTATCTGATCTCCTGGTTTGCCTCGAACCGGCTGAATGGCAATCTGGGCTCCACCCAGCAAACCTTGAATGTGCGTCCATTAATCAATCTGGATGCAGATCAGACCGTAGCAGAAGGCAGTAGTGGGGCGGTTCGAATCAGCCTGAATGGTGATGCGCCGAGCTATCCAGTGGTGGTGAATTATACGGTGTCAGGAACGGCCAATAGTGCCGATCATGATGCCACTTCCGGCAGTCTGTCGTTGACTGCGCAGAATAGTTCAGCCCTGATCAGTTTTAATGTACTGGCCGATACACTGAATGATGCGAATGAAACGATTGTATTCAGCCTCGACTCCGTGACCAATGCCGTGATCGGCAGCAAGGCCCGTCATACGGCTAGCATCAGCGAAGCCAATGTTGCACCGAAGGTTGCGCTCAAGTTTGTGCAAAATGGACGCGACGTCAGTTCCGGCTTTGTAGCCGATGGTGAGGTAACGGTCAGCGCCAATGCGACGGATGTGAATACTGGTCAGACCCTCAGTTATGACTGGCAGAATAGCGCGAATGCCTTACTCGCTCCGACTGACCTGCAAACATCGAGCTGGACCTTCACGCCTTCCAGTGGAACCTATGTGATTGATTTACGGGTGACGGACGATGGAATACCGGCACAACAGACACGCGTAAAACGGCTGTTCAGGGTCTCTGTGGCAACACCGCCGGTGCTTGGCAGTGGAGACAGCGATGGCGATGGCATAGCCGATGATGTGGAAGGCTATGGTGATTCGGATAACGACGGGATTCCGGATTATCTGGATGCGCAAACCGAGACTGAGCTATTAACCGATCAGAGTGTGATCCTGCTGAATAGCCGCCTGCTACAGACCCAGCAGGGTCTGAAGCTGACCATCGGTAACACGGCTCTGGCGGCGGGTATTGCCGGTGCGGCCATCACCGATGAAGATATCAGTAATTTTGGTACTGATTCGGGTACAGCGCCGCTGAATGCCAGCGATGAATTTGAGCATCTGAGTGGTGTGTATGATTTTGAAATCTCCCAGTTGATACCGGGCGCTACGGTGCGGCTGGTGATTCCATTACAGAGTGCGATTCCGCGAGGAGCAAAGTACCGGAAGTTTGATCCGGCGCATGGCTGGACTGATTTTGTGCTGGATGCAGAGAATACGATTTCCAGTGCGGCGGGTGAGTCTGGTGTGTGTCCGGAACCCGGTAGTGAGCAATACCGGAGCGGCATGAATTATCTGCACAACTGTCTGCAACTGCAGATTACGGATGGCGGGCCGAATGATCAGGATGGCGAAGTTAATGGGGTGGTGCGTGACCCTGGCACACTGGCGATCAAACTGTCCGATCCAGAAACGCCGGTGGTGCAGGAGGGCGGGGCTATGCTGCCGGGTTTCCTGATCAGTCTGTGGCTGTTGGGACTGTTTCGTCTACGTCAGCGGTATCATCAAAATGTGCGTTAAATATCTATTTTCACTGCTGTTGCTGGTGCCGGTCATTATGCCGGTTTATGCGCAAGAGGATGAGGATCGTATCCGTTACAGTTACGACCTGTCTACGGTCTACGATGACAATATTCGACGTGCTAAATACGACGCAGATATCCGTGAAGACTCGCTGTTCAATCTATCTTTTCGGGCGCATAAAAAGCTCTGGAACTCGCGCTTTTCCCAGCTCGGGATCGCTGCGAAAGTAGAGGCGGAAAAATACTCGACCTTCGATACGCTGGATAACGTCGGTTTTGGCGTCGGGCTGAAATACAGTTTTTCGTTTTCGTCCGGTTTTAGTGCACCCCTGTACTCGCTGAAACTGGATCTGGGTGGAATAAAATCTGAATCAGAAATGCGTACCGCTGATACCGCCAGCCTGGGCCTGGAAATCAATAAATGGCTAACCAATACGATTAGTTTAACCGCAGGCTACAAGGCCAAACTGCAGGATTCACAAAGCGAAGTGTTCGACACCATGGAGCACCAGTTTTTCGCCAATCTCGATCTGGAACTGTCGGCACGCCACCTGTTTTACCTGACCTATCACTATATCGCCGGCGATATTGTTTCCAGTGCGACTCCGAAAATAGCGATTATCAATGCAGCGGATGCGATCGAGCCGGATGATGCCTTTGGGGGTATTGCTGCGAATCAGTTTGCATACCGGCTGGATGCGGTTTCACAGGTGGTCACACTCGGTTATAACGCCGCTATTTCGGGTAATCTGTCGCTCGATCTGTCGCTCCGTTATATCAACAGTGAAGCCACTCAAGATCCGTTTATCTATTATGACCGCACCATCGTACGTGCCAGCCTGGTCGGGAGATTTTAAGCATGCGACTATCTATTCCGCTACTGCTGGCCAGCCTGCTGCTGTTAACAGCCTGTAACGATACCGAATATTCCGGATTCGATAACACGCTCAAGTTGAGTACGCCTGACCGCTATATGCTGCTGTTCAATCAGCAGGCGAAATTACCTGCCGGGCAGTACCGTCTGGTAGCGGCGACGGCCACTGCGGGTGAAGCCGGTTCTTTCAATATCCATGTTACCCGTAACGATGGCTCTGCGGTCCAGTTATTGAGCGGCAACTGGAGCAGTTCAGCGGGTCCCAGTCCGA
>JACNJF010000219.1 GCA_014382695.1 Gammaproteobacteria bacterium | reverse complement strand
CTGGCCGCGCTACTGATCAGCTTCCTGCTCTGGCCCGTGTTTAAAAAACAGTTGAGCTGGAACAGGATTTTTATCTTCAGCCTGTTCGGCTACCTGTTCAGCGGCCTGCTAGATGCCTGCACCAGCTATGGCACGAGTCTGCTCTGGCCGCTCAGCGATCAACGCATCAGCTTTAATATCATATCGATCATTGACCCGATATTTAGCCTGCTTCTGCTGGCCGGCGTTATCAGCGCTAGCATCAGAAAAAACCCCCGCTTCGCTCAGCTCTCCCTGTTTATGGCCGCGCTGTATCTGGCTTTGGGCTGGCTACAGCATCAGCGTGTGGAACAGATAAGCCTGCAGCTGGCGCAACAAAGAGGGCATCATGCCGAACGCCTGCTGGTCAAACCGACGCTGGGTAATCTATTTTTATGGCGCTCGATTTATCTGCATCAGAATACATTTTATATCGATGCGATCCGCCTCAATCCATTTACTGCCGAATCCCGACTCTTTCCCGGTGAGTACATTACGCGTTTTGATAGCCGTCACCATCAGCTTAATCTGGCGCCAGATTCCGTACTGCAAAAAGATATTGAACGCTTTTCGGCCTTCACCAGCGATTTCCTGGCCATCCATCCCGCGCAATCGCAATTGATTCATGACGTACGCTACTCAAACCTGCCGACCAGTAGCTTACCGTTATGGGGCATTTCGTTTGATCCGGATAAACCCGAGCAACACGCCCGGTATCACCTTTTTCGTGACTCAAGCCGCGAAACACGTGACTCTTTTATGCAGATGCTGTTAAACCAATAACCATGAATTCAATCCAGCTGATCAATCTCACGCTTGGACTGGTGCCGGTCGCTTTGACTTTAGGCATCATGGTTTACTGGTCGCTGTCGGTACGTGCGGCCATTATTGCGGTGTTCAGAATGCTGATCCAGCTGCTGCTGATCGGTTATGCACTCAATTTTATTTTTGGTATCAACAGTTCATGGCCCGTACTGTTGATCCTGTGTCTGATGCTGCTGGCAGCCAGCTGGATATCGCTGGGTTCGTTGAACCTGAATGGCAATCAACTGTTTATGCTGAGCCTGCTGGCGATTTCAATGAGCGGATTGTTCACCCTGCTGATTACCACTCAGGGCATATTGAATACCAGCCCATGGTATTCACCGCAGGTGATTATACCGATCGCCGGTATGATATTTTCCAACTCGATGAACACCATCAGTCTCGCTGCCGAACGGTTTTTGAGTGAGTTTGAACGCTCTGAAGACTACATCCGTAGCCGTAACATTGCGTTTCAAACCGCAATGATACCGATCACAAACTCGCTGCTGGCGGTCGGGCTGGTTTCTCTACCGGGTATGATGACCGGACAGATTCTGTCCGGAGTATCGCCACTGATAGCCGTGCGCTACCAGATTATGGTGATGTTGATGATTTTCGGCTCCGCCGGACTTTCAGCCGCTATCTTTCTAAGCCTGATCAGAAAGATAGCGCTGCCTAAAAAGCCCTGAGCCTGCTAACTTTCCAGGTTCCTGTCAGCGCTTAATCCTGTTTATCCTGCAGTTTTCTTTTCGCTACTGCTGGCCTTTTACCTTTGCGCTTGGAATGCTTCGGCTTTGCACCCGGCTTGTCGGTCCGGTCCTTTTCAGTGTTAAACGCCTTGATGTTGATAGCGCGGCCGCCTACACGGGTTTTTTTCAAGGTCGCCAGTACTTCGCCCGGCATATCGCCCGGTAAGTCCACCAGGCTAAAGTTTTCATAGATATCGATATTACCGATATAACAGCTGTCCAGTTCCGCTTCATTCGCAATCGCACCGACAATATTTCCCGGTTTGATATCATGCTCGTAGCCTACGTCGAGACGGAAACGCTGCATTTTAACATCCGGATAATCCTTTAACGGGCGCGCAAAAGTGATCAGCTCTTTTTCCTGACGTGGTCTGTCTTCGCCGTCATCGACCACTTTCCGTGCTGGCCGTGAAGACTCCTCTCTCGGATATTCTGCTTTCTGCCTTTCAAACTTTGGCTTTTCATCTCTGGAGTATTCTGCTTTATTTCTCTCAAACCGTGGCTTTTCTTCGCGCGGCTCATCGTAACCAGTACTCGCCGTTTTGCGAACCTTGCGCCCGCGCTCCGGCTTATCCTGCAATAATAAAGGCTCATCACCCTGAACCATTTTCACCAGTGCCGCAGCCACCATAATGGGGTCTTCTTCGCTATCCTCAAGATAGGTTTGAATCAGGCTCTGGCAGGCCGACAGATCTTCCGAATCGAGCGTATCCTGGATGCGCTTTTTAAACTTGTCCATGCGCTGTAAATTGATATCCGCAGTACTTGGTAATACGTGCAGATCAATACTGTGCTGCGCCAGTCGTTCGATACTACGCAGTAAATGGCGCTCTTTAGGCGTCACAAACAGGATCGCTTCACCATGCCGTCCGGCGCGTCCGGTACGTCCGATACGATGCACATAGGATTCACTATCATGTGGAATATCGTAGTTGATAACATGACTGATGCGGCTGACATCGATACCACGTGCCGCGACATCGGTTGCGATGACGATATCTATCTTGCCATTCTTCAACTGATCAATGGTGCGTTCACGCAGCTTCTGGGGAATATCACCGTTCAATGCGGCGCAGGCATAACCACGAGCCTCCAGCTTTTCCGCCAGTTCAACGGTTGCCGTTTTGGTACGCACGAAGGTGAGCACCGCATCAAACTCGGTACTCTCCAGAATACGTGTCAATGCATCCAGCTTGTTATGCCCGGTCACTTCCAGATAGCTTTGCTTGATGGTAATCGCTGTCTGAGTTTTGCTTTTGATCTTGACCAGTTCTGGATTTTTCAGATATTTGCTGGCCACACGCTGGATAGCCTGCGGCATGGTCGCGGAGAACAATGCAATCTGACGATTCTGAGGCGTCTTTTCCAGTATCCACTCAACATCGTCAATAAATCCCATGCGTAGCATTTCGTCGGCTTCATCGAGCACCAGAGCCTGCAAATTATCCAGCTTCAGGGTAGTCCGGTTAAGATGATCCATCACACGACCCGGAGTACCGACGATCACGTGCACGCCACGTTTAAGCTGGCGCAGCTGGATATCATAGGACTGACCACCGTAGATCGGTAGCACATGAAAACCCTTGATTTCTGAAGCATAGGATTGAAATGCTTCTGCCACCTGAATCGCCAGCTCGCGGGTCGGTGCCAGCACCAGAATCTGCGGGCTGTTCAGCTTCAGATCAACCCGGCTTAGTAACGGCAACGCAAACGCAGCTGTTTTTCCGGTGCCTGTCTGGGCCTGACCAATAATATCCTTACCCGCCAGCAGCAGAGGAATACATTCGGCCTGAATGGGGGATGGGGTTTCATAACCCAGCCGTGACAAAGCCTTTAAAACAGGGGCTGGCAGGTCAAGTTCGGCAAAGGTGGGGGGTATTTGTGAAGACATGGGATTCTAGCTGGGAAAAAGGCATAGAATTATAACAGGGAATAATAAAAAAAGCTTATATTAGATAACGCTTTTATAGCCCGTCTGGCGTAATAAAACCCATAAAAAAAGGCCAGTCGCAGGGACTGGCCTAACTTTATTAGCGCAGTGACTTTCATCGCTCGCTATAACCAAAGGAGGACATACACGCAAAGGCATCATATCAAAAAAGCAGTCATTCCTTACCAAAACGTAAACTTTGAAGCAACGACCGGATCAATAATCTCTTTTGATTACTGCCTCTACCCTGACTTTTATAGAACACATACTTAACATTGCCAGTAAAAACGCTTTAACCGGCTAATTAATCGATAAGCGGTTATTAATATTCGGTTTTACTAACTCAGTTAAGCTATAAGCCTGATAAAGAGATCTAAAATTCCGGCTCTGACTCCGTCAGCGCCATCTCAAAGGTAATCGTTCCTGTTAAATCCAGATCGCCCTGCTGAACAGTGGGCAGTAATTGCTTGCTGATCTGCAGAATCAGTAACTGACCCGCCTTATCGGCATGCACTTCCGGCAAAGTCTCGATATTCTGAAAAAGTGTCTGGATATGCTTTTTTACTCGGCGACCCGTCTGCTAGCATCGAGCAACTGATACGAATCGGATAAATTTATCTCCAGCGTTCTTTTACTCTATACATCATCCAGTACCTTAACTATTAACTACGATTGGGCCATTTTTATATTTAAAGTTACCTGTATGTTTTTGCATGCCCGAATCCCGCCAAGCGGAACCAATCTAAACCGGCTAAAGGGAAACCACTGAAATAAAAGCCGGCAGAGCCGACTCATGCCTGACACTCAGCAAATCCAGCAGCAGACGTCCGTCTGCCCGACTCAGGCCATGCGTACCCTGCACCACATAGCTTCTCGCAATATGGCGCAGGCTATACACATTCTCCAGATACTGACTGCCTTCTGACACCAGAAAATCACCACCATCCAGCGACGCCTTATCCCGCACTATGGAGATATACTGCGCTGGCGGGTGTGGCTGTCGATTAAGCCAGTATAGAAAGCGGTGGGGCATTTCCGGCAACAGGTCATTATACAACCCCTGTGAACGATTAATCGTACCTGCCCCGACAAATGGCGCAAACAGCGCCAGTGGACTGCTACCAACCAACTTCCCAATCTCAGCCGATTCGGTCCCGAGATGCGGGCTGGCAATCGTAATCAATGTACCAATCTGCAGCTCAGGCTGTCGCACCATAACAAAACGCGCCAGCACTCCTCCGGCCGAATGTCCTGCCAGAATAATTTCCTGCTGCGGGAAACGTTCTCGTAACTGCCTTAAGTAAGCCGTCAGGATATACGCCTGACTCTGTAGCGACGACTCCGTTGGCAACGATACCCGGTAAAACCGATCCACAGACGGGTGCTGATTGGGCCGGGGTAAAGGACTCAGTAAGCGAGCCCCATCGCTGGCATACACAAACTCACCCGCATAGTACCAGCCATTCTGATCCAGCAACGGTGCAATCCCGGAGTCAGACCAGCTCGATGGCTGCCCCAGATAACCCTGGATCAGCACCAGCTGACGTGAAAGCGCCTGTGTTGAGAGCAATAAAAAAGCAAATAGAAGCAAAATTCTGAGCACTGGAAGCATCCCCCATCAATGCAGCGACCGCATAAAAGGTCGACCGTTATTGACTTCCTTCTCCGTTGCATCACGGATATCGTGAATGGTCAGCTTAAATCTTAATTTCTTACCAACTAGCGGGCTATTACCATCGATAGTCAGCAAGCCGTCTTCGACTCTGGTGACCGTAAAGGACTTAACCCCACCCTGCTCATTCTGGAACTCCACCTCTGCACCGACATGATGAAACTGAGGAGGAACATTTTCCATGGAATCGGTAAATATCAGGCCTTGATCCGCTTCTCCAAACGCCTCGGTTGACTCTAGCGTTACTTCGATTTCATCCCCTATAGCAGCGCCTTCCATGGCCTTCTCAACCTTGCCGAACATACGCTGCTCTCCTCCGTGGATATAACCCATCGGGATCTCGACCTGCTCCAGCAAGTCACCCGTATCGGCATCAACAATGGTATAGCTAAATAATACGTGCTTATTTTTTGCAACGATTTGATCAGGCATTCATATTCTCCAACTAGATTGTGAAAGCTTAACAGAATGCTGGCGGGCTAAAAATATACCTTTA
>JACNJF010000060.1 GCA_014382695.1 Gammaproteobacteria bacterium | reverse complement strand
GATTTTGAATATTTATTCTTAAATATATTAGTGCGTCAATGTCTCCAATCGCCACTTCAGAGACGAGGACTACAGCCTGTCAGGAACGTCTCTTTTGGGTCGATACTTGCCTTTCCAGAAATATAGTCAATGTCAGCAATGAAGAAATTTGTCAGGTTTGATCTAGTCTGTGCAATGTGTTAGATCGAGTGTGAGTCAGTACACATCACTCATTCAAATACAACTCCGCCATGTCATCTAACTTAGCTTTAACCTCTTTCCAATTAGGCATAACCAGAGTCAATAAACGCCAGAATTTATCACTGTGGTTATGCTCAGCTATATGACAAAGCTCATGCAATATCACGTAATCAATGCATTCTTTTGATGCCTTTACCAAATGAGGGTTGAGCATTAAACGGCCTTTCGTTGAGCAACTTCCCCATTGTTTTTTCATCGCCATAATTCGAAATAACGGTACACCTTCTACCCATGAGGCTTTAGTCAGTACGGTCTGTAAACGCTCATGAAAAACATTCTTTGCATGATTCAAATACCATTGATCAATTAATGCTTTAACTTGCTTTGACTTGTTAGCAAGCTCATTACGTAAAGTTACTTCCAATTTGCCTCGAAGTAACTTCACTGAAGTAACCTCATCAGGCCGATTTAATACTTTTAAGACATATCTTCGACCAAGGTAAAACTGAGTTTCTCCGCTTACGTACTCCCTCGGCAAGACATAATCATGCTGTGAGGAGAACTCCTTGATACTCTGCCATATCCAACGAGCTCGTTTGAGTATTGCTTTCTGAATGGCTTCATTGGTGGCATCATGCGGCGCGGTCGCCACTACACGTTGATCAGGATGAACCTTGATAATTACTTTACGGGAGGACTTAGCGGGTTTCTTTCCATTAATAACAGCATTTTCAGAGCTTGATTCAGCCGCTTTATGGATTATATCGTAATGGATTAATTCATCACCGTACGCAAACACGCCACGCTCTTGCGTGGTCGTTCTTATTTCAGCACTTATGTTTGTCATGAGCGACCGCTATCCACGAGAAAGGCCCAGTCTTGTAATTTGAAGCACCTCTTGAATAAATCGTTCCGCATTCTCAATGCCTAAATCAGCAAACAGCATAGGCAATAACTTCATGCTAATGGCATTTTCTATCTCAGCAGGGTTAATCGAGTATTCAGCCACTGCTGTTTTAACTACGCTGTCAATTTCAAATGCATAGTTAACGAGTTTGTCATCATCTAGTTCAGCATTGCTACGCAACTCTGCATCAAAGAGATGTTTGAACAAACCGTAGTAAGCCTGAGCATGTTTATTTTGTTTACCTTCGGCATCAGAAAATGCGCTGGGCATACCGGCCACCTTGCGGTCTTTAACTTCCTGTTCGAAGTCCGCAAACAAAATATACTGTTTTACTGGTGCATCGAACATCGCTTTGGTATCCGCTATAGCTTTCTTTAATAGCTTAGAGAAATACTCTTGAGCATAAGGGTCGTCTGCGAGATCTTGCTCAATCATCTTGGTAATACGGCCAGTGATCTTGTCAGTCTGGTTGCGGGCTTCGTTATCAGTTAAATCTTGAGGCTTAACGTCTTTACCTAAATTACCGACCAGATAAGCACCCTCAGGCTCTTTAACTTCTATTCCAGCAATGTGTTTATCTAATAACTGCCTGACGTCTTCAGCGTACTCATCATAATCAATAGTCTCATTAGCATCTTCACGCACTTGTTTGCGCAAATCGATAAACATTTTTAGCGTTTGTTTGTAGTGCAGCCTTTTATCTTCAAAACTTTTATCGTCAAAATAGGTTGCGGATTGAAGTGCGACCTTCATACAGTTAGAAAAGGCAGTAAGTGAAGAATAAAACTCATCGCGCTTTTTCAGATTGGTATCAATTAATTGCCCTTCTACATCATTAACCTTTGGCGTAAGTTCCTGGCGAAGTGCAGCCGGGTCCTGCTTGTTTTTAACAGCCTGGAATATGGCCCAGAGTGCATCGTATAACCCCGGCAGCTTTTTATATTCAGTATCCATCCGGTTATATAGACCTTTCAGGTCATCAATATCAAAGCCGCCCTGAGTACGCTCCGCTAAATCCTGATACTTTTCGATGGTAGTATCGAGTTCTTTTAAAATGCCGCGATAGTCAATCAAAAAACCGAACTGCTTT
This sequence comes from Gammaproteobacteria bacterium, assembly GCA_014382695.1. Lineage (GTDB taxonomy): Bacteria > Pseudomonadota > Gammaproteobacteria > JACNJF01. Next base: position 26,912 of record JACNJF010000060.1, on the reverse strand, counting down.
TTGCTGTGCAATCGATTCACCCGAGCAATGGCTTGAATGAGGTTGTGCTCTTTAAGAGGTTTATCGATATATAAAACGGTGTTTTTAGGCTCATCAAAACCAGTTAGCAGCTTATCCACTACGATCATAATATCAGGACCATCATCAAGGCTGAATGCTTCAATGATCGCTTTGGTATAGACTTTCTCATCCATTTTCCCGATATTGCCTTTCCACCAGTTCTGTACGATATCCTTGCTCTCCTGATCAACTGCCTCGTGCCCCTCACGTGTATCGGGAGCTGACATGGCCACAACCGAAGTGACTTTACCTATTTTATCGAGGGCATTTTTATAGCGTATAGCAGAGGCTTTAGAATCGCAGGCCAGCTGACCTTTTAAGCCAAGTTGCTTGAAATTTTGAAAATGATCAGAAATATCATGGGCGATAAGCTCAACCCTGCCTTCCGTTTGATAGATCTGTCCTTTTTGTGAAAACTTACGTTTTAAATCCGTTTTTTGTTGATCCGTCAGTTTCTCAGTTATGCGGTCAAACCAGGCATCAATGGCTTTATCATTCACGTTTAAATCAGGAATACGCTCTTCATATAGCAAAGGGGTAACGGTTTTATCTTCTACTGCCTGCTGCATCGTGTACGAGTGAATGATCTTGCCAAATTTGTTCTCCGTTTTATCGTCCTTTAATAACGGCGTACCAGTAAAGGCTATAAACGCGGCTTTAGGCAAAGTTTGCAACATACGAATATTATTTTCACCGTTTTGGCTGCGGTGACCTTCATCCACTAACACCAATATATTCGGACTCTCGTTGTAACACTCCTTATATTTAATCGCAGAACCAAATTTGTTGATGATAGAGAAAATGACCCGTTCGTTGCCTTTACCTATTTGCTCAGCCAAACGGCGTCCCGAAGTTGCCATCGCATCTTTTTTATCTCTATCCGTTAATACGCCGCCTGTTGCAAAAGTTCGGCTCAATTGATCTTCCAGATCCACCCTATCAGTCACGATAATCACACGACACTGCGCTAGCTGTTCTAACCAAATGAGTGCTTTGGATAAAAATACCATCGTGAATGATTTACCACTGCCGGTGGTATGCCAAATGACGCCGCCGTTACGGGCTCCCTGGCGCACTCCCGACTCGTCAAAGCTGGTAATACGCTTAACCAGCGCTTTTATACCGAACACTTGCTGATAACGAGCCACAATCTTGCCTACTTTTTTATCAAACAAGGTATAGAGACGAGTCATTTCTAAAAGGCGATCTGGTCGTAACAGGCTCACCAATAGCCTGTCCTGGTCGGTAACGGTTAAATCACCATCTGCTATTAAAGATAGATATTCATCCCTGGCCGCGTCAGTGCGATGACCAAACAAGCTGTTGAGCTGGTTATCATTAAGAGCCTGATTCTTTAATCGAATAAACTCAGCTTCAACTATTTCTTCCTCTTTCCATTTAGCCCAAAATTTTTCTGGCGTACCACAAGTACCGTATAAACCATCATGCCCATTGACAGACAATAACAACTGACTATAAGCAAAAAGATGAGGGATTTCCGTTTGGCCCTGGTTGCGAATTTGTTGTGATACGGCTTCACCGAGTGTTGATTTTCCCTCTTTGGATGAGTCAGGGCGTTTGGCTTCTATCACTACCCAGGGCAAACCATTCACAAAACAAACAATATCCGGGATACGATTTCCCGTGCCTTCACTGTTTTGAATAACCATCTCTTCGGTATAGTGGAATCGGTTATTCGAAATGGTATGCCAGTCAATAAGTTGAATGGTAGGCGATGCTTTTTTTCCGTCAATAAACTCAGTTACACTCACGCCATACATCATAGCGTTATAAAGCTTTTCATTAGCACCTTGTAACCCTTCATTCATTGCAGGGTTAAGCTCGTGCATAATTTTATCAATGGCAGTTTCTGAGAGAGGATATTGCTTACCCGTAAACGGAAAGGTTTGCTGACTTAAAAACTCACGCAGAATCGGTAGCAACATTACCTGGCTAGCCGCCTTATTCCCCAAGTTGAGATTGCCACGAAGTTGCTCACAAGCACATGGAGGTATAAAGCTGTAGCCCAGTTTAGACAATAGAGTTAAGGCCGGAATTTTTGAGCTGAATTCTTCTCTGAAATTAGCGATTGGCTTTATCATTTGGAATCCATTATTTTGCTAGCGCTAGAGTTTGAGAGATTTTAATTATTATATTTATGCACTCTTTATCATCCAGGGTGCCCCCCATGAAGCCTTCCGTAATGTAGTTATTCCACTTATCTTTATCATCAACGTGAGGCATGAAATCATTCGAGTTCAAAGTGGAATCCCGTGAAATCATCACCATCAATATCTGCTGGACACTGGGACGAACTGTTTTTCCTTCTAAACGGGGTAACTGAGATACACCTAAACAAATACCAATATCTTTAGAGTCGAGAGAATCACTTTCAACTGTTCGTAGAACATCTGGTTTAAAACAAAATAGGAATATTGATAGAAACCTTAGCAGTTTATATCCTAGATACTGACGCTCTACAAATGCATCACCAGACAATGTTTGGATAATAAAAATATGCCGAACTAAAGTCTCAATCTCCCTTAAAGAGAGACTATGTTCCCTTATTATATCTCTTATAAATGGCAAAAATGCCCCATGTTTAAGGAAGTCTGTTGGGAGGTATGAAGCTTCAGTAATTAGATTTATAAAATGTGTGTATGAAGCATCTGACGACTGATAATTATTACGGTCAGATAGATGAGATAGCTCAAACCTGAACTTGATAAACTTATCCAGGTAGCGTTGTGCAACTACTGAATATCCATAACAATGATTGATAGAGGCTTTAAGCTGTTGTGTATTGGTGATTAAAACAAACTGTACTCCTTCAACATCAAAGGTGTGTTTTATGATTTCCAGCATGCTTACCGCGAAGTTGGGGCGGCAACGATCAAGCTCATCAATGAAAATTATAATTGGCTGTTGAGCAGCAATTTCCTGTAACGCTGTTTGCAAAGTTTTTAAGCTTTCATTCGCCTTCACATGATCTTTCAGCATTGACTCAACGGAAGCATCAATGGCTTTATCTGCTGCTTTCTGTATCTCCTTGTCAAAGTCATCTACAACATCTGCTGCATCTTGCCTTAGAAGGTGCCCCACGCCCGCTTTAGCCAGGGTTTTAAGGCCATACCGAATAGTAGGCAGTGCTTTTTGCATAAAGCCATTACGTTCATCACCTTCTGGTAATATTTTTATCACTTCGGCTAATACTGTCAGTAATGGCTCATCGGCATGGTCTGCCTGAAAGGCATCCACGTAAATCAAGTGATGACTTTCTGCTGGTTTCATCAGGTTAATGAGCTTGTGACAAAATTCTGTTTTACCGGTACCCCAGCCACCATCAATGACCATTGGTGAAACATCAATATCTGAAGCAAGCAAGGTAATCGCTTTTTCGGCAATCACTTTACGACTGAACTCATCACGTTCATCAAAAGTCAGGGCTGTTATATCGATTGTCATTATGCAGCCTCACTTTCATTAACAGTTACACGGCGTTTGCCCGTTAACAATTGCTGCATTAAGGCTTTTTTCTCTAGTTTTATATCGGCAAGTTGTTCCTCTAATAGTTCAATTTCTTTATCAGTATTGGTTAGTACAGATGCAATTTTTTGTTGTTCTAGAATGTTTGGAACTAATAATTTTAGTCGTTTCAATTTTGCTTTATTGAGCGTTTTTCCCTTTATCGCCTGATCTATCTCTTTATCAAAATCCACATATTCTAATGCTTGATAAAGATAATTATTATCTAGGCGAGTCATGTCTTTAATTTGTAGTGCGCATATAGCTTCATTTGTATAGGAGTCCATAGTTAAAAATGCTCTACGCCCTATAGTGAGTTTAAAGCTCATGACAATAGTATCTTTTGGTATCAAAGTTACATTGCTTTTGGATATACCTAAGTTGCTTATTTTTTCTGATGTGCTGGTGATGTATTTTCCTTTTAAATCTCTAATTGATAGCCAATGATTCTCCGAGTCACCATGTTCATCCCAATAATCAGAAACTGTTCTGGAAGGTGTTCCGCCGATCTCTAGGTTGAATAACTCTTCAAACTTAACCTCTTCCCAGTCCTCCTCAAACTCAGCAAAGCGTTTTTTGCCTGTGAGCAGTTGTTGCATTAGGGCTTTTTTCTGCTGTTTACTGTTGTCGATTAGAGCTTGAGTGGCGCTAATCGCTTTATCCCATGTGAATAGGATTTTGGCGATTTTTTGTTGTTCCATAATAGAGGGTAGAATTAGTTCGAGTTTTTCAAATTCCTTCTGACCAAGAGTTTTATTTCGTCCTGCTCCGCCAGGAGAAGCCAAGCCTAATAAGTATTTTCCTTTTGATGTTTTGAATAAATACAATAGGTAATCAATATTGCACAAATTATTCTTGGGTAAAAACTGAGGGAATCGATGTGATGCAATGAACCCTATATCATCATCGGTTGTTTTGGCTATAGCCTGCTCCCAGGCAAATACTATGTTAACAATGAAAGCATTATTAACTATTTGAAAAACCCGTTTATTTCCAATTTTTACTGCGTCTGTTGGTTTTTTATGAAAAATACCTTTGCCATGAGACCTAATACCGATCTCTCGATAAGTTTCACCCTCTTTTGGTGTTACAGCTATGGATATGCGCTCTAGAAAGTCAGCTACTTTTAAAATACTCCAGCCACTAGGAATCATACCCTAACTCCTTAATGTAACTTGCCATTTCTATCTCAACATCTCTCAGTTGAGCTTGTAGATCTAGTCGCTCAGTTCGAACTGCAACCAAATCAATTTCTACTTCCTCTTCGAAGGTATCGACATAACGAGGAATGTTGAGGTTAAAGTCATTTTCAGAAATTTCTTTAACCGTTGCTAGGTATGAATACTTATCGGTGGTTTCACGTATTTTGTAAGTATCGACAATTTTTTGGATATTCTCAGTTGTTAATTCATTTTGGTTTGTGCTTTTCCTGAATTCACTGCTTGCATCAATAAAGAGTACATCGTTGTCTGTCTTCTGCTTTTTGAAGATTAGTATCGCAGCAGGAATGTTTGTGCCAAAGAAAAGGTTGGCTGGTAAGCCTATGACCGCATCTAATAGGTTTTCTTCAATCAGTTGCTGGCGAATTTTACCTTCAGATGATGCTCTAAATAACACCCCATGAGGCACTACTACCCCCATACGGCCGCTTTCTGGTTTTAACGTTTCGATCATATGTGAAATAAAGGCATAGTCACCTTTGGTTTTCGGTGGCACGCCACGGCGGAAACGCCCGTAGTGATCACTTGCTGCATCTTCGTGGCCCCATTTATCTAAGGAGAACGGAGGGTTGGCAGTCACGATGTCAAAGTGCAATAAACCGGTGCCGTCTTTGTCTTTTAACAAAGGATTGCGAATGGTGTCGCCCCATTCAATGCGGTGATTATCTTCACCGTGCAGAAACATATTCATTTTGGCCAATGCCCAGGTAGAACCAATTGATTCCTGGCCAAACAAAGCGTATTTTTTAGAGCCGTTAAAGTTATTGCGCACCATGCGACCACACTTCATCAATAGCGAACCTGAGCCACAAGCAGGGTCGCATATTTGGTCGCCTTCTTGTGGCTCTAAAATTGTTGCCAATAAGTCGGATACTTCTGGCGGGGTATAAAATTCACCTGCCGTTTTTCCGCCTCCCGCAGCAAAGTGTTTAATAAGATATTCATAGGCGTTACCGATGATATCTAAAGTGCCTACACGATTTGGACGTAAGTTGAGGATGTCTTTGCCAAAGTCTTCTAATAAGTGACGCAACAAATCGTTCTTTTGCTTTTCTTGTCCTAATTTGTCGGTGTTAAAGCTGATGTCCTGGAACACATTTTTTAACTTGGTGCCGTTGGCTTCTTCAATCGCATGTAGCGCCTTATCAATACGCTGACCATTGCCTGCCTGATGACGTAGTTCGTACAGATCCCAGAAGCTTGCATTATCGGGTAAGACAAAACGCTGCTTGGCCATCATCGCTTTAATTAATGCTGAATTATCGCCATGCTGCTCCACGAGATTGTCATACTCGTCTTTATACACGTCAGAGATGTACTTTAAGAACAGCATGGTGAGTATGAAGTCTTTGTAGGTATCTGAGCTGATCACTCCACGAAAGGTGTCACAGGCAGCCCATACGGCTTTGTTGATGTCATCTTGATTAATCTGGCTGTTTGGCATTGTGTTAATCCTTTAGGTTTCTATTTAAATAGGTCGTTGGCAATGGCATCAATTTGCTGTTGCCGATTGTCGATTAATTTCGTTAGTAGCTGTTTTTCTTTTAGGGCTTTGTCGGCGAATCGCATGAGTATTATTTGCTGTTCTAGCGGAGGCAAAGCGACCAAGGCTTGTTCAAGCACAGCTCGCCGGATACTCACTTGGGCGCTGCCCTCAGCCGACTGACGGAAGTAGCGCTGTAGTGAGGTCTGGTTGAGTTGCCATGCAATAAATTCGGGCAGTATGCCGTCAGCAGTTTTTAGAGTGATGCGGAAAAAGTGCTGTGCGCACACGACTTGACGATCCAGGTTGGAGATACACGTGGCCATGTTTCTTGCGCCTCTAGCAGCAAAAATGATGCTCCCTTCTCTTAGCCAGTCCGGGCGCTTTCGCCCGGTAATTTGGGTATAAATCACTCCGTCCCAGTTAACCTGCCCATCAGTATCAATATCTCTAACCTGTATTACCTGGCAGTCCCCGTGATCATGCTCGGGAATCGCCCCCCGAAAAGGATGCCCGGCTTCAATATCGGCAATTTCGTGTAGTTTTACCTTCATTTAAGTTTGCATCATTTAAAAGATGCGCAAATAGTGCTTGATTTTCACCACAAGGTCAACGTATATTATATTAATCGCATCATTTTAATGGTGCATATATTAATTAACAAAATGGTGATAGTCATGGGTTATGAAGTGGATATTTTAGGAGTTGGTGATAAGTCGAACAGTGGGGATGCTATTGCTTTACGGTATGGCGACCTGCATGGAGAGCGCAGCCAGCAAACAGTCGTTGTCATTGACGGTGGCTATAAGGCGAATGGTCAAAAACTGGTAGATCATATTAAAAGCCATTACGGGACAGAGAAAGTTGACTTGGTGATTTCGACACACCCCGACCAAGATCATATAAATGGGTTAGAAGCTTTGATTGACCAATTGGAAGTCACTGAGCTGTGGATTCATCAGCCGTGGGATCACAACCAGGGATTGTCGGATAAATTTAAAGATGGGCGCATAACTGATAACAGTATCGGGATGTGCCTCAAAGATAACCTGGAGTCAGCACATAAGCTAGTAAGACAAGCGCTGGGTAAAGGGGTTACTGTTAGCGAGCCCTTTACAGGGCGCGAGTTGGGTTCAGTGAAAATTATTGGCCCGACTCTACAATATTATGAAGAGCTAATACCACAGTTTGAAGGAATGCCTGATGTCAAAAAGGCGGAAGATGCTCGATCGATGTTTGAGGGTTTATTGGATGCGGCAAAGACGGCGATCAAGAAAATCATGGTTTCATGGGGTGAGGATAAAATCGATGATGAGGACGGAACTTCTGCGAAGAACAACTCCAGTGTGATCACCCAGGTTATTGTAGATGGCCGTAGACTGGTGTTCACAGGGGATGCAGGAATTACCGCCCTTGATATGGCCGCTGATGAGCTGGATGCTTGTATGAGCGGTGCTGACCTGAAGTTTTTACAAATACCACACCATGGTAGTCGCCGTAATGTGGGCCCTTCAGTACTGGATCGGATAATTGGTGCGCCGATTGCGGAGGGAGAGTCTCGTGGTATATCGGCCATTGCATCGACGGCAACCGAAGGTGACCCAAAGCACCCTCACAAATCGGTTCTCAATGCTTTTACACATAGGGGGGCAACGGTGAGTGCAACTCGTGGTAGCGGGATACGGCACAAGTTTGATGCACCGGATCGTGAGGGGTGGTCATCTCTTGTCCCAGAGCCGTATCATTTTGAATACGATGACGAAATTGCCTAAAGGAAGTGTAATAATATGGATTTGAAAAAGGAAAATAACCGGTCGGTTTTTTTAATTTTAGCAGCGGCAATTTTAATTTGCTCCGGATTCCAGCTGGGATTTGAGAGTTTACCAAGCTGGATTGAGGCCGGGGTATCAGGTGCCGTTAGCCTGATTCTCTCGGCTGTTCTGCATATGTTGAGTAATCTTCTTGGGCATAACATAAAGCATAAGCTGGTATTCACTCGGGTTAGTAATGAGATGCCTGGTAATCGCTGCAATACTCTGTGCATGAAGGACCCCAGGATTGATATGGAGGTAGTAGGCACCAGATGGCCGGATGTTTTTTCAGAAGAAACGTCAGCTAGTGACAGAAACAGTCGTTGGTACAGATGTATCTATAAGGGCGTCAAAGATGCGCCTGAAGTGTTGCAAGCCCATCGTAACTTTTTGCTCTACCGTGATGTGTTTTCCGGCTTAATCGGTGTAGCCCTGATTGTTTTGGGCTGGTCTCTTTGGGGGCCAGAAGATTTATTCGGCGCGATTAAAACTTCCGTTTATGTCGTACTGGGCGTGTTCGCGCTGGTATCGATGATTGCCGCCAGAAACGCGGGGAACCGGTTTGTTGTTAACGCCGTTGCCGCAGCCATTTAATGTATCGGGGGGTGGCAACAATCTAGAATCACATTTCCAATAAGACATATCAGTACTTGAAAAATGTTATCCATTTTTCTAGCTTCTTTGATGATAAAAACGGTTTAGTCGTCAATCGAAAACTTTTTAATGAATTTTGAGTTAATCAGTTGTCTTGTAACAACAGGAAATTACATTCTCATCACAATCTAATATGGATTTAATATGAGTATTTAATTTTCCATGGAGAGTAAACCTAAGCACACTACTCAACTCCATAGATAGATAAGATGTTATTTTATTTATCGTATCAGATGAGATCATATTGTTATTTTCTGAAGAGAGGGAAAATAATTTAATAAAATGATCAATGCTCAAGTTAGAAATTACACGTGTTGTATAACTGTTCAAAGTTAAATCTTCTTTAGGTGAAAAGTACTGCTTTTTTTTTAGCCTTAGTTTCAATAAAACAGTTGACTGAATATTCATGCATTCAGATTCAAAATCATTAAAATTATTTTCACATAACTTCCTGGAGTGACTCGAAGAAATTCGGCAATTCAAAGGCCGAGCCTCGTAAATTAAACATTTATTAGTTTTTAGATCTAAACATGGGCAAGGCTCTCTAAGGCTCCACCGTTGATAATCAGATTTCTCATTAGCGTTTATAGAATGAATATTGGTAGACCGTTCATAAATTAATTCAATGGATTTTTTATCTAAATTTCTAGCAATCCAGGCTGAAATTGATATAGCCTCGAACGGTGTTATTTGTACATTTTGATAACAACAATATGAACAACCTTTAATACAGCCATTATTAAAACCAAGCTTTATAGTTTGCTTATAGATATCATCTGAAAGATTTTGACCCCAATCTAGCAAAACTTCTGCAACCTTTATTGCTTGTTTTGTAGAATGACATTTAGTAAAAGTTGCAATAGCTTTTCTCAGCGGCGCCTCAAGATCTACAACAGTAATCATTTCTTTAATGCTCGTACCTGAATTGGGTACAAACTACCATGTTCCTAAAATAGGAACAATGCAAAAGACTATCTCTTCAGATAAATACTTATCCCTACTTTCATGGCTTAAAGACGCACGCATGAAAAATAATTTATCAATGCGAGATTTGGCTATAAAATTGGACACCCCCCATTCTTTTATCGGGAAGATTGAAACAGCAGAAAGAAGGCTAGATATCTATGAATATGTTATTTACTGTGAAGCCTTAGGCTTAGACCCAAAGAAAGGGTTGGATATTATTAAATAAGTTGTATTTTCAAACTTTGGTTCACTAATACTGTCGCTTGATCAAAAAGTGTCAGGTACTGACTGTTTATGCTTCAAAACGGCGAGTGCCATTTTATGCTACAAACCCATGTTAAATTGAACCAAATAATGGCAGCGAGTTGAGTCGACGTCATCCGTAATACGAGATCCGGTCTATACCGAAATTTCTGGTGCTGTCTGAAAATCACCCATTCAAATAGCTAGAGTCAGACTTTGGCACCAAGAAGATTTTCGAATTTGAAATTGATTATTAGCTCGGGAAGGGGCTATCGTTAAAATCGAATTCAATCGAAACAATAATTAAAGTAGTCATTAGTATCTGATAAATGAACTAGAGCAATCGACCCGTTGTTGTCATCCCCTACAGTTTATAGGAAGCTTTTAGTTGGTGGAGGTATCTGAAATATAATGATAACTCAGTGAATAGGAGTTATCTTTCTAAAGCAGACGTTCGAGTTTTTGATATGATAGTAGGAGAATTACTAAATAACTTACGTTAGGAAATCGTGTCCCGAATGACGGCTTTGGTAGCAGAGCTGACAGGCATGCAGATTAGGGAAATGATGATGAAAATGATCTCAGCAGAAAATTAAATGTATATACAAAAACACAGGATTATAAGGAAAGGTTTTGGAACACATGGTTAATTTGGATTTTCGTGGAAATTGGGGTTCGTGCGTAACGAATCCTGAAAATACCCTTGACCTAACAAAACCGTCAACATTGCTTCGTATGCGATCCTGCTGATGATGATTGCTCAGGTGTGTGAGCTTGAAGTGGGTGAGTTTATTCATACGCTGGGTGATGCGCATCTGTATTCGAATCATATGCAACAGGTGGATCTGCAGTTGAGCAGAACGCCCTATACATTACCAACAATGCGCTTGAATCCGCAAATTAAGGATCTTTTTGAATTTACATTTGACGACTTCGAGCTAATCGATTATCAATGCCATGAGCATATTAAAGCGCCGGTCGCTGTTTAGTATTGAGGTAAACCGAAATGAACAACATTCAAATTAATGTAAAGACCCGTTATATCGAAGAACAGTCTAATCCTGATAAGGATTATTACGTTTTCGCGTATACCATCACCATCATGAACAAGGGTGATCAGCCCGCCAGGTTGCTGAACCGGCACTGGGTGATTACCGACTCCAATCATAAGGTACAGGAAGTGCGAGGTGAAGGCGTAGTTGGAGAGCAGCCACATTTAAAACCGGGCGAGCAGTTTGTGTATACATCCGGCACCATGCTTGAAACCTCGGTTGGCACCATGCGTGGTAGCTACGAAATGAAGGCGGATGATGGGGTGATGTTTGATGCAGACGTGCAGGAGTTTGTGCTGTCGACGCCACGCGTTTTGCATTAAGCGCCTATTACGCTGCCGCAGTTTATTATTTTTGTAGGTTTATCCAGCAGATGACTTTACGTTATAGCTATACGCTGATTGCGCCGGTCTATGATGCTATCGTGGATCGTGCGACGCGCTCTGTGCGACAGATTAGCCTTGGGCGTATCCGCGCGCTGGAAAATCAGCAGATTTTACTGACAGGTGTGGGAACCGGGCTGGATATTCCCTATCTGGATGCCAGAGCAAACTATAGTGCCATCGATTTAAACCCGGCGATGTTATCCAGGGCTAAACAGCGTGCGCGGCAACGGCCGGATCTGACAATAAAATTCCAGCAGGCTGATGCGATGAAGCTACCGTTCGAAGATAACCACTTCGATGTGGTTGTAATGCATCTGATTCTGGCCATCGTACCGGACTCTGTGGCGGCCCTGAAAGAAGCCTGTCGTGTGGTTAAGCCGAAGGGTCAGATTCTGGTGCTGGACAAGTTTCTAAAGCCTGGGCAGTGGGCATTGGGTCGTCGATTTCTCAATATAGGGTTAAGGCATATTGCGACGAAAACCAATGTAGTGTTTGAAGAGCTGCTGTCAAAATGTGGAAATGTTTCTGTGTTGAGTGACCAGCCAGCTTTGGCAAACGGCTGGTTCAGATATATTGAAATGGTGAAAAATAATGCTAACAGCAACAAACCGGTAGAGTAGTGGTATGGCAGTGTATGTAATTGGCGATGTGCAGGGGTGTTATCGGGAGTTAAAAAAGCTGCTTAAATTGGTGGGCTTTAAGTCGGATAGTGACCGCTTATGGTTTGCTGGCGATCTGGTAAACCGTGGCGCCGATTCCCTACAGACCCTGCGCTTTGTAAAGGCGCTCGGTGACCAGGCGATAACGGTACTGGGTAATCATGATCTGCATCTTCTATCCGCGTTTTATAGCGGAACAAAACTGCGCTCAAACGATACACTGGATGCAACCTTAACCGCCCCGGATAGTGAATCCCTGATGCAATGGTTACGCTTCAGACCGCTGTTGCATCATGATATTGACCTGAATTTTACCATGGTCCATGCGGGTATCTATCCCGGCTGGAGTATTTCGGATGCGACGCTGAAGGCGCGTGAAGTGGAGGTGCAGTTACAGGGTGAGGATTACCTGCAATTTTTCAAAAACATGTACGGCAATAAGCCGAATATCTGGTCCGATGATCTGACGGGTATGGCCCGCCTGCGCTTTATCACCAATGTATTTACCCGTATGCGCTATCTGCAACCGGATTTATCACTCGATCTGACGGCCAAGGGGCGCCCGGAAAGAGTTAAACAGGAAAATGCCAAACCCTGGTTTGAGTTTAAGCAATCGGCCATCAAGTTTAACCGCGTGGTATTCGGGCACTGGTCCACCTTGCCCACCGATCAATACGGGAACTGTTTTGCGATCGACAGCGGTTGCATCTGGGGCGGTCGCTTAACGGCTTTACGCATCGATAAAAAGTCCCCGCGCTGGTTCAGCCTGTCCTGTGATGAGGCGGCGATAGAAGGTTCTGACTGACTGCTAGCGCAAGCTATTAAGTTGCCCTGTTTTGACATACTCATTGTGGTGCATTCCGATTTTTAATCTATACTTGAAGCTCTCTTAAACGAAAGGTTTCTTTTAGATGTCTATAAACCGCCGCGACATCATGCAGATGCTTAGAGATGAAAATGAGTTGCTGAAAACACGTAATCTCCAGGTCAGCCGCAGACTTGCGCGATTACAGCAGGCGTTTCGAGTATTGATTGATATCGATGAAAAAACACAGCTGATCAACGTACAACCGGATGTGTCGAAACTATTCAGTCAGTTACTGCAACTGGTATTGCATACCTGTAACTGTGAGAATGGCTCGTTGATCATGCTGGATGATGAAGAGCTGGAGCTGGAGTTTGTTGAAGTCATTGGCGTTTCGCGTGACTCTTTACTGAATCATCGGCTCAGTGTCGAAACTGGAATTGTCGGCAATGTGATTAAAACAGGACAGGCCATTCTGGTTGAAAATGTCCATAGTTCCAGAAAGTGGTCATCGTCCATCGATGAGTATCTGGACTTTCATACGGCGTCACTGATGTGCGTGCCACTTCGAATAGATAAAAAAATAATCGGTGCGATCGAAGTCGTGAATAAGACCGGCGACAGTCCTTTTGATGACAATGATCTGAATGTGATTAGAGTGGCTGCCTGCTATGTCGGTCTGGCTTTACAACGTGCCGAACAACTCATTTTAGCAGAGGAAGATTGAATGAAGAGCAGATATCTAAGGATGTTGATTCCGGGTCTGATAAGTCTGTTCTGTACAGTTTTTTTTCCTGTACAGGCGGATGATTCGGTTCAGTATGAATTTGTAGAATCTTCGCGCTCTATCATGCGTGCCGGACCGGATCAGTCGCTGGCGATGCTGCTACAGCAGATCTACCCCGACCATCAGGCACTCTGGCCACGCCTTGAGCAGGAAATCAGGGAACGTAATCCGCATGCCTTTAACCGCTATACCGGTAACATAATTCCAGGAGAGAGAGTACAGCTGGTGACGATTAAGGTCATTCGTAAGAGCCGGGTGCTTAACCTGAGTGTTGTCGGTAATGTCACTAAGGTCGAGGGATATGCAACTGCAACCGACAAGTCAGGCACGGATCGCAGATTAGTCGATAATGATGATCTATATGAAGGCGACCGGCTCACCACGGATAAGGATTCAACCCTCAAAATAAAGATGGTTGATGATGCCGAGATCCTGCTGAAACAAGATTCATCCCTGCGACTAACGGAATATACGCTAAAATCCGGATTCGAGCCGGGCAGTACCAGTATTCTGGATTTGATTAAAGGCGGTCTGCGTAAAATCACCGGTTCGATTGGTGCGAACCCTCTGAGTATCTATCGATTTCAAACGGGTGTGATGACGATAGGGGTTCGGGGTACGGATTATGTGGTTAAGCTGTGTACCGAAAATGACTGTAAACAGTCGGCGGGTAGAAATGATAGTGATGCACGATTGCATGTAGTGGTACTGGATGGGCTGATTTCTTTGCAGGATGAAGAGGGCAGCGTCGGTGAGCTCATTATGGGCCAGTACGCGATTGCCACCAGCACCACAAAAGTTATTGTTAACGATGAAGTTCCAGTGAATGGATTACTGAACAGCGAAGAGCAGGAAATTTATAATAAGGCTCACTCCTCGTCCAGCTCAGATAAGAACTCGATCTGGCCCTGGATACTGGGTGGGGCTTTATTTGGTTTATAACAAAAGAAAAGGTTTGAAATTATGAATTTTGCCAGTATGCATAATTACTACGAACGCCTGGTATTTGATTATATCAATCGGCAGTTGATCGATCAGTACGAAGATATGGATGAAGAGTTTTTCCTCGACGTTGCCTGTTATTCGCTGTCTAAACTACCAGCACGCTATATCCGCCATGAGATCGACATGATGTTTTTTCTGACACCAGAAGAAGAAGAAAAAATGGACCTCAAGGTCACTGAAACGATTCAGGCAGCAGCGCAATTTATCTATGGAAAGATACAGCAGGCGGGCGTGGCTTAAATATGCAATTGACTCTGATTAAAAAAGCAGGGAATGGCGAGAATGTGCGTAGGCGGCGCCGATTCAGGCCGCAATGGCGCCAGCAATCTCCAGTAGTTTTTTGATGGTATATTGTTTGTTGCCGATGACAACCGGTTGATGAAGTTGCACATAACCTTCAGCAAAAGCGACCAGTCGGTTATTTTTGACCAGATAGGTGCCATTCGTCGAGTGCAGGTCTCGCAGATAAATTTCACCATTCATAATCTGGATCTCTGCGTGCTGTTTGCTGACAGACTTGTCATCCAGAAAAATATGACCTTCTCTTCCAATGATATAAGTTCGACTTTCCATAGGTTTTTGCTCCATAACGCGACCCTCCAAAATGGAGAAATTATTGTAATTGAATCAGGCTCATGATTCTACCCCCCTAAAAAGGTGAATTTTATTTGCGTAAAAATTTCACAAAATCGTAAGCGTGGGCATTACGCTCGTCTGCAGGGTGTTTCTCACGCCACACTTCGTGCCATTCTGCGGCGTTTATGGCGGGAAACCAGGCATCCCCTGTGAACTGGTGGTGAATTTCGCTGATATACAGTGTTTCTGCCAGCGCGAGTGTTTGCTGATACAGGCTGGCGCCACCAATCAACATCGCTTCCGGTTCATCCTGAACCAGATCCAGCGCTGCCTGAATACTGCTTGCCGTATCGCAGCCGGGTATCTGATAGGTATCATCCCGGCTGATAATAATGTTTTTTCTACCGGGCAGTGGCCTGCCGATCGATTCGTAAGTTTTGCGCCCCATCAATATCGGCTTATTCAGGGTGGTTCGTTTAAAGAAGGCCAGATCCGCCGGTAAATGCCAGGGCAGCGTATTGTTATCACCGATCAGGCGGTTTTCATCCATGGCGGCGATGATGGACAGAGAGGTTTTCATAGGTCTGGTTTGCTGGAGTGATTAGAAAGCTGGGCGAAGTGTTGCAGGGTCAGGTTTTCTGCCCTACAGCCCGGATCGATGTCGAGTGACAGCATCGTTGCGCGATCGATAAACAGCTTGAGTGAGTTGCTGATGGTTTTTCGGCGTTGATTGAAGGCTGCCTGCACCAGTGCGGCAAAGGTTTCCATATCATCCACTGTGACTGGAGGTTTTGCATGGGGGATCAGGCGGATGATGGCAGAGTCCACTTTAGGTGGCGGACTAAAGCTGCCAGGAGGAACATCAAACAGGTACTCACACTGGCAATGATACTGCATCATCACCGAGAGTCGTCCATAGTGCTTGCTGTTTCTGTTTTCCTGGTCGGGGTGCGCGATGATGCGTTCGGCGACTTCCTTCTGCACCATGAAATGCATGTCCTTGATCAACTCCTGGAATTTCAGCATATGGAACATCAGAGGGGTGGAGATATTGTAGGGCAGATTCCCCGCCAGTCTGAAGGGAGCTTCGAGGGACAGTTGTGACATGTCAATTTGCAGTACATCACTATTGATAAGATGCAGGGTACCGAAAGGTTTTGAGTTTTTCTGCAACAGTGGGATCAGATCCCGATCCAGTTCAATCGCGGTTAACTCTTCACAGCGCTGCAGCAACGGAAAGGTCAGCGCACCTTCACCCGGTCCGATTTCAATAATGCTGTCGGTAGGCTGTGGATTCATCGCACTTAGCAGCTTACGAATAATATTCTTGTCGTGTAAAAAGTGCTGGCCGAATCGTTTTCTCGGTTTATGTTTTAACGCTTCGCTCATGTCAGAGGCTGGTCTCGGTATTAGTGTTGTGAGTTGTAATCAGTGGCTGATCGCATGACTGGCCGCTTTTTCGAGCGCCAGTATCAGCGAAGAATGATCCAGGCTTCCACCGTTTTGTTCTGCTGCGCAGCTGTTTAGCAGTTGCAGGGTAACGGCGGTGTTGGGCAGGCTCAGCCCCAGTTCCTGGGCAGTATTCAGTGCAAGTTTCAGGTCTTTACGGTGCAGGTCAACCCGGAATCCGGGTTCAAACTGGCGCTTGATCATTCTTACGGCCTGTTTCTCCAGTACGCGTGAACTGGCAGAACCGCCCATCAGCGCCTGTCTGACCAGCTCAGGGTCTGCACCGGCCTTGGATACCAGCACCAGTGCTTCAGCAACCGCTTCGATATTGATCGCGACGATCATCTGATTGGCGATTTTACAGATCTGGCCGGTACCGACATCGCCCACTCGGGTGATATTTTTTCCGAGCAGGGCAAACAGGGGTTTAATCTGTGCAAAGGTTTTGGGGTCGCCGCCCACCATGATCGACAGGCTGGCCGCTTCGGCACCACTCTGCCCACCGGAGACCGGCGCATCCAGATATTCGCAACCTGCTTCATTGGCCCGATAGGCAAAGCGAATGGTTTCGCTTGGCGATATGGAGCTCATGTCGACGATGACCTTACCGGCCCGGATCGATGAGAGTATACCGTTTTCACCGAGTAACACTTTTTCCACATCGCTCGTGTCGGGCAACATGGTGAAAATAATAGCGGATTTTTCAGCGACCGCAGCGGGGGAAGCACAGATATGCAGACCCTGCGCTAACAGATCCGGATGGATGTCTGAAACATTGGTACAGCTATACAGGCTATGACCGGCGGTCATTAAGTGAGAGGACATGGGCTTACCCATCACCCCCAGGCCAATAAATCCAATACGCATGGTTTTCTCCAGAAATCGATACGGTGCCGGAATCACAAAAATTGTGAACCGGTGTCTAGTTTAACTGCCAAACCGCGCGAAGGGAAAGCGCATTGAGGATGATTCTGTGTGTCCTCTAGATCAGGCTGATGCGGGTGTCGGCATTGTGTCGGTTGATGCTGAACTCAACTTCACAATATTCATTGTTGAGATCGACCGGAGTCGGGTCATCCGCACAGTTACAGCCGGCAATAATACTGGAATAAAAAATTCCCGTGGTTACGATCAGTTCATCCTGCTGTTGACGAACCGTGTTCACCATGATCTGTATATTGTCGGTAAGGGCATGACTGCCAAACTGCAGGCCCTGCTGCAGGGGTAACAGATCGAGCGCGAGCTGTAGCACTTCCTGCGAAAAAATTTGCTGGAAGTCTTTGCTATTAACGGCTTGCAGGCTGTTGTTTAGTTGAATCATGTTGGTCCACGGCTGATTGCTCCTGACAGTATAAGCCAGACAGACCTGGAGTGATGTGTGTATTCTGGACAAACAATGGGATTATGTTAGCGTTGATTTTTTTCACCTCGGGTATTGTTGACGATGACGATTATTCTGTCTGCGCATGATCTGGTAAAGGCCTATCCGGATGTGATCGCGGTGGATGGCATTGGGTTTCAGGTAGAGTCCGGCAGTTGCTATGGCCTGCTGGGCCCGAATGGGGCCGGCAAAACCACCACCATGGAATTACTGGAGGGTATCATCCAGCCGGATCGCGGGCAGATTCTGTATCAGGGCAAACCGATCGATAGCCGTTTCAGGCATGAGATTGGGATTCAGTTTCAGTCCACCTCGTTACTCGACTTTCAGACCGTACAGGAAGCGCTGGTGATGTTTGCGGCGCTGTATGAAAAAACGGCAGATCTTGCCGCATTGATCGAGCTGTGCCATCTGCAGGAATTTATCGAGCGCGATACGCGCAAGCTTTCCGGCGGTCAGCGTCAGCGCCTGTTGCTCGCCATCGCACTGGTGAATGATCCGCACCTGGTTTTTCTGGATGAGCCGACCACCGGACTCGATCCACAATCAAGACGAAACTTCTGGGCGCTGATCGAAGGTATTAAGCAGGCTGGAAAAACTATCATCCTGACCACGCATTACATGGAGGAGGCCTATCGCTTATGCGATCAGATTGCGATTGTGGATAAGGGCAGGATTATCATCGAGGGCAGGCCGGATGATTTACTGCAACAGCATTTCGCCTCGACCGTGATCCGCCTGCCGGGCTCCGCGATTAAACCGGCGCAGCAACTGCCGGACGATATTAAGCTGGTGGACGGGCAGTTCGAAATGTTTACCGATGATGTGCCAAAGTCGATCGCCAGACTGGAGCTGCTGGGGGTGGGCCTGGGTGATTGTCAGATCAGTGCGCCGTCGCTGGAGGATCTGTTTTTAAAGCTGACCGGGCATGCCCTGAGAACCTGAGGATCGAGCATGAATATTAAACGAATGATGGCAGTGATGCGCGCGCGATTTCGTGAGTTTTATCGCGACACCGCATCCTGGACGTGGAATCTGATGATGCCGCTGCTGATCATTTTCGGGTTTTACTTTATCTTCAGCGGTGACAGCAGGGAGCTGTTTAAGGTGGCTCTGTATAACAGTGAGGCGACGTCTCAGCAGGAGCTCAGTTTTCTGCAAACCGAACACATTCGCTTTATCGAGGTCGACGATCTGGCCGTGGCTATTGTGCGCGTGCAGCGCCATCAGTTTGATATGCTGCTGGATCGGTCCAGCACGCCGCCGCGTTACTGGGTGAATCCGCATTCTGCCAATGGTTACATGCTGGAAAAGCTATACCATGAATCCTTTTCAGCCACTCGCATCGAGCTGCAGCGTGAGCTGGTGAGCGGACAGGATATCCGTTATGTCGACTGGCTGGTACCGGGTGTGCTGGCGATGAACATGATGTTTTCCTGTCTGTGGGGCGTCGGCTGGGTGGTGGTGCGCTACCGCAAGAATGGTGTGCTGAAGCGTCTACAGGCCACACCACTGACACCGTTTGAGTTTCTGACGGCGCAGGTGATCGCCAGAATTATCATCATCATCGGGGTCACGCTAACGGTGTTTGTGGGGGCGAATCTGGTGGTTGGTTTTACCGTACGCGGCTCCTATCTGGCGCTGTTTCTGGTGTTCCTGAGCGGGGCGGCCTGTTTGACCAGTATGGGGCTGATCGTCGCTACCCGGCTCAAGACCGAAGAGGTGGCCGACGGGATGCTGAATCTGATCAGCTGGCCAATGATGTTTTTTTCCGGGGTATGGTTTTCGATGGAAGGCACCCATCCATTAGCGCAGTTGATGTCGCAACTGTTTCCACTCACCCATCTGGTGGATGCGGCCAGACGTATCATGATCGACGGTGCCGGTGTGAGCGGGGTGGCGTTTGAAATCAGCCTGTTAAGTGGACTGACGGTGCTGTTGCTGCTGGTTTCCGCACGCCTGTTTCGCTGGACCTGAACGCGTAATAAGGATGTGATCGTCGCGCTGTTTATTTTTTAAGCAGGCTTTGCAGCGAGACGCTGTTATCGGCCTGTGGCAGTGGTTTATCCACCGCTTTACTCTGAAAGTATTTGTAACCGTTAAGCATTGCGGAAATCTGTGCACCCTGTCCCTTCACGTCATGGATGGCGGCAAACAGGGGATGAATCAGACTAAAATAAAGTACCAGAGTGGCGACGATGGCATGCAGCTGCGTCATCGACAGGCCCGCGAAAAAGAGTGCATTGCCGATCAGGTAGCCGCTGATCGTAGTGACGATCAGGGTCGCAATCAGCAGCAGATACAGCGGTTGCCACAGCGGGTTGTAGGCATACCAGTCCGGACAGGGCAGTCTGCCCAGCGAGGCATAAAACTTGATGGTCTGGAGCAGGATATGGCGCTGCTCTCTGCTCGGAATCAGTAGTCGCCAGTGACCGGAACCTGGTTTAAACAGCAAATAGATGCGAAACGCCAGTACCACTGAAAGCGCCTGCCCCAGCATAATATGCCAGTCTGTCCAGGCCAGGATATCGACATCCGAATGCTGGATTAGCCAGGCACTGATCAACAGGAAAGTAGTGCCGGCAGCAATCAACCAGTGAGTGATGCGCTGGGCTTTTGAATAGATGGCGATACGTTGAATTGGATTCGACATGGGGTTTCTCTAAATTATCGTGAATAGTGTATTCGTCGGAACAGGATTTTACCCATAGCGCGGGTAATGCCTTACCAGCCTCCGCCGCCGCCACCTCCACCACCGCCTCCGGAAGAGCCGCCGCTGGAGCCGGATGATGACCCGGGTGCGGTCGAAGCCGAGCTGATCGCCGAATCCAGATTGCTGGATAGCGAATCGGCAAAACCACTGTAGGTATGAGACGCGTGATAGTACAGAAAACCGGACGGCTGGAAACCTTTCTGCACCAGGCCGGCCGCAATCGAGCGTTCCAGTTTTTCTGACCAGGCATGATCGACGCCGAGTGCCAGTGCATACGGTAGAAAGCTTTGATAGATGTCACTGCTGAAGCGCGGTGCGCCGGAGAGTTTGATTTCATCTTCCTCCGCCACACTCAGATAAAGCCTGAACCCTTCGATTCGGTTGAGCAGTTTGCGCCCGGCCAGAGTAGGGGCCTTGAGCCACTGCTGGAACAGTACGTTGGTGGCGATCAGCAGGTAAAGGCTGATGGTCAGCGGCCATGCCACCAGGCCCAGCAGTGGTTTAATCTGGGCCATTGAAATGTTTAGAATAAAGAAAAACAGGCCTAGAAATACCACCTGAATGGTCATGCTGGCGATAGAAAAGCGCTTATGCCGGGTGAGTGCCCGCCAGAACTGAAGCCCGATAATCAGAAAGGGAATCAGGCTGAAGATCGAAGCCACCAGTGTAGCCTGCAGGATATCATCGTGTGG
The DNA here is from genome assembly GCA_014382695.1 of Gammaproteobacteria bacterium. GTDB lineage: Bacteria > Pseudomonadota > Gammaproteobacteria > JACNJF01. Next base: position 5,445 of record JACNJF010000060.1, on the reverse strand, counting down.
AATCCGGCTGAAAGAAAACAGAATAGTCAACACGGTGAGCGCCAGACCCATCGTAAACAGTCCGCTATTGGTCAGGAAGTAAAGCTTTTCGAAGTCCCTGCGTAACGAGGTTTCATGCTGGTTGATCGCGTTTGCGATTCTGACATGTTCTGTCTGGCTGAGCGTGATCTGCTCGGACTGGCCGAACAATTGCTGCAGTATGACGCTTTCTCCGGCCGCTAGTGTCGCAGAACCCGATGGTTGTTTTTGCAGGGTAAACTGTTTCCTCTGGTTTTGCTGAATGCTGATATAGCCCTTGATGGTCAGATTGACAATGGCTGCGGTAAAGCAGGTTTTGTCGTAAGCCATCCGGCTGATAAAGCGGGTGGAAGCGGGGGAGAAGCCTGACGGCGGTTGATACAGCGGCATAATCACCCTGCTGGCGGGATCTTTGCCAACCTTATACCAGGCGATTGAATAATATAAAAGTAGCAACAGAAATCCTCCCGCAGCGATCAGGCTATGCGCATTATCATCGATGAAGTACTGCCTTTTGCGGGTTGAGTCTGGTTCGTTGATAATGCCTTTGGGCCAGCTGGCAACGATGGTCAGCCCTTCGTTGCGGTTTAATGCCTGCGTGGTTTCGAAGTGGAACTGATTGCTCAGCTGCGGGTAATGGGTCAGGTTTTGCTGGGTTGATCCTTTTTTACCAGTGAAGCCGCCAAGTGCTACAGAATGACTGCTAACCGGCTCGGGCAGGGTTACGTTGGCGGATGCCTGCAGGATCGGGAAGCTCCAGTCATTGCCGGTGACATTAAAATAGAGCTCATCGAAATCGGCAAAGAATCCGAGCTGGCGATCGGTCTGGTATTCAATCTGATACTGGTAGCTTGCGGGTGGCAGAAACACATCCTGCTGGCCGATATAGATGCGTACCCCATTGGCTCTTTGTTGCAGTCGGTAGGGCTCCTGCTGATGGTCACGTTTAACCGATAGTAGTTCGAAACTGACCAGGGTGATATTGCCTACTTCATCCTGATAGCGGGTTGGGAAATCACGATAGATACCGCGCTGGATCTGCTCGTTTTCAGCCGTTACCTGGATCGTTTCACGGATCAGCAATTGACCGTCACGCTGGATCGTAATGTCGCTGTGAAAAGCGCTGATGACCTCAGCCGCGTACGGCTGTAGCGGCAGCATGAACAGCACCAATGCCAGCATCAGCCTGGCCGGATTCATGGGTGGGATTCCTGCAGTTCAAAATAGCTGGCGGGCTTAAATCGCAGTAAGCGCGCGACGATCAGTTCAGGGAAGGTTTCGATGCGTGTATTCAGCTTATTCACTGCACCGTTAAAATAGCGTCGGGCGAAGTGTATATCCTGTTCCACCAGTGTGACCTGCTGCTGCAGATCGAGATAATTCTGATTCGACTTAAGATCCGGATAGTTTTCCGCCAGCGCATACAGTGAGAATAACGAACCTGAAATATTGTTTTCGAGTTGACTGCGTGTGCCGATATCGGTCTGTTGGCGGGCCTGCTGACGTAATTCGGTGATGGCCTGCAGTGTCGCCTGTTCATAGCGCGCGTATTGCTGAATCGCCTGCACCAGTTTTGGAATAAGATCATGGCGCCGTTTTAACTGGACATCGATATCACTCCAGCCAGCCAGAACGCGATGTTTATCGCTCACCAGCCGGTTATAGCTGATAATCAGAACGATAATAACGAATAAAATTGGCGCCAGGCTTAACCAGATCATGGCGCGAATATAGCAGGAAAAATGCCTTAAATCTCAATCAATAGCATCAATCTGGAACATTGGCGAGATCCGTTGAAGCGCGCCGCTGGTGCTGGCTTTATGAGTTGAATCGGCGTCAAAAGTGAGCCCAATGGATAAACTCTTACGGGCAAAAAAAAACCGGCCTAAGCCGGTTTTTCTAAAGTGAGGTTATTAACGTTTGCGACTGGTATCGATGCTGATGCCGCCGTTATCGCGACCGCCCTGATTGCCCTGGTTGCCGTTACCGTAACCATTATCGTCACCGCCGTAGGTGAAGCCGTCACTGAAGTTACGCATCTCGCCGGGCATATCTTTTGCGGCGTTCTTGAGCTCATCGCCCACGTCAACCGGGTTAGGTATCGAGATCGAAGGGGCTTTCCAGCCACCGGGCATCGTGCCGAGAGCATTTGGAGTGATCATCATATCTTCCCAGGCCTGAGCGACACCTTCTTTAGGATCACTCGGATCAAACCACTTGGAGGGGCCACCGTTGCGTCCCCACAGGTTGTCATAATCACGATTCCAGGGTGCACGACCCCAGTTACGATTCCATGGGCCCTGTGCCGGCAGGACGTCGTCGTAGACGCTGCCACGACCTGGCCAGAACTGCTCGCCAAAACCATTGTTACCGCGACCTCTGCCACTGTTGTTAAACGGGCCATTACTGAAAAAATTGTTATTCGGGCGGTAATAGTTCTGATTCCCATAGCCATAAGGGTTCGGGTTAGCGTAGCCATTGGGCGCACGGTTATAGGCGTAAGGATTATATTGCTGGCCGTAACCGTAGTTGTATGGATTCTGTGCCTGAACAGTCTGGCTGGATAACACCAGCGCAACAAGGCTGGTCATTACGAGTGGTTTAAAATTAATCATGATCCGCTGTCTCCGGCAGTATGCCCAGTCTCTTCAGAACTGGTAAAAGGTTTATTGATGCAGAAGGATAACGAAATCTCTGAATTAAAGCAATATAAGAAATTGCTAATATACTCCGTAATGTTTTTCTGCAGCATCCACTGTCTGCCTGATCAGGGTGGCAATGGTCATGGGGCCGACCCCGCCCGGAACAGGTGTGTAAGCGTAGCATCGTTGTGACAGTGGTTTCAGCTCTATGTCACCAATGCCACCCGGATGATAGCCCGCATCAATCACTACCGCGCCATCCTTGATCCAGTCGGCACGGATAAACTCGGGTCGTCCAACTGCGCCAACCACGATATCCGCCTGCTGTATCAGCGTGGGCAGGTTTTGCGTTCTGGAATGACAGATGGTAACGGTCGCGTTTGCATTCAGCAGCATCATTGCCATCGGTTTACCGAGAATGGCACTACGCCCGATCACCACCGCATGTTTGCCGCTGAGCTCGATCTGAAAGGCTTCAAGCAATGACATGATACCGGCAGGGGTGGCCGAGCCATAGGCGAATTCCTGCATCGTCATCTTGCCAAAACCGAGTGAGGTTACGCCGTCCACATCCTTGCGTATATCGATCGCATCGAAGCACAGGCGTTCATCGATCTGCTCCGGTACCGGATGCTGGAGCAGGATGCCGTGTACATCGGGATTATTATTCAGGCTGTGGATTTCCGCGATCAGCTGTTCGGTACTACTGTTTTTATCCAGCACCCGTCGAATCGACTGCATGCCGACGCGCTGGCAGGCATTGCCTTTCATTTTTACGTAGGTCGCCGAGGAAGGGTCGTCGCCCACCAGAATCGTTGCCAGTATCGGTGTGGTTCCCTGTGTATGCTGTTTGATCTTTGCGACGCGTTCACGCAGTTGCAGTTCGATTTTGGTGGCAAGGGCTTTTCCGTCCAGAATAATGGCAGACATGGGTTTTCCTGAGGCTGAGTTTAAATCGGCGCTATTATATAGAGAGCTTGGCGCGATGCATATTTTAGTAGGCCGTCGACGTGGTTTTATTTGCGCCGTTTGGTAGATGCGGCCCTCGCGGCTGCCTGCTGAGCCGACTGAGCCCAGAACAGGGCCTGTTCCGGTTCTTCAAAAAAGGATTCAGGAGCCTGGTAATAAGACATGCTGAACTGTTTTCCGTCTGCCCTGGAATAACTGAACGGTGTCAGCTCGGCATCCCTGAATAGTGATAGATTGTGAGGATCGGTTTTCAGGTAAAGCTGATCGTCGGCAATCAGCGCAAACATTAGACCCTGATGGAATATTCCGTGTCCCCCGAACATGCGGCGAGCGCTAACCGTTCCTGAGTGTTGCATCCTGTCGACCACTTCAGCGACGAAGGAGTGGTCGTCCGCCATCAGTTGCGGGCTCGGCTGGTGCCAGAATGTCCCAGTTTGCGAGTGCCCTCATACACAATCTTCCAGTGGTTCCCCTGTTTCTGCCAGAATAGTTCCTTGGGGTTGTCGGCATTCAGGTTGCTACTGCGGTAGGCCTGATCATATTGCATCAGCACCAGATTCTGTTCGCCCGGGTATTTGAAGATATTCAGGTTGCTGTATTCGATGTCGATATTTTTTCGGTTGTGGTTAACCCGGCGTTTGTAGGTTTCCCATGCACGGTAATCCCGTCCATTCGATGAAAAGTCGGATTCCGAGTAATTCTGCATGTAATTGTCGATGATATTGCTTTCCCAGTCGCTGATCCATTGATCCAGCGCCTGTCGCATCATCTGCTGCTGTTCACGCCATGCATCGGCTGTGATCCAGTTGATTTTATGCGTATTGATGATCGTCGTGTGCTGGTCGGGGTTGATATAGCGCGAGATGTCGAGAAAGTCTTCATTGCTCACCACCATGCAGCCATCGCTGGCCCAGGGTGCACGGTTATAGGTGTAGGACGGCGTGCCATGCAACCAGATACCATCGCCGCTACGGTTTTTACGGAGATCCCAGCTGTTGGGATAATTCACCGGGAAGGCACCCTTACCATACAGGTCGGGCAGCTTTCTGCCTTCGATATGGCGGGTTACATGATACACACCGACCGGTGTTTTCTGGTCGCCGGATTTTTCCTTGCCAGCACCTTTCAGGCCGATGGTGACGAAATAACTGGTTTCCAGCAGCGGGGTGCCCTGTTGATTTCGATACACATACAGGCGTGACTCGGTCTGGTCGATCACAATTACATAGTCCTGATGTTCGGACAGTTGAATAATATTATCGGGCAGTAGCCCCTGTAATGCAGGTGTGGACTGGTGCGACAGTCGCTGGCGCAGTTCAAAGGTGAGATCGTTGAGTTCCGGTTCGGCGGAAATGCCTGAACCTATGCTGGAAAGAACTCCGGCATTAGCCGTGATGAGATCGGCCAATAGCAGTTGCGCCACCTTGCTGGTGGGATATTGCTGCAGGAACTTACGGGTATCGGTCAGAGCCTGTTCATGGTTTGACTGCTGAATATCGCTGATGGTCTGCAATAAACCCTGTTCATAATCTTCCGGCTGATTCTGTGCATGGCCGGCAATAGAGAAACAAAATAGCAGAGTGATCGAAAGAGCGCGGATCATAGGACGGCAATCGTTATTTCCCGGCTGATTTTCCAGTCGCCATTGACTTTGCTCAGAGTTATGCGTTTGACGACTGTATCCTGATAACCTGGCGAGGAGAAATTTTGTTGAAAATCGATGACTGCTCGGGTGGCATTGGCCGATTTTATTTTTATGAAATTTAATTCAACCTTGATTTCACCCGGTTTCAGGATGCGCGAACGGCGTTGCTCA